>JANNEH010000182.1:0-15144 GCA_031378405.1 Synechococcales cyanobacterium OTE_75_metabat_409
CGTTATGCTGCTAAGATTCCAGGTGGTGCAAGTGATTTGGTAGCGAACCAGCTAGCGTTTAGAATTGATCGGTCTTCAGAATTGAGCAGATTTATCTTTTGCCAGAATATCAGCAAGTGGGGATTGGGACAGTCTTGATTAAAAGCCTGATGTTCGAGGCCGCGAAATTCAAGATTCCAGTTCGTCTGTGCGTCATGGCAGTCAATCCAGCAAAAAGTTTTTATGAACGGCTTGGTTTTATGGTTACTAACACAACGCCAGAATTTTGCTTCATGGAGAAAGAGCCGTAGCTAATTGTCCCAGTTTCTTAATTCGCTGCACTCGACTGCTTAATCGCGCAACCAGTGACGGTATTCAGAGTAAAAAGTTAGGAGATGTTTGCTGCGTTTCTTTATTTCGGTAAAATATACGAATGATGGCAACTAAGGATCGTGAAAATCTATGAACTACCGAGACATTATTACAATTGAGCCTGAGAAGCGCGGTGGGAAGCCTTGTGTCCGTGGATTGCGGATTACTGTCTATGAAGTACTTGAGTACCTAGCCTCTGAGATGACTGAAGCAGAAATTCTTGACGATTTTCCCGATCTGACGCGAGAAGATTTAAAAGCCTGCATTGCTTATGCTGCCGATCGTGAGCGTCGGTTTATGGCTACGCCATTATCCGCATGAAACTACTTTTTGACGAAAACCTGTCGCCTAAATTACCGAATCGTTTGAGCGATCTTTTCCCAAACTCACTTCATGTTCGAGATGTGGGAATGAAAGCAACAATTGACCCAATAGTTTGGGATTATGCAAAAGACAATGATTTGATGATTGTCTCGAAAGATGCAGATATGCACGACTTGAGCTTAGTCTTTGGAAATCCACCAAAAGTTGTTTGGCTTAGATTAGGAAATTGTTCAACATTAGAGGTTGAAAGTTTACTGCGCCAGGAATTTAGCGCGATTAAATTATTTTATGAAGATGAAAATTTATCGTTGCTTGCTTTATTATAATGTGCTGACGAAAATCACGGCATAACAACGCCCATGCACACCAACGGACGAAAGTCGATCGGTTATGATGCAGAAGTTATCTACGGCGGGTGATGGGCAACGTTATACTGCTTGGTCATCTATAAGATTGATCGAATTGAAAGGAGACGTTGCATTAAAATGAATTTATTGTTGCAACTTGAATACCAATGAGTTACCAAAATATCGTAACCATGGAACCTGGAAAACGTGGCGGAAAACCTTGCATTCGGAGGATGCGAATAACAGTCTACGATGTCTTGTCCTATCTAGCATCTGGTATGACCCAAGATGAAATTCTACAAGACTTTCCTTACCTCACCGCTGCTGATATTCTTGCCTGCCTTAGCTACGCTGCCGATCGGGAACAGCTTACCCTCACGATCGCAGCATGAAATTGCTTTTTAACCATAATCTTTCACCTCGCCTAGTTCTTATCCTTGCCGATCTCTATCCTAATTCTCAACACGTCTTTCCATTACAAATTGATCAAGATGATGATCGCCTCATTTGGGACTATGCCTTGCAGAATGACTACACACTTACACGCAAAACAACTTGAAAGTAAAGATTTGATGACTAGGGTAGAAAGCGATCGAGGATATCGTTTTGTACCTAGCAAGCTTTATTTACCCCCAGCTCAACCATAAATTACTATTTTATTAAATACCTAGTTTTAACTATTTAAAGCTTACTGTGATAAGCCCATATCTTGTCGCAGCGTTTGTTCACAGATTCTGGAATGTGAATCAATTGTGAAGTGATTTACTCGTTAGTTTCAGATTCGACAAAAAGCCCTCTAATACTAGAGGGCTTTTTATTTAGAAATTGCCGGAGTTAAACCTTCTTAGCCATCACCGCATAAAAAGGATCAGTGAGATTTAACCAAGGCAACATCCCACTGCCTCGATGCGCCACCACCTTCGGTTCCCCAAAACCCGGAGTTGATCGAAAGTAACTAGAGACCAACTCCAGATGCTGCTCATCGCTGCCATCCCGCCAAGCATTAATTGCTTTATGGGGAAACATCCGATTCGAGAAACTGATAATCGCCACCCCACCAGGTTGCAGCACCCGCAAAATTTCAGCAAAGATAGCATCGGGGAATTGGAGGTATTGCACTGATACCGTATTGAGCACAGCAGCAAACTCACCATCCGCACAGGGCAGCTTGAGGTCTTGATTCAGGTTCTGGACGAAGTATCGATCGAGACGGGGATTTCGAGCTAGTTCAGCTTCGTTTAAACCATGACCAACGATTTCAGAGAATTGCACATCTTCAGGCAAATGTGAAACCCAGCTACTCATCAAGTCCAGAATTTTGGTATCTGGTTGCAGCACCTGACGATACAAAGCAGTCAAGCGCTGAATAAAAGCCATATCTACATGAGTGACAAACCGTGGCTCACTGTAGAACAGCGCATCATCGGTCAAATCCATTTTGGAGCGCTGATCGGGAGATAAAAGCATGATTTGATCAAAGAATTAGAAACGAACACCTATTTGGCCATTAACGCCACGTAGGGAGTGATATCCAACACCATAAAAGATATTTCCAGGAGGAGCAACTTGGACACCACCGGAATAAGCGATCGATTCTTTACCAGAATAAAGACCAACACCCACATAAGGAGAAACCACCGGCAGACTAAAAAACTTAAGTACATCTACACCGGTAGCACCTTGGGGAGCTGTACCAATCTCTGCACCCAGATCAAAGATTCTGACCCCAGCACTGTAACTAATAGAAGAATCTTTCGTACCAACAGTTACCCATGGTTCAGGCAGCAATTGGGCTTGGGCAGAGTTAGCAGTGAAAATATTGGCTCCAGCTATGGAAGCTAGAGTGGTTAAGCAAAGCGAGAATGGGAAAAGTTTCATGTATGACTCCAGGGAAAAGTAGAAGTTTTATTATAGGACGTAGAAAATTTTGATTTGAGCCGTGGGGTAAGTAAGGTTGGAATCTAGGGAAAATTAGGCTCAGGGAGAGTATGGGACAAAATATATTGCAATTCAAATTACTCGGATTTTTTTTGGATCTAACATTATTTAGTTTTAAAAATTGGGAGAATATAAATTATTGTTTTTGGATTTTAGGATTAAATCAAAAAGTTAAAATCTTAGAAATTATCTATATATCAATTTTTTCAAATTTAGAATTTTTAGTAAATTTCTTTTTTCAAGATCTTTAGAAAATAATCCATCGTATCTAAAAAAAAATTAAAAGCCTAAACTTTCTCCATATTCTCTGGATTAATTAAATTCACCAATTCCTCCAAACAACCCAAACGACTATTTACTCTCCACATTATGCCAATCTGTAGTTCAGTAATAGGTTCCATTAGATCTACATAAGACACTCCCGATCTCTGAAAATCCCTGAAAGCAGAGGTTATCAGAGTTACACCACGATTTTGAGCAACTAAAGATAAAGCAGTCTCCATTTTTAAAACTTCTTGGATCTTCAGCGGTTTTATAGCTACTTTGTGTAAAACCTCCCACAGCCTTATTTCGGCATAGTCCCCCCATTGCTCTTTCGCCAAAATCAAAGTTTCCGTTTTTAGAATGTCGATCGACAGCTTAATTACATGATTTTTTGCTGAATTATTTTTCTCTTGCTCTGCTGTTTGTTTGCCAGACTCATAAACCCTTGAACTCTCTCCTAGAGGGGGCGACTGAATTTTTTTAGCGATCGATGATTTTGATATTTGTGCTGTTGCTGAAGGAGGCATATTTTCAATATTCACCCCGATTCCGGAATAGGTCTCTGGTACAGCCAAGCAAAACTTTTCTCGTTGAATGGCTTTAACCGCCAAACCACTTTTATTCACCAACATTAAGTCTGGTAAATATCCCAGCCCTAAATCTAACCGATCGTTTTTGAGGGCTGATAATTGTTCTGCACCAGTGAGTTCTTGCAGCGACACCTCCAATTCTGGTGTAATATTTTTCAGTGCTTCTAGCACCTTACCCAAAAGCTGCTGAGCGGGGGCGCTAAAGCCGATCAATATTTTCGCTGCCCCGCCCTGATGAGCTAGTCGAGTTCTGGTCACAGCCAAATCTACCTGAGCCATCACCAACCGCACCTCTTGCAAGAATACTTTTCCGGCCTTCGTTAACAGCACTCGCTTTTGATTGCGCTCAAAAAGTTTCGCTTCCAGTTCTAGTTCCAAGTCCCGAATCTGTTTGCTCAAAGGCGGTTGAGCTATTCCTAGTCTCTCGGCAGCCCGCCTGAAATTTAATTCTTCTGCGACAACAATAAAGTATTTTAGATGCCTGAGTTCCATAACTACTCTAATAGTATTTTTGTATTTAAAATGATGTTGATACTTTTAAGATATCAATACTTATATTTATAGTATTAAAAAAGTCTTGATTTGTATATTGTCCTGCTGGATATCACAGTGCCTTGATCATCTAGAGAGCAGATCTGAATCTGAGCAATTCACTGAAAACTGCAAAAGTTGTTTTTTTGATATATATCTAAAATTCGCAAAATCTGGATTTTGAAAAATCGGCAGTCACCAAAAATCATCCACAACATTAATCGCAGTTGGAACGGAGCGCTTCGCGACCTGCGGACATGTTTGGCGATCGATGCAATGAATAGGGCGGGGGCAGACACAAAAACCAGCATCCATAACGTAGGGGCGGGTTTATCCGCCCACAAAAAACCCACATTCAACCAAATATAAAAACCCGCCCCCAATGGTTTTTGACACCCAGATCATCCTGAGAATTCTGTTGATATTCAGTGGTGCAGGCGATCGACTTGTGATTAGTACTATCGAATTCATTGCCAATGTGATTACTTGGTGCCAGTCGATCTTTTTATTTTTACTGGGGGCAATAGTTGGAACTCGATCGACGCAGCAAAATTCCCTACTGTCTCTAGTAGTATTCCCTAAATACCAGCAAGCATTGAAAGAGTTCTGTGATATCACTGCCTCTGAATGGCTCTAAATAAGGCTTTTACGTGCGATCGACCAATCCTCTGCGAAAGTCAGCACTTAGTGATCTGTCCAAGTGTTGGAACATCACTGCACTTATGACAGTTTTACTATTTTATAAAATAATCTAGGTGCTGAAACTGATTTTCACTTATTACACTTATTTCTCATGAGTTATTGTCCAAGTGATAGAAAAGCTTTACACTTATTACAGTTATTTTGCTCCACCGGAAAACCTATATTCTTGATCTTCTGAAGGAAATCTATGAAAAGGCTGCTATCAGCGGTTTTTACACCCGAAAAAAACGATCCAACTCTGCAAAAACTTCGGATGGCCTTGGCTACTGGGCCAGTGCAACTCATTAACGCCCAAGGCGAAATCCTAGCTCTCCCACCAACACTGCAAAATGCTTTGCATTACTTAGTGAATATTCTGAGCCGAGGGCAGGCCGTGTCGATCGTGCCACAAGTGAAATATCTGAGCTGCAACGATGCTGCCGTATTTTTGGGTTGTTCTCGTCCCTACATCTACAAACTATTGGATGAAAAAATTATTCCCTATCAGTATGTCGGTAGCCATCGGCGGATCTGCTTTGAAGATGTGCTTGACTACCGAGATAGTTTAACACAAAATCGCCAACAGCAATCCTCCGAAATAGCCGAAATAGCCGCCAAAATCAAAAAACAACGATCCTAGCGTCGCCACCTTTCCAACGCCAAAATAGCCGGAGATGGTGCTTTGGTACTGAGCTTCGTTCGCGTAGCGTTCCCGGAGGGAAATCGACTATTGGTGTGGTCAAAGCTGCTCCAACTAAACGGAGCCTCGCGCTCTGCGGCCATCCACAATAATCTCTTGGCTCTGGTCATCGCCACATACAGCAGCCGCATGGCCTCAGCACTTTTGAGAAACTTGGCTTGGTTATAAGCTTCGATCGCCGAGGGCATTTCTTTGCCATGGGCATGGGCACGGATTTTGGTGCGGGCGACTTCGCAGATATTGAATTCCCCCAAAAACTGCTGGCTGGTGGGTATCCAAGCTGTGCCCGGAATAATGTCTTCGCTCAGAAACGGCAGAAATACCACATCCCAATCTAGTCCCTTCGATTTATGCATAGTCAAAATAGTCACCTGGCCGGTGGCGGTATAAGATTCTTCGCCTTCTTCCTCGATATTGGCAAATCTTTCAGATAGCACGGTTTCTTGCAGAGCGGTGATGCTGGCTTCTAATGAATTATTGCCAAAAGTCTGTTTCGCTACTAGCTCCGCTAGCTTGTCAGCGGTGGCTAGCTCCATCGCCTGATACTCCAATTTATCGGCCAGGTAGCTAATGAGCTGAAAGTGAGGCAGGTTGGTGCGGGCACCAATTAGTTCCCGACAATAGGTCTGGGCTAGCACCGCGCTGGGCGGAATGATTGGATCATTTTGATGTGGATACAAAAATCTCTCTGGTAAAATCGCCAAAATGTTGGTGTCTTGTGCCCCAATCAGTTTGCGTTCTAGCAACACATCCAAGGCTTTTTTAAGATTGTCCGGCGAATGGGGGCGGGCGATGAACTGCAATAAATGCAGCATGTCTTGGGGAATTTGGGAGGCTCGATCGCCGCTGCTGGCCGAATTAATTTTAATTTCCGATCGACCTTTCAACATTTCACCCAATTTATCCCGGACAAATTTGGCTTGGCGATTGTCCCTGACCAAAATAGCCATGCTTAAATCGGGATTTTGGTCATATAAACCAATAATCCGCTCGCCGATTTGTTCGATCGACTGAAAGATGGTCTGGGGGCGCTGAATTTCGATGCCTTGATCAATGGCGATTGGGTTGGGCTGGGGGTCATCAACTTCTACTGCCTGAATATCTTGTGCCCAAAACACTGTGCCCAGTTCTTCTTTGGTGGCTTCGGGTTGTAAGAATCGATTGCCCCAATGCAATATGTAGTTAGCCGCTGCGATAATTTCGGGGGCGCTGCGACCGGCTTGGGTCATGCTGGCCAAATTGTTACTGGCGGCACATCGATCACAAAAATCTCGAAAATCGGTGGGGTCGGCAGAGGTGTAGCTAGAGTTGATCGATTGGTTGGGGTCGCCAACTCGAATCAGGTTGGCACTGTTGGTTAAATCGGTACTTTGCGGCTCTTGGCCTCCGGCTAATAATCGCAATAGCCGAAATTGCAAGGGGCTAGAATCTTGGGCTTCGTCTTCAAATACGCCATATACTTGGCTTTGCCATTGTTTGCGCGCTGCTGGGTTCTGTAAAACCCGCAAAGCTCCTAAAATCATTTCATCGTGATCTAAGTAACGCATTTCTGGCAAGAGGTTTTGATATTCCTCATACAGACCAGCGCAAATATCTAAAATATGGTATTCATCAGGACTTTTTGCTGCTATTTCCCGCAGCTCTGCGGGCGAAATTCCCGAGCTTTTGGCTTCACTCACTGCCACTAAAGTCAGGTTCGGTAATAAATCGCTTCTAATTGCCGACTGACGGCGCATTCTTTCGGTTTCTTCCCCATCAAAGCCCATCCCAGCCAAGAGATCCCGGTATCGATCGGGATTTTTTGGTAGCCAACGCTCTACGGCTGTCCTAACTAGTTTGTGATTGGGTTGGGGGGTAATGACTGTGCGATCATTGGTATCCACCAATGACAACTGCGGATGGCTGTTCGCGATACTCCAAGCCAAGCTATGAATAGTGCTGACGCTATAACCTGCGGGCGGTAAGCCCAGATCTCGCAGCCGTTCATCGATTTTCTTTTTGATATGGGCTGCTGCTGACCTGGTGAGGGTCACAATAATGAGCTTCCGCTTTTGGTGCAGCTTCTCCCGAGCGATGGTAATCGCCGCAGCCACTGCCATACTGTGAGATTTTCCCGCTCCTGGGACTGCCGAAACTGCCAGTTCACCCTGTTGCCAGTCGCTGAGTGCTTGTTGACCCAAGCGCAGACTGTCGCGCAGTTTAGCGATAACTAGCGACTGAAGTTCTTGAGGTGTAGCAGTTTCAACTGTTTGCATTATTAAGATAGTAAGCTATTTAATTATTGAGCTGTAAAATAAGCGTTTCAATACTTCAGGAGAACAAAAAGAACATAATAAAGAAAATGTTAAGTATTTTTTTGCAATCAAGGGTACAATTTAGCAGTGAGGTTGGAAAAAGAGTTTCGGAACTATTTTTAACCAGGGCTGTCGGAAATCACAGGCGAATGTCTGTAATAAGTAACAAGATCGAGTAATCGACCTTCATTCTATTAAATCTAGCAATCCTAGGTTAACCCGTATGATGTTTCAAGAACTGTCTATTGCTACGACTGTCCGCATTGTCTTCAATGCTTACCTGTATTCTTGCTTGATTTTGATGGGTTTGAGCTATGTGGGCTACATCATTATCCAACATGCCGAAAAATCCCCCAAGCATTCTCACTGGTTTGGCTAATCTCTGGCTCATAAATATTTTTCTCTGGAATCTAGGATGATATCTTGTTTTAGATAACTCCTTTGGGTAGCCAGTGATGAACGAAGATTTTCAGGTGTGCGATCGAGATTTAGATGCTACGTTGCTAGACAAGTATCTACAAGCATCGTCAGTAGCCGTAGATACCGAGACCATGGGCTTAAATTATCAACGCGATCGGCTTTGCCTAGTACAACTTTGTGCTCCCGGACTCGTTACTATCATCCGGATTGCCAAAGACCAGACCGAGGCTCCCTTATTGGCGCAGTTGATGACTGCGCCCCAAATTACTAAAGTATTTCATTTTGCCCGCTTCGATGTGGCGCAACTCCGCCATCGGTTGGGTATTGAAACCCAGCCAATTTTTTGTACCAAGATTGCCAGTAAGCTCATTCGCACTTATTCTTCCAAACATGGCTTGAAGGATTTGGTATTTCAGCTCGAAGGTGTGGAGTTAGATAAATCTTCCCAGTCTTCTGACTGGGGGAATGCGGCAAATCTGTCCGAGGCGCAGTTAAGCTATGCAGCTAATGATGTTCGCTATTTGATCAGTGTGAAGGATAAGCTGACTGTAATGCTTCAGCGCGAAGACCGTTGGGAGTTGGCAAAGCAATGCTTTGCAGCTTTACCTACTATGGTTTCGCTGGATATTTTGCAATACGGCGATATTTTCTCTCATCACTAAATTAAAACCTCAGCGTAGAAGAATGCTTCTTTGGCAAGAAAGTCTAGTTTGCCAGCGGCAGCATCACTTTCGATTTGTTTGTCCCATTGCTGCTCATCTAAGTCTAGAACCCATTCTGTAAGCTGAGTTAACTCTTGTGGTGAGAGTTTGAGGATTGCTGATTCTATCTGTTTAACTGCTGTGGACATTTTTCCAGTGGTTGTCTTGGGATTTTTTTATTTTACTTGATCGCTCTGCTCAATCTTGTGCAGAGTTGATTATAAATAAGAATTGCAAGAGTATCAAAAGCTCAAGGCTGGCAAAATTACCAAGCTAAAATTTGATTCCTTAACTCAGTTGCCCGAAGCTAGTCCTGCCTGGTTGATATTTGAGGCTGTGTATATTCTGCTGGAAGATGATCGGCTATAATTTATATGCTCCCATCAAAATTGACTAATATTGGTTTCTTTTTCGTATGCATTTGATTGCCATTAGAAATTTGCGCTCAGATGCGTCTAGATATCCAGATACATTGACAGTTATTGAAGAGTGGTACAAAGTTGTCAAAAGCATGTCTTGGCAAAATCTTGAGGAGGTCAAACAATTATATCGCGATGCTGAAGCCGTTGGAAACTTTACGGTTTTCAATATTAAAGGTAATAAATATCGTCTGATTGTAGATATTAACTACGTCAATCAAACTATCTATTACAAGTACTTCTTGACTCATGCTGATTACGATAAGGACTCTTGGAAAAATGACGATTACTTTTGATCAAGATCGATACATAAATTTGTTGACGGATTTTGTACCTCAAGTTATTAATACTGAGGCGGAGTACGATCGAGCTTTATTGATCGCTGAACCTCTGGTGGCTAAACATAATTTAAGCAGTGAGGAGTCAAGATTTTTGGCGTTGATTGTGACCTTGATTGAGGATTATGAAAATAAGCATTATCCTATGGGTGCTGTCACCCCTCATGCGGCTCTTCTCCACTTAATGGAGTATAGTCATACTAAAGAAGGCGATTTAGTTGGAAAAATCGGTCCTGCTGAAGTTGTATCTGAAATTGTTGGTGGTAAATGCTTGATCAATCAAGTTCAAGCTAAAGTTCTTGGTGAATACTTTCAGGTTTCAGCTAGTTTATTTCTTGTTGCTAGCTGATCTGTTAATTCTGAAAAATATTTACCAACTTCGATATAAAAATTATGTTAGCTAAAAGAATTTTACCTTGTTTGGATGTGAAAGCTGGCCGAGTAGTCAAGGGGGTCAACTTTGTTGGCTTGCGGGATGCTGGAGATCCGGTGGAGTTGGCGAAAACCTATAATGCTGCTGGTGCCGATGAGTTGGTGTTTTTAGATATCACGGCTAGCTATGAGCAACGCCAGACGATCGTAGATGTGGTCTATCGTACCGCCGAAGAAGTCTTTATTCCCTTAACCGTAGGTGGTGGTATTCAATCGGTGGATGATATTAAAACTTTGTTGCGGGCAGGAGCCGATAAGGTGAGCTTGAATTCGGCAGCGGTGCGCGATCCGGAGTTGATCGATCGAGCCAGCGACAGATTTGGTAACCAATGCATTGTGGTGGCGATCGATTGCAAGCGTCGCCAAAACCCTGATGGTTCGGTGGGTTGGGATGTGTATGTGAAGGGTGGCAGGGAGAATACTGGTTTGGATGCGGTGACTTGGGCGATCGATGTGGTGCGACGAGGCGCTGGGGAGTTGTTGATTACCAGTATGGATGCGGATGGCACTAAGGCGGGCTATGATTTGGCGTTAACTAGGGCGATCGCCGATTCTGTCGAGATTCCGGTGATTGCTTCGGGTGGAGCAGGGAATTGTGAGCATATTTATGATGCGGTGACTGCTGGGGGAGCGGAGGCGGCGCTGTTGGCTTCTTTGTTACATAACTGTGAGCTGACTGTGGCTGAAATTAAAAGTTATCTCGATCGGCAGCAGGTCACTGTTCGTCTCTAGTTTGGGTTGGTCTTTTGAGAGTCTGTAAGTGGAGGTAATAAACTGTCAAAAAAATTTCCCAACTTATTTCCCGAAGATTTGCCAAAGCTTATTCAAAAATCTAGGTTGGTTTACCATGATGGAAAGTGGCAAGAGCTAATGCCAAATTCTATAATTCGCACTGCTTCTGGTTCCTATAACTTTGTAACTCAGGATGGGACTATTTTTATTCGCAAGGTTAGAGCCATGGTAGATTGTCGCTTGATTGGTCACATTGATCTGGCGATGGGTAGAGAGGTAGACTATGCAGGAAGGCTCTATTTTTCAGGGCGTAAAAACCGGGGCACCTTGCGCAAATGGACTAATGAGTCTGGTCACTATCGTCTTTCTCCAGATTTTATCAGCGCTGCTGGTCTGCCTGTGACACAATTTCGGCCAGGTAACTTTAAATGATTAATCAGTGTTATTGGCTCTTCTCTTATTGATAAATTAGGATAAGAATTATGATAGGTTTAACTCAGTTTAGTCAGCAAAAATCTCAAGATTTGATGGTTTTATCAGAAGAAGAGAGATTTCAGGAGATTTGTGTTTTGCTGGAGCAAGATGTTGCTGGAACATTGAAGCTGGCTATTAATGTACTTCAAAGTAAAAAATATTTTCATTGTTTGTTAGAAAAAGGTCTGGAATCTTCTGATGCCAGTGCAATTGAAACTTGGCTGAGCTATTTGGTTCCTCGTCTTGGTATTAGATATGTCATAAATATTTTGTCAGGGAAGGTCAGTGAACAACCACAACAAGTGGAAAAAACTGTTTATTGGCTAGAGAAGTTTTTGAGCAATGAAAAAGACTTTGATTTGTTTAAAGATTTGGAGGATAAAATGTTAGGACAAGAATATAAAGCTGCGTCTTCTTCTGGAAGAACTTATAAGCTAATTCTCAAAATAAAAAGCACCAATGAATGTGTGGTTTTTGGTGGGTATCAACTAGGTAGTCATGGTAATCAGGTAATTGCTGAGATTTTAGATCCAACTTATAATCCTACTGGTGGAGTTAGGCTGGTTTCGCCGGGGGATCTAGAAGTTCTTGACCCTCAGCCTTATGATGATTGAGCGCTCTATTGTTATTCGTATCATTAGTGCCCGTTTAGCCACTCTCCGAGAGCGTGAAAAATATGAGTCCGATACCTTCTGAAGTTTTAGATGAAGATGTCGCACAAGTCTTTACTACACCAGAATCTGTCAATAAGGTACTGCGAGGATTGATTGAATCTATGCCACGTTCTATAAACGGCAACATATAATTGATGAAGTTTGTAGTTGTAGAATCTAATGTGTTGAAAATTTGCAAGATGCCGATTCATGAACTTGCTGGTTTTGCTGATCACTACTATCTCTCCGAAAGTAGTGGTGACGATGATTGTGTCGGTTGGGGGACGAGTGGACTTGAATTGAAGGGTTTTGTTAATGTTACCGCACAAGAATTGGATCGAATAAATATATTCATCTCAGCCGCCAAATACAATATTGCCATCAACAACTGTGAACACTTTGCCAACTATGTACTTTATGGAATCAATCTATCCTCTCAGCAGCATACTTGGTGGAAATGTTTAAGCGCAGAAGTGATCAGCCTATTGCAAACAGCCCAGAGCATCAACAAAAACCACAACAGCTTCATGAGCCAGCAAATTGCCGAAGTCTTGAATGAAAACTTGAGGCAAGCAAAAATCGACAAAGCAAACCAAGACCGCATTGAATTCTGGGAAAATAGATAAGCTGCCACGAGTCTAAAATAATGCCGATCATGACTAGACCTCCATCGCGGGAATAAAATATTCGATTTTGGATTTGCTGCCCACTCAAAGCATTTTATTAACGAGTACCGCTGCTAGGATATAATGTTTGACCCAGAAGCGGGTTGTTTTTTGAGGGTGCATGGCCAACATTAGTCCGATCGATCGAGTCCGGTTAGGGGCAGCAGTATTTGCCGCCAAAGCAATCACAGCCGTTATTCGTACCCTAAAACTAGGGGCGGCCAGCGTATTGCCCGGCACAATTGCCAAAAACTTACATCCCCGCATTTTGGGCCTGCTCTCGCAGCAGATCAAACACGGGGTGATCGTGGTCGCAGGCACCAACGGCAAAACCACCACCTCCTTGCTGCTACGAGCCATGCTGGAAAAAGATGGCTGGACAGTAGTCCACAACGAAGCCGGAGCTAATTTAGTCAACGGCTTGATTACCACCTTGCTCGATCGCACCAGCCTGACAGGCATCTTAAAAGCCGATTTTGGCATCTTAGAAATCGACGAGAACGTGATTCCGTTGGTGTTGCCCCAACTGCAACCCAAATACATCATGACCCTCAACCTGTTTCGCGATCAGCTTGATCGCTATGGTGAGGTAGATACCATCGTCTACAAGTGGGCCAAGACCATTGCTGCCCTTCCCGCCGGGACAACTTTAATCTCTAACGGCGACGACCCCGCCTTGACTCACCTCGGTCAGCAACTGGCTAACGCCGCCATCCCCAAACAAGTCAAATATTTTGGCTTGAGTGAGCCAGATTTATACCTAGACGAAATTCCCCATGCCGTAGATTCCATCCATTGCCCAAGCTGCGGTACCGCCTTAGATTACCAAGGAGTTTACCTGTCCCATCAAGGAGATTTTGACTGCCCCAAATGTGATTTCACCAAGCAGCCCCTGGCGATCGATAGCTCTAAATGGCCACAGGTACTCATCGGGGTCTATAACAAATACAACACCCTGGCGGCGATTACCACTGCCCAGTTGATCGGAGTCAGAACCGAGAAAATGCTGGATGTGATCAACAACTTCCAAGCAGCTTTTGGGCGGGCAGAAGAGCTAGTCTATCAAGGTAAAAAGGTAAGAATTTTGCTCACCAAAAATCCGGTGGGCATGAATGAAACCATCCGCGCCGTGAATCAGGTGAAAAAAGCTGGCGGTGGTTCGGTGACCTTGATGATTTTGAACGATCGCACCCCTGATGGCACTGATGTATCTTGGATTTGGGATGTGGATACCGAAAAATTCGTGAACCAAGGTGGGATTATTGTAGTCAGTGGCGATCGAGTTTTTGACATGGCGCTGCGCTTGGAATACAGCAAAGAACAAGTGGGTGGTGGTTGCCAATTAATTGTGGAACCAGATACGGCTAAGGCGGTAGCGAAAGCCCTGGAACTCTCACCCGCCAACGAAACTCTACACATTGTTCCGACTTATTCAGCGATGCTGGAAGTACGGGAAATTCTCACTGGACGCAAAATTCTATAGTTATTATGTCTACCCAATATTCGTTAAAAATCGGCTGGCTCTATCCTCAACTGATGAGCACCTACGGCGATCGAGGTAATGTGATTGCTATTCAGCAACGCGCTCAATGGCGGGGCATCGCGGTAGAAGTCGTGCCCTACGATCAATCGACTGCCCCAGAGGTGCTAGATCAAGTAGATATCATTGCCGGTGGTGGTGCCCAAGATCGGCAGCAAGAAATTGTGATGCGCGATTTGGCCGGAGCCAAGACCGAGGCCATTCGCCGCAAGCTGGATGCCGGTGCGCCTGGAGTTTTCACCTGTGGTTCACCGCAGTTGTTAGGTAAGTATTATGAACCGGGACAAGGGGAACGCATCGATGGCATGGATATTATTGATCTGGTGAGCAAACACCCTGGCATTGATGCGCCGCGTTGTATTGGCAATGTGGTCTTTGAAATTACAGCGAAGCGCTTGGCAGCGGAGTTAACTGAGATGCTAGGTGGCCAGAAGCCGATTATTGTGGGCTTTGAAAATCATGGTGGCCGCACTTTTTTGGGTGCAAAAGCCGAGGCGCTGGGTACAGTGATTAAGGGGTTTGGCAATAATGCTGAAGATAAAACAGAAGGGGCTTTTTATCACAACGCGATCGCCACTTACTCTCATGGGCCGTTGATTCCCAAAAATCCATTTATTGCTGATTGGATGATTAAGACAGCAATTAAAAATAAGTACGGGGAAGATATTCAGTTGACCAAGCTGGATGATTCTTTGGCTGATCGAGCACGATCTATGATGCTAAAACGGCTGGGAGTTGAATAATAATTGG
>JANNEH010000243.1:0-4121 GCA_031378405.1 Synechococcales cyanobacterium OTE_75_metabat_409
ACTTATGCTGAAACTAACTTAAGTGATCTGAACGCCGGAGATCTGGTCAACTTAGAAGGCGATGTTTTAAGTAAGTACGTAGAAAAATTGCTGGGCGTAGGTACAAACTCAGCGGCAGAAGCTATTAGCCTAGAGTTTCTGGCGACCCATGGTTACGGCTAATCTCCCATCAAATTTGAGCTAAACTAGTCCTGCTGTGTTTCGGGTGGGTCTATGTCGGCAGAGATTATTTGTGTAGGTACTGAGCTGCTGTTAGGCGATATTTTAAACAGCAATGCTCAATATTTAGCTCAGCAGTTGGCTGATTTAGGGATTGCTCACTATTATCAGTCGGTAGTCGGCGATAACCCTGGACGCATTCAGCAAACAATGCAGACTGCGATCGATCGGCAAGCCAAAATCTTGATTTTTACCGGCGGACTCGGCCCGACCCCAGATGATTTGACCACCGCCACGATCGCCGATTTTTTTCAAACCCCGTTAATTGAACATGCCTCGGTAGTCGCCGACATTGAACATAAATATGCCCAGCTTGGGCGCAAAATGACTGCTAGCAATCGTCGCCAAGCCCTGCAACCCCAGGGAGCCGAGCTATTAAATAATCCGCGCGGCACCGCTCCTGGCATGATGTGGCAGCCCCGACCGGGATTAATTGTGCTGACTTTTCCGGGAGTACCTCGGGAAATGTACAAAATGTGGCAAGACTCGGCAATTCCTTATTTAAAAGCGCAGGGCTATGGGCAAGAACAGATTTTTAGCACCAGCCTACGGTTTTGGGGAATTCCCGAATCGGCCTTGGCCGAAAAAGTCGATCGATTTATCCAAATGTCTGATCCCATGGTGGCTCCCTATGCCGGGAAAGGAGAAGTGCGCTTGCGAATCTCGACTAGATCTACTAATGCCCAAATAGCAGCCAGTAAAATAGACCCGGTGGCTGCCGAAATTATGGCGATCGGTGGTCGCAATTTTTACGGCCAAGATACCGACAGTCTCGCTAGCGTAGTCGGCCAGCTTTTAATTGCTAAAGGTCAAACTCTGGCCGTCGCCGAATCTTGCACGGGCGGGGTCTTAGGAGCGATGATCACTGATGTCCCTGGTAGCTCAGCCTATTTTTTGGGGGGGATATTGGCCTATGCCAACACAGTCAAGACTAAACTCCTACAAGTCGATAGTCAGATAATTTTGACCCAAGGAGCAGTCAGCGAACAAGTCGCTGCCCAGATGGCACAAGGAGTTTGCACCCAACTTGGCACCGACTGGGGAATTGGGATCACCGGCATTGCTGGCCCTGGCGGTGGTACCGCCGAGAAACCAGTGGGGTTAGTCTATATTGGTTTAGCCGCCCCCGATGGCACGGTGAGTGCCATGCCATATAAATTGAGTGCCCACTTCGATCGAGAGTTAATCCGCCAAATGTCAGCCAAACAAGCACTGGATTTATTGCGCCAAAAACTGTCAGCTTGACCTTAACACAGCAACTCGATCGGCAGCCCATCAGGATCAGCTATAAATGCCACTTCGTAAGTGCGATCGCCGATCATCTGCTGGTGCGGAGCCAGTAATACATTTAGATCTAGCTTGAATTCGGCACTGTCCATTAAACGGCGATGGAACTGCTCCAACCACCTGGTCAGATCTAGCTCTCGGTCGCGAACATCAAACGACAGGTGATAATAGCCCACATAATGCTCATTGTTGAAAGCATCAGGAGCAGGGTGCGGCTGGGGAATTTGAATCAGTTCTAAGCGAGACTGTTGACCAGTGAGCCAGCAGGCCAAGGTATAACCGGTGGTAAATCGCTCACTTAGCTCAAAGCCCAAGCATTCATAAAAGGCGATCGATCGATGAATATTAGCCGTGCGAATAGATACATGGTGCAGCATAGCTAGGGGGTCATGCGGAAATAGGGGTAATGCACCGGAATCCCCGGTTCTTTTTCTAATTTAAAGTTAATTGTTGCCCAACAAGGTTCTATCTCGCTACTAGGACTAAAAGAGACCGGTAAACCTAGTAAACGCGGGGGATCGCCTTCTGCCACCCAGGGTGCGCCTTTTTCTAAATGGTTAGACATCAAATCGCGATATCGATCGGCTAGTACCAGCCGAATTGCTCGATACCCTTGGGTATAGAGTTTATCTAGGGCATCATGAATTTCAAATCGAATGCCGTCAGGATGAGTGTGCTGCCGATACCATTCTCCTTCCCACAGTCGCCATTGTCGGCCAGATTGCAAATGGACTAACTCGGAGGTGTGAGGATCGGCTTCAAAAGCCCCGTGGCGGGGACAGAGATAAGTATCCGTCAGAGTCAGTGCCGGTACGACTTGCTGACAGTGCGGGCAATGTGTTTCGGGGCCAAAAATCGGATACTGAAAGACTGGATTCATGATCTGATGTAGAAAGATAGCGCTCGCAAGTTTCTTTGGCAGGAATAATATGCTACACCTTCTATTGGTCGATCGGCCAGAGTTGCAACAACTGTTCTCATTTGATAGATTTTCAATAGTTGTCTTGTATTACTTAGTGATCTAGATCAAGGGGTGTTCATTCTGATCCAGCTAAAATCCCTCTATAGCAGTCCGAAATTAGATCCCGAATTAGCTTGTTACTGTGTAAGGCTTTGAGGCCATTTTGATCCGCCAACTCATTTAGGATTGCTATATGTCATTGCCTGTAAATATTTGTAGCCGAATTATTTGCCAGAAAAATCGAGGGTGCTAGTTCTGAAAACTTTCTGGGCATGATTGATATAGGCAATTATCTACCGTTCAATTTAATTAAGATACATTTGGCAATTACCCCAACGCTTTAGCTAGGAGGTAGCCCCCGCATACTATTCAAGGTACATCTCTTAGGAGTTGAAAATGGACGACAGCAAGCAGCAAATCATTTACTATTTTATCGAAGAAGCTCAGGAGCATCTCGATGTAGTAGAGCATGGTCTGTTAGATTTAGGTGAAGTAATTAAAGATGCCGATCGGGTCAACGAACTGTTTCGTGCTGCCCACTCGGTGAAAGGTGGCGCTGCTATGTTGGGCTTTGATAGTATTCAAAAAATTGCCCACCAATTAGAAGATTGCTTTAAGATCATGCGTGATCAGGCCATTCCAGTCGATCGACAGCTCGAAAGCATGTTTTTGAAAGGCTACGATGCTTTGAAAGCTCTGGTGGCAGAATTGGCTGAATCACCAACTTTGACCTTGCGTGTAGAAGTAGTAGAGCCGATTGTCCAAAATTCTTTGGGCAACTTTGCCGAATTAAAAGAATATATTAATGACTTGCTAGGTATGGCTACTATTGATGCCCCAGTACCCGTGACTCCAGTAGCTCGTCCAGTAGTAGCTGCCGTCCACGCCAGCACCGCTGTTATGGCTCCGCCAGTGAATTTGTCTGCCAAGGTAATGGAAAATCTCAAGGCGATGTTGGGTGCCTTCAAGCAGGGTGAAGCCACTGCCTCCCGCCCCCAAATTGCTAGCTACTGCCAAACTTTGGCTCATTTAGATGTGCATACTGCTACCTGGCAGAATATTCTGAAAATTTCCGCCCAGGCGATCGGCAACTCGGCCAATGCCTATGAGGCTCTTGCCCCGGTGGTAATTAAAGAGCTGAAGTTGGCTGGTGATTTATTAGCCGCTGGTCGAGGTTCAGAAATTGCTCCTAGCCCTACTTTGCAAGGAATGGCGATCGCTAGCGTTGCGGTAGCACCCGCAGTAACTGCTGCACCTGCTCAAATCGCGATTCCGTTAGAGGCTCGGGGGGCTGCGCAAGTGATCTTACGCAACTTCAACCGTCAGCAAATTTCTGACATGATCGTGTTGTTACACCGGGCAATTAATCAGCCTAAGCAAAACTAGCATCGGATGGTGGCACATCTTGCCACCGCCCTGGTCCCACTGCTCGCAGGGCATCTACTAAAGTAAAAGCACCGGTATAAAGGGCTTTACCCACAATGATGCCACTGACCCCTAATGGTTCTAGGGTCAATAGATTTAGTAAATCGCCGATCGAACCCACGCCACCCGAGGCGATTACTGGAATGGAAGTTTTCTCAGCTAGTTCACGCAAGGCTGGTAAGTTTGGCCCTACTAGAGTGCCATCCCGTTGAATATCGGTATAAATAAT
>JANNEH010000299.1:0-15841 GCA_031378405.1 Synechococcales cyanobacterium OTE_75_metabat_409
GTGACCAATTCAATAAACGGAGCGAGATATCCGAAGATTTCACCCTGCGTGGTAAACAAGTATGGCTCAGCATTGACAGAGCGAAGAATGTATCGTGAGGTGCTGTGTCAAACAACCCATCCCGTAATATCATTTGGGGGATTGCCTTCAAAAAATCTCTATGACTTTCCCTCGTTCCAGCGGCGTACTTCTGCACCCCACTTCTTTGCCTAGCCCCTACGGTATTGGTGACCTTGGCGATGGAGCTTATCAGTTCATTGACTTTTTACAGCGCGCCAAACAGAGCTATTGGCAGACTTTGCCTCTAGGACCCACCGGTTATGGAAATTCGCCCTATCTTTGTTACTCAGCATTGGCCGGGAATCCATTATTGATTAGCCCCGAAAAACTGGTGGCAGAAGGTTGGGTTGAAGCCTCACAACTAGAAAAATTTCGAGATTTCCCCTTAGATAAAGTGGACTTCGATCGAGTCATCGAAGCCAAAATCGAGATTCTAGATACTGCTTGTCGCAATTTCCGCAGTCACGGCACCGCCGTCCAAGAGCAAGAATTCCATGCTTTTATCCAACAAGAGTCGGCTTGGTTACCAGATTATGCCCTATTTATGGCAGTTCATGAACATTACCAAGATGCCCCCTGGTATGAATGGCCCAAAGATATTGGTCAACGCCAAGCAGCGGCACTACATAGTTATCGAGATATGTTGATCGATCGAATTTATTATTTTCAGTTTGTCCAGTTTGCTTTCCAGCGCCAGTGGCTCAAGCTCAAAGCCTACGCCAACGAGGCAGGCATTAAAATTATTGGCGATATTCCGATCTATGTAGCTCACGATAGTGCCGATGTGTGGGCCAACCCCGAGAGTTTTCAGCTCGAAGCCGAAACTGGCCTAGTAGCAGAGATGGCCGGAGTACCACCAGATTATTTCAGTGAAACTGGCCAGCTTTGGGGTAACCCAGTATATAACTGGGAACATTTGCAAAAAACTCAGTATGCTTGGTGGATCGGCAGATTCAAGGCATTACTAAAGCTAGTAGATATCATTAGAATCGATCACTTTCGGGGGTTTGAAGCCTATTGGTCGGTGCCTCAAGGTGAATTGACCGCGATCGATGGGGAATGGGTGGAAGCACCAGGGATGGAGTTTTTTCAGGTATTAGAGCAACAACTGGGCGAACTGCCAATTTTGGCGGAAGATCTGGGAGTAATTACACCAGAAGTCGAAGCTCTGCGCGATAAGTTTGGGTTCCCCGGCATGAAGGTATTACAGTTTGCCTTTGGTTCTGATAATGCCAATGGCTTTTTGCCGTTTAACTACAATCGGAATTTCGTGGTGTATACTGGCACTCATGATAACGACACAACTATAGGTTGGTTCAATCAAACTGAGGGCTACGAGCGCGATCGAGTACTGCGTTATTTGGGTGGCATTTCGAGCGTGGGCATTAATTGGGATCTGATTCGGATTGCTTTTAGTTCGATCGCTAATCAGGCTATTATCCCGATGCAAGATATTTTGGGCTTGGATGGCAGGGCGCGGATGAACTTTCCAGGGACGATCGAGGGTAATTGGCAGTGGCGCTATCATGATGGTCAGCTCACACCTGAGATTGAACAACAGTTACAGCATCTCACTGAAACCTTTGGACGAGAGGGCATCCCACCTGATCAGGAAGAATCTTGATACTATCTATTTTTTCTTTTTCAGTACACTAGGCAACAAAATGGCGACCTGCTAAAAGCAAGTCGCCAAGGTCAAAATACACTATTTTCATCACCCCAATGAAGATTTAGTCTAACTGCACCGCGTTGATGTCGATCGAGCCAGGTGCGCCGGTATTGCCGGTTTTACTGGGATCATTCACCCGCGTACTGCGCTCTTTCAGCTTGGCGCTGACTATTTGAGACAGCTCAGAAACCAAAAGACCAATCACAATGCTGTCGTCGATCCAACCAATCACCGGAATAAAATCGGGGGAAATGTCGATCGGACTAACAATATACGCCACAGATGCCAAGACTACCCACCAACGATACTTCGGATTTTGTAACAGACCGCGATACCAGTTGTAGAGAGATTGGATGGAAAAGTTCATTTCTTTAAACCTGTTTGGTTGGTTCGACATTTACAATCATGCCAGACCTATCAGGAAAAGAGGTGAGGTTGACTACACTCTAAAAGTCGTAGATCCCGAATATGAGATCCAGAAGCTGGAGCAAAGGAATTTTTGCCGCTAGAATTTAATGGAGTGCTGCAATAGCAGCCAAAAATTGATAAGTACGGTTGATTAGTAAGGTGCCTAGCCCACCTTGATCAGCAAAATTAGTCAAAATGAGAAAAGACACTCGAGCAACAGACAGACCCATGAATATTTTCCGATTGACTCGTTTCTTTGCAGCTTTGCTCTGTACTATGTGCCTGTGGTTGGTGCCACCCGCTGCTGCCGAAGTACCTGTCAGCACCCCACCCAGCAAACCGGCACTGAGCCTATCGCCACCAGCGATCAGCTCGCCAGTCAGCGCCTTAATCAAAACTACCAGCAATGATGGCAGTAGTTTTGTCGCAGCAGCAGTCCGCAAAGTTGGTGCCGCAGTAGTCCGCATTGATACCGAAAAAACTGTCAGCCAAAAAGTCGATCCGGCTCTGGAAGATTTCATGTTTGGGATGCCCATGCAGCCCCAACAACAAAAAATGCGCGGTCAAGGTTCTGGCTTTATTATCGATAGCCAAGGAATATTGCTGACAAATGCCCATGTGGTGAATGAAGCCGATCGAGTAACAGTAACACTCAAAGATGGTCGCACCTTTGATGGCAAAGTGCAGGGTGTAGACCCAGTAACCGATCTAGCCGTGGTCAAAATTAGTGGAGCCAAAGACTTACCGGTAGCACCCTTGGGCAATTCTAACGACGTACAGGTCGGAGACTGGGCGATCGCGGTGGGCAACCCATTGGGGCTAGATAACACTGTAACCTTGGGCATCGTCAGCACCTTAAAAAGATCTAGTGCCACGATCGGGATGGGCGATAAGCGGTTGGAATTCATTCAAACCGATGCGGCAATCAACCCCGGTAACTCTGGTGGCCCATTACTCAATGGTCAAGGTGAAGTAATTGGCATCAATACTGCAATTCGGGCGGATGCGACCGGCATTGGATTTGCAATTCCGATCGACAAAGCCAAGACTATCTCGATCCAGTTGGCCAAAGGCGAGAAGGTTTCTCATCCGTACCTGGGTATCCAGATGGCTACGGTTACGCCCCAGTTGGCGATCGAAAACAACAGTGACCCCAACTCAGCTTTTCGGGTACCAGAGGTCAATGGGGTCTTGGTAGTGCGGGTGTTACCCAATACTGCGGCAGCCAATGCAGGAATGCGCCGGGGCGATGTGATTTTGGATGTGGATGGCACTCCAGTCGGCAGCTCGGAAGAACTGCAAAACCTGGTAGAAAATAGCCAGGTGAGCCAGCGCCTACATCTGACGATCGAACGGCGGGGCAAGAGTAAACAAATTTTTATTAAGCCCGGAGAATTAAACTCTTAAAATTATTAAAAATTCTGATAAAGCCAGCGCTAAAATGCTGGCTTTTTTTTGGTATTCAAGATAGTTAATTAAGCCAATTTACTGATTGACTAACTAGGATTTTTGTTTGTTTTTTTAGCAGTAATAAATATTACTGCTCAGATTGGCTGGGGCTAAGAGGCACTAACTATGGGCGATCGAGCAGACGTTTTTCTGTGATAGAGATTACAGAAAAATGTATATCATGGTTGTTAGTAACCAGCACGATGTGTCACCATAAAACACTAAATGCCCGGTTGGGTGCAATTGTTGAAACATCGATAAATATCGTGGAGAAAACACCGTGAATCAAAAACCTTTGAATCTGCCAACTTTAGCCGTCAAAGATTTCACTGTCAATGAGGGTCAAGAAGCAATAATCACCATCGGCGTTAGCTCTGCGGCTTACAAAGGGAATAAGCTCAAGCTAAACGTCGCTAACGGTACAGCTATTACCCCTGATGATTATCTCCTGACCGGCCTGCAATTTTCTACCGATGGTACCAACTATCAGCCTTTTACTAATGGCAGCGAGCTGAGCTTTGAACCAGGGACTGACTGTGTGTACTTGAAGGTCAAGACGGTTGATGACAATGTTGTGGATGCCAACCTGAATGGGAATATTTTCACCGATCGAGAAAATTTCACGGTTACCGCTACGCCGATCGCCGGTTTCAGTGGTGGTGCGGTCACTAGCAATGTGGGAATTTTAGATAACGATGTACAAAAAATTTCGATCGTATCTAATGGTGACAAAACCGAAGGTGAGTATGCTTCCTGGACTGTTTCGGTAGATAAAGGTAGTGATTATAAATGGAGTTGGGCAAAGTTTAACTTGGTAGATGGTACTACTAAACGCACTGAT
The DNA here is from genome assembly GCA_031378405.1 of Synechococcales cyanobacterium OTE_75_metabat_409. Lineage (GTDB taxonomy): Bacteria > Cyanobacteriota > Cyanobacteriia > Cyanobacteriales > Chamaesiphonaceae > JAAFHZ01. The sequence continues at coordinate 4,428 of JANNEH010000299.1, forward strand.
GACTACGACCCCAATACCTTGGAAGTGTCGATCGATAATGGCAAAACCTGGGAAAAACTCCCCGAAGACAATAATTTTGGCTTTGCCTTTAAACCTGGTATCACTTCGGCACAGGTGCGGGTGAAGACCAATACCGATAACCTGACTGAGGGTTCAGAATCTCTCATCCTAAAAGTTTCACCTAACAATGAAGGACTTGGACATCTTGACCCCACCGTAGTACAAGCTGCGTTGAACATCAAAGATCCAGTGGGCGGGACTCCTCCAACACCGCCGGTCACCCCGACTCCGCCTGTAACCCCAACTCCACCAGTGACTCCTCCACCACCAGGAAGTACCGCACCAACTTTGACAGTAAAAGACTTCTCGGTAATTGAAGGCCAAGAAGCCATCTTTACAATCGTGGCGAGTAGTGCTGTGACCGGAGCTAATACAGTGAAGCTCAACCTAGCTAATGGGACAGCGATCGCCCCCGGCGACTATACCAACACTGGCCTCCAGATTTCTACCGACGGTGGTACGACCTTTAAGCCTTTCACCAATGGTGGTGAGGTCAGCTTCGATGCTGGCAAAGACAAGATTTTGTTGAAAGTACCGACTGTTGATGACAACGTTGTTGATGCCAACCTCAACGGCAATATTTTCACCGATCGAGAAAGCTTTACCCTCACTGCAACCCCGGTTTCTGGTTTTAGCGGCGGCACGGTCATAGAGACTGGTTTCATTCTCGACAATGATGTGCAGAAAATTTCGGTGGTTTCTAATGGCGATAAGACCGAAGATGATTATGCCTCTTGGACAGTGTCGGTAGACAAGGATACCGACTATAAATGGAGTTGGGCAAAGTTTAATTTGGTAGATGGTACTACTAAACGCACTGATGACTACGACCCCAATACCTTGCAGGTATCGATCGATAACGGTAAAACCTGGGAAAAGCTACTGGAAGATGACAATTTTGGCTTTGCTTTTAAACCCGGTCTGACTTCGGCGCAAGTCCGAGTCAGAACCAACGCAGATAACTTAACAGAAGGCTCAGAGTCTCTAACGCTGAAGGTTTCACCCAATAATGAAGGATTGGGTCATCTGAATCCGACTGTGGTGCAAGCATCTTTGAATATCAAAGATCCTGTGGGAACACCAACTCCGCCAGTCACACCAACTCCACCAGTCACACCAACTCCGCCAGTAACTCCGACTCCGCCGGTAACTCCAACACCACCGGTAACTCCACCAACAGGTATCCCTAAAGCTAAACTAGTTGGTGATAGCACTATTAACGAAGGTGCTACCGGTACTTATCGAGTAGAACTAGATACTGTCAGTGACAAAGATCGAGTCTTTACCATCACAATTAGTGATGGCACAGCAAATCGGATTGATGCGAGTAAAGCCACCAGATTGGGCAATGCTACCATGCCATACTTTACTGGCAACCCCGATAGCACCCTAGAAAATCAACAGGTAGCTAAAGACTTTGAGAAGTGGGGCGATCGCTATTGGAAAAATGTGAATACCGCTGGCAATGGTTACCAGATTACCGATAACAAAGACTTTACTGTCAACAAAAGTGATGGTGCTTTAAACACCGGTAACACCATTACCGTAAAAGTCGCCGCAGGCCAAAAAACCTCTGATGCCTTCAAAGTTGATGCTTGGAAAGAAAATGTGATTTCACCTTGGGCACTGTTACCAGAACAACTCAATGCCAATGAATCGCTATACCGCTTTGATGGCCAAGAAAATGCCTATATTGGCACTGGCCGCACCGCTCCTGAAGCCAGCAAACAACGGGAAGGCGATGAAACCTTCTCGGTGAAAATTACCAATGCTGGTGATGCCACCGTAGAAGTAGATAAAGTCGATGTCACGATCAAAGATGCCAGCAAAATTAACTACATCAGCCCGATCGCGATCGATCTAAATGGCGATGGTGTCCAAACAGTCAGTGCTGATACGGGAGTTAAGTTTGACATCTTGAACAGTGGTACAGCGGTGCAAACTGGCTGGATCTCTGGGGAAGATGGTTTCTTAGCAATCGATCGGAATGGTAACGGCCAAATCGACGATCGCAACGAGCTATTTGGCGGTGGAGTGGGCGAAGGCTTTGGCATTCTGGCTAGCTTCGATTCCAACCACGATGGGGTGGTCGATGCCAGTGATGAATTCTTCAGTTCACTAGGAGTTTGGCGCGATGCCAACGTCAATGGTGTTACCGATGCTGGGGAGCTAACTTCCTTGGTCGATGCTGGTATTGTTGCGCTTAATACTGCTCACAGCAAAGATTTCAGTACCGATGCTCAAGACAATATCTTGGGTGAAAAGAGTACTGCCATTACTAGTAGCGGTAAATCGATCGATACAGTTGATGTCTACTTCAAGCTTGGTTAAATACAGATGGTAGCTGGGGTTTCCAACCCCCAGCTACCATCTGTAAATTTGCCTACACGGACTTATTTACCTAAGTTTTTCTTCAAGCTATTCAGTTCTTCTTCGGCTTCCCAACGTAAAAACTGAGCATCCAAAGGATCGCTAGCATCGAGGCGAGTCTTGCTGTTACCCAAAGGAGTCACCGGTTGCTGCCAAGTACTATTGCTAGTGCTGGCCGCAGCTTTGACCTCCGCTGCTTTTTGCAACAGCTCTTGACGACGGGTTTTGATATCTTCTAACAGCTTAGTGGCTTGATTAGTACGGTCTTTGACCCCCTGCATCTTGCCCCAGAGCTGGTTGCCCTGGCGCAACAAAGAATCTACCCGCTCTTGAGCTGCTCTAGCCAAATCTTGTTTGCCCGCTGCTTCAGCCTTGCCTACTCGATCGTGCCAGTTTTTAATTTCTTGGGCAGTACTGAGCACCTCCGACTGAATTTGCTTTTCCTGCTGCCGCAGTTCCACCAACAGAGTGAGCGTGTCAGATTCCTGTTGCTGCAACTGCTCTTCCAACACCTGAATTTGCAGATGTGGATTCTTACTCATGAAGTCATCTAACTGGGTTTCCAGAAACCGCTTCATGTCATCAAATAATCCCATATTGTCTTCCTGCTAGAAACCTTGACCTACTTTTAAGCTGCGCATTTCGCCATTGTCTTTTTTAACGATTACCTCGTTATCGACAGTATTGATCACCGTGGTTAGCATCCAGCCAGTAGTACCAATTTTGTCACCGCCGCGTAACTGTTGGAGCTTGCCATCGATCGAAAACTCCGCCATCGCTGGACTCCCCGGAATCACCCGTGCCAGACTAACTGCTCCGACTGCCCCGGGTTGTTGGGTAGTTGGTTGAACAGAAGTTGCCGCAGGCGGATTGGGAATAGAAACTTGATTAGTAGGAGCAGCCTTACTATCTACTTTGTTCATTGCCCGCCGCAGGTAATCAGAAAACTGCACATCACCATTGGGCGCAGAATTTAGACTGGGTAACTGCAACTTAGACATATCTAGCTTGCCTTGGCGAGTCAACCACCAAGCACCACCACCCACTGCCAAGGCCACCACACTCAAGCTGGCCAAGACAATCTTCCAGGTATGCTTTTTCGGTATCACCGTCGCCGTAACTGCGGTGGGCTGTTCGATTTGTGATTCTCCATGTACCCGCATATCTGGCGGTAACTGTGGATAAGTTTGGCTCGTGGGCTGCTGCGGAATATTTTGACTACTAATTTTGCTCACCGAGGTCGCAGAATGCCGCTCTGGGCTGTCCCCACTGAGCAGTCCTTCAATATCTGCAAACAGCTCATCCATCACTCGATCGGCATGGTTGCTGACGACCTTAGAAATACTTTTGGGGCTGTCGGTAGAGTCGATTGAATTGGAAGACATGGCAAATAATTCCTTGCAGATACATCCGGAAGATCATCTACAAATGTTAGCGGAGATTTGATCTATTGCGTCGATCGATTTAACAGATTTTGCTAATTAACCACCAAAAATGGCTCAAAATCAATATCTAAGGCAAAAATTCATCGAGTTTGCGCAAGACCAAAAACTTTACCAAATATCCCAAGCTAATCGTGCCGCTCAGACCGCCCAACCCAAAACAGAGATAAGACCAACCAATGGCTACGACTGGCCACATTAAGACCCCAGCCCCCAGGGCGATCGAACTGACCAGCAACGTCAAGATACATTTCCCCAGCGTATTTCGCCGCCGCCGGGACTTCAAATATGCTTTTTGTCTAGCCGTCAAGACCTGTTCAAAATTAGGCTCTGTTGGCTGTTCCAGCGCCCGATCGAGCAGAGAGCTTTCGGTACCAGAGGGGGTTTGTTTACCCTGCCAGCGATCGCGCACCAACTGCACTAACTGCTGTCCGGCTCGCCGCACAATAGTTCCGCGCTCGGCGATCGCCACCCGACGCACAAAAGGCTGAGCCGATTTCAGTAGGTTATAAGCGGGGTCTAAAGTCCGGGCAATGCCATCCAATGTGGAGAGCGCCTTCAAAATTGCTGTCATTTCCGGCGGTAATCTAAAAGGTTGCTGGCTATACATTGCCGCCACTTCTGCCCGGATCTGCTCGAACTCTTGCAAATCTACTGGGCGCTCAGTAAACCGCTCTAACAAAAAGCCAATTACTCTGCGGACTGGGCGCATATCGCTCACTTCTACCAACAGACCAATAGATTCTAGACCAGCTAATACCCCTTCGAGATCTTTGCTCAACACCGCCAAAAAGGTATTGACCATTTGAGTACGGGCATTCCCTGGTAGCTCACTCATCATGCCAAAATCGTAGACTGCCAACTGACCATCAGGTGTAATCGCCATATTACCGGGATGGGGATCGCCTTGAAAAAAACCGTCTATCATAAGCTGCTGTAAATAACAGCAGATACCAATTTGATTGATTTTTTTGGGGTCAAAACCCTGGGCTTGGAGTTCTACTCTGCGATCAATTTTAATGCCCGGTAAATAAGACATAGTTAGCACCTTACTGGCCGTAAACCGCCAGTAAATTTTTGGTACCACCACATTCCGCTGTCCCCGAAAGTTATGGCGAAATCGATCGGCATTTTGGCCCTCGCGCACATAGTCTATTTCTTGAAACAGTAAATTAAAAAAATCTTGATAAATTGCCGTTAAACCATAGGTCTTAGTCCAAGGAAAACGGCTATCGCAGAAATTTACAATTTGCTGCAAAATCTCAAAATCTAACCGAAAAATCTCCGCCAATCCCGGACGTTGCACCTTCACCACCACCATTTCACCACTGTGTAAACGCGCTCGATGCACCTGGCCTAAACTAGCTGCGGCGATCGGAGTTGGTTCAAACTCGCCATAAATAGCCCCCAAAGGTTTACCTAGCTCCCGCTCAATAATCTCGATCGCCAGGGAGGTGGGAAATGGTGGCACCCGGTCTTGGAGTTGTGCCAAAGCTTCTACATAAGGTGGGGGCAATAGATCAACTCTGGTAGATAGGGTTTGACCGATTTTGATAAAGGTCGGTCCCAGCCGAATCAGAGTATTCACTAATTTTTGGGCTTGGCGGCGCTGCTGTTGTGGCTTGTTTTTGTTCAGTAGCACATCGGTAGAAATAGCCAGCAAAATGTTACCCAGGGCATGAATAATCTGAGCACGACGGCGCAGGGGTAGCATTCGCCGCGAGCGTTTTTGGTGGTTAGTAGTCGATGTTCTTCTGACCGAACTAAGCTGGGGATCTGGCATTACTTAGTTTTCCTCTAGAGGCAATGAAACCTGAAAACAAGTCTCGGCCACAGGTTCACTGCCAGTACTGGTGACAGAGACCTCTCCTTGCAGGTGTTGCACCAAAGATTTTACTAGCGCTAAGCCCAGTCCGGTACCGGCCACAGCTTGCTGGGTCATACCCTTACCCCGCCGAAACTTCTGAAAAATATATGGTAGATCAGCAGCAGTAATTAATTTGCCTCGATCGATCACTTTTAAGACAACATTGCCAGCTACTTGCTCGGCAGTTAGCTCCACGATCGTCTCTGGATGGGCATATTTGCCCGCGTTGGTCAACAGTTCTTGCAAAATGCGGGTGAGGCTTTCGCTGTCGGTATACCACTGCAAATTAGAGGGTAACAAGACTTTGAGCTGTAAGTTTTTGCTTGCCCAAGTTTCTTGGAATCTGGCTATCAATGGTTGCAGTAGACTTTCTAGCATGATCAACTGTCGATCGCCTTTGGCGCAAGCGGAGCTATCGAAGTCGGCTTGGTTGGTTTCGAGCTGTTGGATGGTTAGTAAATCGTTGATTAAGTTAATTTCTTGGGCGCATTGCTGCTGCAAAATATCTAGGTAACGGGTCTGTCGATCGGAATCAATTCCCGGCTGGCGCAGCATTTTAATCGCCAAAGACATGCTGGTCAGGGGGGTGCGCAGCTCGTGGCTGATGGCACTAATAAATTCATCTTTCAGCCGGTTGGCTTCATCCAACTGCTCAACTCGTCGCCGACCAGCGGCTTGCAGTTTGGTCAGTAGCCCTTGGCTGCTCTGTAGTTGGGCGGTGCGTTCGTCGGCCACAACCTGAGCTTGGCGTAAGGTTTGCTGGGCGGTGCGGACTTCTTGTTGGAGGGCATATTGCTGAAGGCCGATCGATACCACCACAGCAATTTCATCTAAATTTGTATCATCTGGCCATTTTTCTGGCCGGATGATCATCAAGTAGCCATTGGGAAATGTGGTTGGCAACTTACCTTGATATCCATCTGTTTTTGGAAGAAGTTGATGGTCTTGTGGCTCTGGCAAATTTGGGTCGTGACTGTACCAGGCTAACTGATGACCATCCCAAATTCCACAGGCCGCTGCCTCCCAAAACTCCGCCACACATTGGGCGATCGCTTTGGGCGTGGTGCCCTGCTCAATCGCGATGAGAAGCTGCTGGATAAGTTGGAAATTAAAATCAGCCATTGATATTTCGCACATTGATATTCGCACATTGACATTCGTGCTATGCCCGTCAACTCATTATCCCCGCTGAAGGGTAGTAGATTGCGCTACTGGTTCACAAATAGTCTAAAATTTGCTAAAAGGAGATTACCCAATGTTACTCAAATCCACGACCCGTCACATTCACATCTACACCGCTGAGGTGATTAACAACGAACTGCAACCCAGCGATCAGGTATTGACCCTAGATATCGATCCAGACAATGAGCTGACCTGGGATGATGATGCTCTGCAAAAAGTTTATCGCCGTTTTGATGATTTGGTGGAAGAATATGCTGGCCGCGATTTGATTGAATACAATCTGCGCAAGATTGGCTCAGATCTGGAGCATTTTGTGCGGTCTCTATTGCAAACCGGCGAGATCGGCTATAATCTCAACAGTAGAGTGTTAAACTACAGTATGGGCTTACCGCAAGTTGCAGATTCATCTGCCAAGTAGTGGTCGGTTTCAACTTTTTATGGCATCTCTATCATCTCGTTTACTCAACTTTATATCTCCTGCTTCCCCATAGGCCAGCATTTTCAGAGGTTGGTGGGGTACTTTTTTTTGAGTATGCAAAATATTACCCAGAATGGTTCACAGAACTATCCTGGGTTGTTGATCTCCAAAGTCCGCAGAATTTTACAGCGAGCGCTCTAAAGCATCAGTAAATTCTTCATAGGGTTTAACCCCTACAATTGTTTCTACCAACTCGCCCTTTTTAAAGAACAGCACAGCCGGAATACTTTTCACGGTGAAGCGTTTGGCCAATGGCTTATTGGTATCAACATCTAGTTTAAAAACTTTAGCCCGATCGGCATAGTCTTCGGCCATTTGATCCATCAACGGCCCGACAAGCTTACAAGGACCACACCAAGTAGCCGTGCAATCGACCACCATCAAAGGCTCTGCTGCCAAAAGAGCATCAAATTCAGTTTCATCTTGAATAAATGTAGCTGTAGTCATAAGGGTGTCTCCAATACTTGGCTTTTGAAATTATGTTGAATGATTAAGTTTGTTCTTAACGAGTTTCGATATATCTGTAATTATTGTTAGTAACACAGGTTAGCATAGACGGGAAGCACCTGTAATCTTTGCCAAAAAAAACTACTCACATTGCTTATGGCTAGTGACTTAAGCTAGTATCCGATAGTTCGTCAATTTTTGGGATGAGAGATTTTATGACACGCTACGACGTATACGGACTGGGTAACGCCCTCCTGGATGTGGAATGCGAAGTTGAACCGGAAGTACTAGTAGAGCTGGGAATCGACAAAGGTGTGATGACCTTACTAGACGAAGAAAGCCAGAATAAAATTTTGCAGCATCTCGGCGGCAGTGCTAGCAAACGCACCTGTGGCGGATCTGGAGCCAATACGATTGTGGCAGTTAGCCAGTTTGGGGGCAAAGCATTCTACTCCTGCAAAGTCGCTAAAGACGAACCAGGGGAATATTATCTCAACGACCTGTTGGAATGCGGAGTTGATACCAATCTTAAGGTTCACCCTCCCGAGCCAGGAATTACTGGTAAGTGTCTAGTCTTCGTCACTCCTGATGCCGATCGCACCATGAATACTTTCTTGGGAATTTCCTCTAGCCTTTCGGAAATCGAACTAGTCCCTGAAGCGATCGCAGCCTCTACTTACACTTACCTTGAAGGCTATTTGGTCACCGGAGAAATTAGTAAACAAGCAGCCATCAAAGCCAGGGAATTAGCCACTGCTGCCGGTCAAAAAACTGCGCTGACTCTCTCTGACCAAAACATGGCCAAGTTTTTCAAGCAGGGGTTACTAGATATGGTCGGGCCAGGAGTTGATCTGCTATTTGCCAACGAGAGTGAGGCTTTCGAGATGGCTGGTACTCAAGATTTGACCGTGGCGATCGAGTATTTAAAGACTTTAGCAAAAACTTTTGCGGTTACTCTGGGTCCGAAAGGCTCACTGATTTTTGATGGAGAAAAGCTATTGGAAATTGATCCTTTCCCAGTGCAGGCGATCGATACTGTCGGCGCTGGAGATATTTATGCTGCTGGCGTATTGTATGGCATTACCAATGGTCTAGATTGGTCAACAGCCGGTCGATTGGGTTCTTTGGCTTCTGCTAAGCTGGTAACAACTTTGGGCGCGCGGATGGCGACCACAGATGTACGGTCTTTGTTGCAGGAAGTCAAAAGTGCTTAGTATTTTTGGGTAGTAATTTAAAAAGTTTACCAATAACCTAAGTGTTTCTCTTTCGCACCCGATCGTACAGCTCTTCCATCACGCCCAAAAAAGATTGATCTTGTGTCCAAAAAGCCGGAAAATCTCCTCCCTTTTTTACCACTACTGCCGGAATAGTAGCTATTCCCCCTAGATCCACCGTTTGTGGCAACCGCTTCTTGCCTTGCCAGAAATCTCTGGGAGTCGGGGGCATATCTATAGATATCCTTCGGGGCTTGGTGTAGTAAGATGCCTTGGCATCGATCGGTAATTCTCCCTCGGATAACGAAGCAGACAAAGCCTTACCTAAAGTTGATTTGGCCAATTCCTCTTGCAGCTTCGATCGAGATATTCCCCGTAGCTCAAATAATAAAAATGGATCTTGGTCTAACTGGGCTGCCACCAAATAATAGACCCCGGCAATATGCTTACAAGGATTACTACTGTCTGGACAAGAACATTTAGTCTTAAAGTCTTGGCGGTTATGGGGCAACAAGTGAGCATTCATCTCACTGAAGATTGCTTCAATATTATCAGGTATTTCACCTAACAATAGTTTGGAAATCACACTGGCCTTAGTACCCAGTTTGGCAATAATTTTTGACCAATCGGCTGCTGAAATTGTTTTGATTTCGATCGACACTGTATATGTAGGTTCTTTGGTCACCCCAAAATAAGCGTTAATCGAACCGCGCACTTTAGCTGTAACCTTGCCATCTTTAATTTGATGCTCTTTGACTTTGCCATTATTAGCATAGGTTCGCCCACGTCCCAATCTTCCTGAGTCAGTAAATTTCTCTAAAGCCTCAATGAATCGTTTACCCCACCAGGTTCTGCTGAATTGTGCCATGATTGTTTCCTCCTTTTTACAACACCATTTTTTTATTCAATGCGATTAATTTCTTAAAGCTTTCGTTGTCTAACTCCGTCAGCCAAGATTCATCAGCTCCGACGATCGAATTAGCAATTTTTTTCTTATCTTCAATCATTTGGTCAATTCCTTCTTCTAGGGTGCCTAAGGTGACAAACTTATGGACAAAAACATTATTCTTTTGGCCAATTCTAAAAGCTCGATCGGTTGCTTGGTCTTCCACCGCCGGATTCCACCACCGATCGAAGTGAAAAACATGATTAGCCTTGGTCAAAGTAATTCCCACCCCACCAGCTTTTAAAGACAAAACAAAAGCTGCTGGCTCTGTTTCAGGATCTTGAAACTCGGTGATCATCTGTTCACGCTTGTTCCGCGAAGTACCACCATGCAGGTAATAGGTTCGATAGCCCAAGATCTGTTTGAGATATTGCTGTAGAGCCTCACCAATTTCAGTGAATTGAGTGAAAATTAATAAGCTCTGACCTTCAGCAGTAATTTCTTCCACCATTTCATCCAAACGCTGGAGTTTATGGGATCGCGCAGCGGTAAAATCACTATTGTCTTGCAGAAACTGGCGAGGATGATTACAAATTTGCTTTAGCTTCATCATAGTTGATAACATCAAACCTTTGCGCTGAATGCCTTCCACTTCATCCAACTGTTTCACTACATCTTTTACAATGGCCTCATAGAGCGAGGCTTGTTCTTTAGTTAGATTACAATACTGCTTTTGTTCAACTTTGTCTGGCAAGTCTTTAATAATAGTTTTGTCGGTCTTCAGTCGGCGTAGAATAAAGGGCTGCACTAGCTTTTTTAGGGTTTCTGACTGCACAACACTGTGTTCTTTTTGGATCGGTAGTTCAAAAGACTTGCGAAACTGGGCTTCTTTACCTAAATAACCCGGATTGAGGAAGTTAAAAATTGACCAGAGATCTAACAGCCGATTTTCTACTGGAGTACCAGTCAAAGCCAGTCGGTGAGTAGATTTTAGTTTTAAAATTGCCTTGGTTTGTTCCGCCGCCGGATTTTTGATATTTTGGGCTTCATCGATCACAATGCGCTGCCAGTTCAGAGCTTGCAAAAGCTTGCTGTCTTTGCGGGCTAGGGTGTAAGAGGTGATCACGATATCACATTTGCTGCTAGCAGCTTTGAATGTGGCTAAATCTTGAGTTCGATCGCTGCCATGATGCACAATGACTTGCAAATGGGGCGCGAATTTTTCGATTTCTTTGTTCCAGTTGCCCACCACCGAAGTCGGGGCAATTAGCAAAGTGGGAATAACTTTCTTGGTGGTTTCTCGCTCTTTAATTAAAGCTGCAATCACCTGAATCGTTTTACCCAAGCCCATATCATCGGCTAAGCAAGCATTTAAACCCAGGCGCTCTAAGTACTGAATCCAGGCTACTCCGCGCTTTTGATATTCTCGCAGAGTGGCTTTTAAGAGCTTGGGGTTCTCGATCGGTTC
>JANNEH010000303.1:0-13773 GCA_031378405.1 Synechococcales cyanobacterium OTE_75_metabat_409
AACATCAGTATTTGGAAAACTGCAAACAATCTTAGCCTCTTGAACGGCAAGGTAATTAAAGTAAATTCGCTGCCCATCTGGGGTATCTTGAGCAACGTATTCACGGATTTGCTGCTTAGAAATTCTTTTTGGAGATGGTTCTTTCAATAAATGCTTGTATTTGTCAAAATTCGTATGATACTTACGAAGATGTTCATACATCGCTCCTAGCTCCGCTTGCCCTGCAAACTGTTTAGATAATTCTGGTAAGGAGTTTTGAGCAAATTCTTCCAATGTAAATGGTCTACTGCTTAATTGTAACTTTTCATAATACGGACTAATGATTTGATTCAAAAACGATCTCTCTGAATGAAACCAGACATCTCCATAGGTTTCTATACCGAAATTATGGCAAATAGTACTGCGAACTCCAGTACAGTGTGAGCGATCACCGGAAGGAATTTCGTTAGTAGATAACCCCGACAGGCTTTGAAGCAGTGTACTTTTACCCTGTCCTGCACGTCCAATAACACCAATATTTAAGGTCTTACGTGAAAAACGAGTCTTCAGCTTACTTAATGCAGCTAATTCAGTATTGATTTCGCTTTGGATTGTTGTAAGGTTGATTCCCTGTAAGCGTCCCCTAGTTTCCAAATCATCAGCTTGGGACAATAACTGGCTACAATGTTGCTCCAACCCATGCAAAGCGGAGGAAAGAGCTTGAAGATTATTTTCCACTTCTTCAACTTTTGCTGCGAGAGGTTGTCTTTTTTCAACAATGCTTGCGATCTGAGCTGTCTTATTGCCAACCATGCAGTCACCTAAATGTATCTTTACAAATGTCCTAGAAATGGTTCAATTTACTTAAGCCACTAACTAAAAATAACTCCGAGATAGTAATTCCACAGAACACTTCAGTACAATTATGGATAATTTGTTAGTATCGCCTACACCAATAATTTAAGCCACCTAACAACTGATTAGACTGAAATAATTCTGCCTAATCTCCTAAAGAGGTGCTTAGATAGAAAAAAATCCGCCTATTTCCGGCAAAAAGAGGGATTAGCCAGAAAGTTTTCTGCCTAACAGCCCAAATTGGGTATTTAGACTGAATTTATTCAGCCTAAACGCTGCTCCAACCAATTGGTATAACTTTTAATATTATGTTACATAATCTATTTTACCCATAGTCCAGCGGTATTGAGCAGCCTCAACCTCCCAAACTATTAGATCAAGTACATCATGCCATTCGCATCGGACACTATTCCAAAAAACGGTAGAAATACGCAATATTCAAGGCAAGTTAATCAATGCTCCGTAAAAATCTGGTTTCAGTTTTGAGGTAGATAGTGCCATTAATTGTTCAGGATAGCCATCTGCTGCCCGGTTCAATTTACCCGGTTTTTTTATGCCCCAACCTACTGCTCAAGCCCAAGAAATGCTCGAATTGGTCAATCGGATGCGGCGGGCACCGGCGGCAGAGCTAAATTTGCTGTTGAATTCTGGCGACCCTAAAATCGCTCAGGCATTGCAGCAGTTTGGGGTCGATCGCACTCTCTTGGCACAACAGTGGAGTGGGCTAGTGCCAGTGGCACCGGTAGCTTGGTCTTCAGAATTAGCCACCGGTGCTGCTGGACACAACCAGCAAATGATTACTGCTGATACTCAAGCCCATCAACTCCCCGGCGAGGTAGGTATTTACGATCGAGCAGTAAATGCTGGTTATGTGGGAACCCGTATTGCTGAAAATATTTTTGCTTTTTCGGAGTCGATATTATTTGGTCATGCCGGTTTTGCGATCGATTGGGGTAACGATCCCAAGAGCATTGGGGGCATTCAAAACCCTGCTGGACACCGAGAATTATTACTATCTGGCAACTATCGAGAAGTAGGGATTGCAATTACTGCCGAAAGCAATCCTAGTACTGCCGTTGGTCCATTGGTCATTACCCAAGACTTTGGCAACCGCACCGCTTTAGATGGCAAAGCCTGGTTATTGGGAGTAGCTTTTCAAGATCTCAATAACAACAGTTTTTATGATGCTGGCGAAGGAGTTGGCGGTATTAATGTAGAAGTACGAGCTGCTAGTCAGCCCACCAGCACCCCGATTATTACGACCACTTGGGATGCCGGTGGTTATCAGACTTTGCTGACTCCTGGTCAATACCAAGTTAAGTTCTTAAAAAACCAGCAACTGATCAGTAGCCAAAATATTACGATTGACCCCACTACTCCAGTCAATATCAAAACCGATTTGCTCTTGAGTGATCCAACTATTTCGATCGGTAATGTTGCAGCCATAGAAGGCAATGCCGGTAATGTTTTCTTCAATTTTGCCGTCAATCTTTCTAATCCCAGCTTAAAACTGGTGACGGTCAACTATGGCACTGTCGGCCAAACTGCGACTGCTAATAGTGATTTTTTGAACACCAGCGGTACTCTGAGCTTTACGCCGGGGGAAACCAGCAAAAATATCGCCGTGTCGGTGGTGGGAGATTTGTCGATCGAAGATATCGAAACCTTTGCTGTCAATCTGACTGCCGCCGTCAACAGTTCCATTCTGACCGCTCAGGGCATTGGCACAATTATCAACGATGATTTACCCAACACCACCCCCCCAGTGATTGTTGGCCCCCCAGTACCCACCGGTTTACTGCCCAAATTAGAATCTTTAGCTAGTAATTTGCTGCAAGTCGTCAACAATAGCGCTAGCTTCAACCTCAAATTCACTCCCCTCCAGCGGTTAGGAGCAGGTGCTGATGACCTCGGTGTAGTTGCAGTCGATGATGAACAAGGCAAAATCGGCACATTGTTGCCCAGTCAGGCCGGATATTTACAAGCGGCACTCGATCGCAGTCAAACCATTTTCTCTACACTAGGCGGCGCTTTCTTCGATCCGACAGTCAGCCGTCAGATCACCTTCCAAGCTGGCCAACGCCTACGTTTTTTTGCCGTCAAAGACGACACGATCGACTCAGCCAAAGCCATCTTGGCCAACGGTGGCACCCCAAATAACTTGGTCTGGGGCGACAATAGCTTGTTGCCAATTACCAGTCTTGGTGACAAGCTCAACCTGGCCTGGAGTGGCACTAGCAGTAACTTATTAATTCAAGCCGAACTTTCTACACAAGCCACTGCTACCGGTACCGCCCTCCAAGATAAGTTGGATTTACTGGATCTCAGTGGCAAAGTAGGAGCTGTCGCGGCAGCTTTTACTGTCCAGAGCGACGCATTCTACAAAAACCGGGTGGGCTTCTATACAGTGGATGATGCCTTTACTGGTCGAGTGGGCACTTTGCTGCCAGGGGATGCTGGTTATACCCAAGCCGCCATCAGTCGAGCCGTAGTTGCCTTAGATAGTGCCAGTGGCTCAGTGGTATCCAATGCTCAAAATTTGACCGGTGGCACCGTGCTTGCTCCTTTCTTGATCGCCAATGGCGCAGCTACTTATTTTGCCTATATCGGCGCTAATACCGATAAGATAGATCACATCAAGCTCTTGGGCGACAATCGCTTTGGCTTTGAAGACATGGCTGGTGGTGGCGATCGAGACTATAACGATGTAGTGCTAGGCATAAAGTTTAGCTAGTTAGGGCTGAAAACTAGGATCTTCTTGCAGATCTTGCATATCTTGTAACAGCGTTTGCAGTCGCATCCGTTCAATGTAAGGCCAACCACCATGTTCTTCGATTTCGAGCAACAGTGAGTACAGACTATGGCGATCGCGGGGCAAAGCATGTTGAAAAAAATCTTCGCGAATATGCCGATGTAGCTCTTCGAGAGCACGCAAAATAGTCAGCAACTCGTCAGTTTGGTGCTGGTGCTCGATCGCCAACCGATAGCCGATCGAATTGATCTGCTGCAAACGTTCGTTAAGCGACACCATCAATATGCCCTCGCTCGTCTGAACAGCGGTGGGGGTGTTTTCTTTCTCCATTTCCATAGCAGCAGTTTGTCAACCAAATGTTACTTAAATTTACTTTTGCCAGATCCTGAGCTGGTGGGCGCAAAATTGCGGGCAGCGCATGGTAAGTGTACCACTCAGAGCCACTTTGTGATAAATAGATTATCTAGGTACTGACAAGAAAATCTAACAAGAGTTAAAGCTCTGAACATGGTTTTCTATTGTATGGTTAATACTTATTTGCTTGTTTACTGGCGACCAGCATTAACATAATTGTCCAGATATATAATATTAATTTTCTCAGATTTGAGGTTAAAGATGAAATTCCGTGGATTAATTGCGGCGCTGATGGCTGTTTGTATTGGTTTTCTGACCGCCTGCAGCGACAGCCCCGCCAATGCTACCAGCGTGCCCCTGACCTACGAGCAAATTCGGAACACCGGCTTGGCCAACAACTGCCAAACTATCGCCGACACTAGTCGGGGTTCGATCGATTTAGATCCTAACAAAAAGTACCAGTTCGTAGAAATGTGTCTACAGCCCACTGAGTACTTTGTGGAAGCAGAGCCGGTCAACAAACGCCAAAAGGCGGAGTTCATCCAAGGCAAAGTGGTTACTCGCAACACTTCTAGCCTGGATCAAATCAAAGGCAGTGTCAGCCTCAATGGGGAAGGTAAACTAGTATTTAAAGAAGAAGATGGTATCGACTTCCAAGCTATTACTGTCAAAATGCCCGGTGGTGAATTAGTACCTTTCCTGTTCACTATCAAAGAATTGGTGGCTACTAGCGATGTCCCAACTCCAGTATTGACTACTTCTACCGATTTCAGCGGCGAATTCAAAGTACCTTCTTATCGCGGTTCTGTCTTCCTCGATCCCAAAGGTCGGGGTGTGGCCAGTGGTTACGACAACGCGATCGCTTTACCTGCTGAATCGGATAGCAGTAAGCTCTCTCGTACCAACGTTAAGCGCACCGATAGCTTCAAAGGCAATATAACCTTTGAGGTAGCTAAGATCAACAGTGCTACTGGTGAAGTAGCTGGTATCTTTAAGAGTGAACAAACTTCTGATACTGACCTAGGTGCCGATGACCCAGAAAAAGTCCGGATTCGCGGTGTGTTTTACACTCGCCTAGAAACAAAGGCTTAGATTTAACAAGGGCAGTTTTTTCCAAATCGTTTTGGCCATCACCCACGTATCTAAAATTGCCCATTGGGCTTAATCAATCAAAAATTTAATCTTTTTTTGGCACCGGCAGCAGTCGGTGCTTTTTTTTGATCCAATTTCTGGCGATAGCTCTGCTTGCGCCTTCCGCCTCTGGCGATCGAGATCGCTATCAACTACCTGGATCGATCGCGGG
The DNA here is from genome assembly GCA_031378405.1 of Synechococcales cyanobacterium OTE_75_metabat_409. Taxonomy (GTDB): domain Bacteria; phylum Cyanobacteriota; class Cyanobacteriia; order Cyanobacteriales; family Chamaesiphonaceae; genus JAAFHZ01. The sequence goes on from JANNEH010000303.1 coordinate 5,244, forward strand.
CATTCTAAAATTACTCGCCGACAATATGGATGGGCGAAAGTTCAACAAGTTACTGAGCCTCAATCATATGGTGCATAGAGTTTTAAGCCGATTGCTGTTCAACATTAATTGGTGTTGAGACACTTTCAATTGGGGCAAAATTTTTGGGCATATTTAAAGCAAGTTATTTAATTCTCTCCTCAAATTTTGGCGGATTTCACTGCTGAAACTGAGAAACATTCAAATATCTCGATTACTTTAGGGATTGTAAGCTATTAATGACTATTACCCTGACTCGTCCGGAAACCGACCGGGTGGGAACTACTGTCGCGGATGTCCCAACGGATACCCCTGAAGATGTTCAAACATCTAAAACCGATCAGTCTGGAGAAATAAAACAGCAGACCTTAGAACTGCTCAACGCTTATCAAACATCTGGCCTGCCCTATCTCAAAGATCGCATTGTGCGCTTGAATTTGGGTTTAGCACGGCGGGAGGCGCACTACTGGGCTAATCAATGCCAAGAAAATTATGAAGATCTACTGCAAGTTGGTTCGATCGGCCTGGTCTCGGCCATCGATCGGTTTGATTTGGCCAAAGGTTATGCCTTCAGTACCTTTGCTCTGCCCTACATTCGGGGTGAAATTCAGCACTACTTGCGAGACAAAAGCTCGGTGGTGCGGGTACCCCGGCGCTGGCTAGAGATGCTACACAAATCTGCCTCGGTCAACCAGCAGTTTCAAGCCGAGTATCAGCGCTTACCCTCAGATGCTGAAATGGCGGCAGCTTTAGATATTTCGGTATCGGAGTGGCAAGAAGTGCGGCTGGCACAGCAAAATCGACGGGCAATTAGTCTCGATTGCCCTACCGGTGATGATGAGGGTCACTGCATGATGGATATCTTGCCAGATCATGGCTATCGCAGTTTTCAGTTAGCTGATGAAGATCGGCAACGCTTACGCCAAGGATTAATCACCCTAGAGCAACATACTAGACAAATTATTGAGTTTGTCTTCTTCTACGACCTCACCCAAAAAGAAGTAGCTGAAAGAATGAATATCAGTGTGATTACAGTTTCTCGCCACGTAAAAAAAGGAGTTGGCTCATTGAAGTCTTTCTTCCAAGAAAACAACTAGCAGTATATTCAACTGCAAATGATGGTTTTAGAGATGGCAATGGGAATACTAGTCTCAACGGAACTTTCCTCTGCTCTCATCGGCAAATTAGCAACTATAACTAGAAGGTGGTATTTAAAGTGTCTCGAAACTCGCTCTTTTCTGTAATTACATTTGGCTTTTTGGCCATAGCTACTACCAGTTGTGGTGGTGATGCCTCGAAACCCACTAAAAGTGATGCTCCCCAAGCTGCTGCCAATGCTTCACCGGCACCGGCTCCGGCTAGCAACTTTACTCAACCTGTTGTTGCTGGTACTGATGCTGCTAAAGAAGCAGAAGCAAAGGCCGCAGAGACTAAGCCCACTGGTGATGTTGTAGCTGGGCTGCTGCCAGCTACTGATTCTGATAGTGTCGTTAGAAGCACTGTCAAAGGACGTACCGATCCTTTCTCGGGAGTGACTTTACCCGTGGTAGAGACCAAAACCACCAAAGTCAGCTCATCGACTACTCCATCTAGTAAGACCTCTGGTAAGGTTTCGACTATTGCTTTCACTCCTCGGATGACTTCTTCTTCTACGATTTCTTCTTCTACGGCTCCTTCTCTAAATACTCCAACCAACATGAGCAAGCTTGGCTCTGGATTAGGCGCAGCCAGTGTCGCAAATCTAGCTAAAAAGAAACCTACTGCTATCGAGAAGCCAACGCTCAGCCCGATCGCCATCAAACCTGTGCCGTTTCCGGGTAGTTTTGGTGCCACTCCCTCTAAGCCCAATAATGATGTCGCAATTCGTGAGATTCCGCCCGCCCCTGCTCCGATCCCTCAGCCAGAATTGGCCAGAGCCATTTTTGTGTCGGGTGTATCTCAAGTAAATGGCCAAACTCAAGTAATCGTTAAGCTACCTAACGAGTCTTTCAGCCGTTATGTAAGCGTTGGTGAAAGAGTGATGGATGGCAAGGTGTTGGTCAAACGGGTGCAAGAATTTTCTGGACTTGCCCCGGTGGTAATCTTGGAAGAAGTGGGCATCGAAGTTTCCCGTAAGATCGGCGATAAGCCTGTTGCTGCTAGTCCCGAAGCCAAGAAATAGATAGATTCCGTTCGAGACCTTTGAAACTGGATTAATACCAAATAGCCAATGATCCCCAGCTTTTGCTTGGGGATTTTTTGTTGTGTTTAGTTGTATTAAGAAAAATCGAGAAAATATCAACTTTTGTGTAGCAGATTTAACATTTGATTTGCCCGATCGAGCAGGCTCGACGAAGGTCAGGCCAGATGCGACTTTGAAGTATTGTTAACTAATTACAATCTCGGTTTCATGAACGGCCTATAATTCATCAACAGCAGCACCGCTTGAGCCTCACCGCCATGCTGTGCAGTTAGGAATAATCCCCTATTAGCATAAGGGAAAAGCCTCAGGATTTCGGCTCCGTTTACCGCAGATGTATATCTGCAAAGCGGGCGATCCCAGCAATGGGTAAACAATAAAAAGTTCCCTGTCTAGAGAGGAGACTCCCCATGACAATTAGTCCTCCGGAGCGGGAGGCAAAGGTCAAGGTGGTAGTTGATAATGATCCGACACCTACTTCTTTCGAGAAGTGGTCAAAGCCCGGACATTTCGATCGCACCTTGGCCAAAGGGCCCAAAACCACAACCTGGATTTGGAATCTTCATGCCAACGCCCACGATTTTGACAGTCACACTAGTGACCTAGAAGACGTTTCACGAAAAATATTTAGCGCGCATTTTGGCCACCTTGCGGTCATTTTTGTCTGGCTAAGCGGCATGTATTTTCATGGTGCCCGCTTCTCCAACTATGAAGCTTGGTTGACCAACCCCACGGGCATTAAGCCTAGCGCTCAAGTTGTCTGGTCTGTAGTAGGTCAAGACATTTTGAACGCCGACGTTGGCGGTGGTTTTCGCGGTATTCAAATTACCTCTGGCCTGTTCCAACTATGGCGGGCATCGGGTTATACAAACTCAACTCAACTGTATGCTACTGCTATCGGCGGCTTAGTCATGGCTGGTTTGATGCTGTTTGCTGGTTGGTTTCACTACCACAAACGTGCTCCCAAACTGGAATGGTTCCAGAACGTTGAGTCGATGATGAACCACCATTTGGCTGGTTTGTTGGGTCTGGGCTGCCTTTCTTGGGCTGGCCACCAGATTCACGTATCTCTGCCCATCAACAAGCTGTTGGATTCTGGTGTAGCACCGAAAGATATTCCGCTACCCCACGAATTTTTGGATCCTGCCAAAATGGCCGAGCTGTATCCCAGCTTTGCTAAGGGCCTCACTCCTTTCTTCACTTTGAACTGGTCTGAATACGCTGACTTCTTAACCTTCAAGGGTGGCTTAAACCCCACGACTGGCGGTCTATGGTTGTCTGACACAGCTCACCACCATTTGGCACTCGCTGTTTTATTCATCGTTGCTGGCCACATGTACCGCACCAACTGGGGTATCGGTCACAGCATGAAAGAAATCTTGGAAGGTCATAAAGGTCCTTTCACAGGCGAAGGTCACAAAGGTCTTTATGAGATTTTGACTACTTCCTGGCACGCACAACTGGCCATTAACTTGGCGATGTTGGGTTCCGTAAGTATCATCGTGGCACAGCACATGTATGCGATGCCTCCATATCCTTACCTAGCAACCGATTACGGTACGCAGCTATCGCTGTTTACTCACCATATGTGGATCGGCGGCTTCTGTATTGTTGGTGGTGCGGCACATGCGGCGATTTTCATGGTGCGGGATTACGATCCGGCTATGAACCAAAATAACTTGCTCGATCGGATGCTGCGCCATAGAGATGCCATCATTTCCCACCTCAACTGGGTCTCGATGTTCCTAGGCTTCCACAGCTTCGGTCTGTATATCCACAACGACACTATGCAAGCGTTGGGCCGTCCCCAAGACATGTTCTCGGATAAGGCGATTCAACTTCAGCCTGTATTTGCTCAGTGGGTACAAGGTTTGCATACAGCGGCGGCAGGTAACACTGCACCCAATGCGTTGCAAACAGCCAGCTTAGCTTTCGGGGGCGAAACCCTCGCGGTTGGCGGCAAGGTAGCAATGATGCCCATTGCCTTAGGCACTGCGGATTTCATGGTTCACCACATTCATGCTTTCACGATTCACGTTACTGTCCTCATCCTGCTTAAGGGTGTGCTGTTTGCTCGTAGCTCCCGGTTAGTACCCGATAAAGCTAACTTGGGCTTCCGCTTCCCTTGCGACGGACCAGGCCGGGGCGGCACCTGCCAGGTTTCTGGTTGGGATCATGTCTTCCTAGGCTTGTTCTGGATGTACAACTCCATCTCGGTAGTAATTTTCCACTTTAGTTGGAAGATGCAGTCCGATGTATGGGGCACGGTTGGTCCAGATGGCACGGTTTCCCACGTTACTGGCGGCAACTTTGCTACCGGTGCAACCACCATTAATGGTTGGCTGCGCGACTTCCTCTGGGCACAGGCTTCTCAGGTAATCAACTCCTATGGTTCGGCTCTGTCGGCCTATGGTTTGATCTTCTTGGGTGCTCACTTCATCTGGGCCTTCAGCCTGATGTTCTTGTTCAGTGGTCGCGGTTACTGGCAAGAGCTGATCGAATCTATTGTTTGGGCGCACAATAAACTGCGAGTTGCCCCAGCAATTCAACCTCGCGCTTTGAGCATTATTCAAGGTCGGGCGGTTGGAGTGGCACACTATCTCTTAGGTGGGATAGCCACAACCTGGGCATTCTTCCTGGCTCGATCGCTTTCGATCTAGGACAGCAGCTAAACAGTGGCCGTTAGTCATGAAGATTTAAGTCACGAAGATTCAATTCTTTGGCATCTGCCACTGAATAGCCCGCAATTTTATTAGTCCATCTCCCTAAAAAGAGCATCGATTCATCACAGTGATAAAAAACTATGGCAACTAAATTTCCAAAATTTAGCCAAGACCTCGCACAAGATCCAACCACCCGGCGGATCTGGTACGGAATTGCCACAGCTCACGATTTTGAAAGCCACGATGGCATGACCGAAGAAAGTCTTTACCAAAAGATTTTTGCAACACACTTCGGCCACCTCGGCATCATCTTCCTTTGGGCTTCGGGCAACCTGTTCCATGTAGCTTGGCAAGGCAACTTCGAGCAATGGATTAAAGATCCTTTAAATGTTCGCCCGATCGCTCATGCGATTTGGGACCCCCACTTCGGTCAACCCGCTGTGGAAGCTTTTACTCAAGGCGGCGCTTCGAACCCCGTGAACATTGCCTACTCTGGTGTTTACCAGTGGTGGTACACGATCGGGATGCGTACTAATGCTGACCTGTATGCCGGTGCATTGGGCTTGATCATCTTTGCTGCGGTCTTACTGTTTGCTGGTTGGTTACACCTGCAACCTAAGTTCCGTCCAGCATTGTCTTGGTTCAAAAATGCTGAATCTCGCCTCAACCACCACTTAGCTGGTTTGTTTGGTGTCAGCTCTTTGGCTTGGACTGGTCACTTAGTTCACGTGGCAATTCCAGAATCTCGCGGTCAGCACGTTGGTTGGGATAACTTCCTGAGCACCATGCCTCACCCGGCTGGTTTGGCTCCTTTCTTTAGTGGTAACTGGGGAGTTTACGCTGAAAACCCCGATACTGCAACTCAGATGTTTGGGACAGCTCAAGGCTCTGGAACTGCAATCTTGACTTTCTTGGGTGGTTTTCATCCTCAGACTCAGTCTTTGTGGCTGACTGATATGGCTCACCACCATTTGGCGATTGCGGTGATTTTCATCGTAGCTGGCCACATGTACCGTACCAATTTTGGTATTGGTCACAGCATCAAGGAAATCTTGAACGCTCACAAACCCCCTGCTGGTGGTTTAGGCGAAGGTCACAAAGGTCTTTACGACACTGTGAATAACTCCTTGCACTTCCAACTAGGCTTGGCTTTGGCTTCACTGGGTGTAGTAACTTCTTTAGTTGCTCAACACATGTACTCCATGCCTCCCTATGCTTTCTTAGCGCAGGACTTCACTACCCAAGCGGCTCTCTACACTCATCACCAGTATATTGCTGGCTTCTTGATGGTAGGTGCCTTTGCTCACGGTGCAATCTTCTTTGTTCGTGATTACGATCCTGAACAGAACCGCAACAACGTGTTGGCTAGAATGCTAGAGCACAAAGAAGCAATCATCTCTCACCTGAGCTGGGTTTCTCTGTTCCTCGGTTTCCACACTTTGGGCCTGTATGTTCATAACGATGTAGTTGTAGCTTTTGGTACCCCCGAAAAGCAAATCTTGATCGAGCCGGTATTTGCTCAGTTCATTCAAGGTGCTCAAGGTAAAGTTCTTTACGGCTTCGATGCGTTACTTTCTAACGCCAACAGTTTGGCTTCTACTGACAGTGCAGTTTATCTGCCCGGTTGGTTGGATGCGATTAACTCTGGCACTAACTCGCTGTTCTTAACCATTGGTCCTGGCGACTTCTTGGTTCACCACGCGATCGCCTTGGGTCTTCACACCACTACTTTGATTTTGGTCAAAGGTGCGTTGGATGCCCGTGGTTCTAAGCTGATGCCCGACAAAAAGGACTTCGGTTATGCTTTCCCTTGCGACGGCCCTGGTCGGGGCGGCACTTGTGATATTTCTGGTTGGGATTCGTTCTACCTGGCAATGTTCTGGATGCTGAATACTCTAGGTTGGGTAACGTTCTACTGGCATTGGAAACATTTGGGAATTTGGCAGGGTAACGTTGCCCAGTTTAATGAGTCTTCGACTTACATCATGGGCTGGTTGCGCGATTACTTGTGGTTGAATTCTTCGCAGTTAATTAATGGCTACAACCCGATGGGGATGAATAATCTCTCGGTGTGGGCGTGGATGTTCTTGTTTGGTCACTTGGTGTGGGCAACGGGCTTCATGTTCTTAATTAGCTGGCGCGGTTACTGGCAAGAGCTGATTGAGACTGTGGTTTGGGCGCATGAGCGCACTCCACTTGCCAATATGGTTCGCTGGAAAGATAAGCCAGTTGCTCTGTCGATCGTGCAGGCTCGGGTAGTAGGTTTGGCTCACTTTACGGTTGGCTATATTCTGACTTACGCTGCCTTCTTGATTGCTTCGACTGCTGGTAAGTTCGGCTAAGACTTAAGGTCTGTAACGAACTTCCATAAAAAGCCTCGCTTCGGCGGGGCTTTTTGGTTGCTATAATAATCCTAGACCGTATAAATTGTTTGATTTTTCAATGGAATTTGAGTGGGATGAGGCGAAAGAATTATTTCTGCTAGAAGAGCTTCTAATTATGAGCAACAAATCTATTTTGAAGACATCATTAACTGATTGGGAACGCCTTGCTGCGATGAAAGATGAGGATATTGATTTCTCTGATTGCCCAGAGGCAACACCTGAGATGTTTGCAAATTCTGTTGTCAAACGAAATGGGGTAATTGTTCGGAAGTCTATTTCCGTTCCGGCGCGAGATAATCTTGTAGATGTTTTGCCTTCTGAGATTAAGCTGGTGGGTAAAAGCACAGATTTTTTTGAGTATCTGCTTGAGAGCATTGCTGTTGATGGTACTTGGGAGGTTGACCTTGTACAGCTAATGAGGCACTCGAATGTAACTTTTAGAGCTGGCTATCTGAATTTTGTTCGGAGTTTGTGTGCTATGGAACCTAGGTGGGTGGTAAAGCGCGACCTGAGATTTTTTGTGGAAGAAGCTTATTGGGAAGCTTTGATGCATTGGATTGTGGATCGATCGAGTGAAGGAGAGTTGAGCACCCATCAAAAGGAGTATATTTTGAGATTGCCGATCGGTGTTTGAGTTTTCTTTAAAGATGGCGAAGAGCCGGTTTCTGTCGATCGTGCAGGCTCGGGTGGTAGGTTTGGCTCACTTTACGGTTGGCTATATCCTAACTTACGCGGCTTTCTTGATTGCTTCGACTGCTGGTAAGTTCGGCTAAGACTTAAGGTCTGTAACGAACTTCCATAAAAAGCCTCGCTTCGGCGGGGCTTTTTGCGTTATTGTGGATTTGCTATATTTGTCTTTGAGAGGTTTATACGATGAAGCCTGATTTTGAGAATATTACCAGAGCTGAGTTTAGAGCCTATATATTGGAAAATCGCAGTGATGATGAGGCTTTTTATGCCTATATTGATCGATTTGCTTCCACTCCTACTGAAATATTCAGTGGTGGAGCAGAAGAAGTTGAGATACAAGTGAGAAGAAAGGTAGAGGAGCTTAGGGCTAAGGGTTTGCTATAATCGAGTTATTTCATCCTAATAAACAGGTAAAGGTGAACAAGCATGGTGGAGAAATAGTGCATGACTCAACAAGATAAAAATTGGACACGAGGGGAGATGTTTTCTGCCGTTGGTCTTCTTTTCTCAGGAACAGGTTTGACTATCGCGCTTATCAGTGCGAGTGCAAACAAGGATATTCGGTGTTCAATTGCTCATATCGATTGTGATAAGCC
>JANNEH010000304.1:0-11516 GCA_031378405.1 Synechococcales cyanobacterium OTE_75_metabat_409
GCATTAGGTTAAGATATACGTAGAATCACTGACAAATATTGCGATTACTCTCATGCAAGTTAAATTTGTTGCAAACCAATCCCTCGATCTCACCGTGGCCGAGCATGGAGTGCCTATTAGCCACTATCTGCGTCAGCCCCAACGACTGGTCAAAGCCCTGGTTGACCCCAGCCAGATTGAGTCATTAAGCGACAAGCTGTTTTGCCTGAAAATGCGCCCCATAAATTTTCTGCACTTTACACTACAACCCACCGTAGAAATGCAGGTGTGGGCAGAATCTGACGGCACCTTGCACATTCAATCTACCGCCTGTGAAATCAGGGGTATTGACTATATCAATCAGCGCTTTCATCTAGACCTAGTCGGTAAGTTAGTACCCATAGCAGCAGCGGGTAAAGCTCATCTGAATGGCCGTGCCGACCTTACCGTACAAGTAGATTTACCTCCAGCCCTGTGGTTTACCCCCCGTCCCATTTTGGAAGCCGCTGGCAACAGTTTACTCAAAAGCGTCTTAATGACCGTAAAGCAGCGCTTGAGCCATCAATTACTGGTGGATTACAGTCAATGGGCACAGACCCAAACCGCAACTTCGGCAGTTTCTGGGGGCATAATGCCAAAGACCATGGGCAATATCTGACGATCGGCTATCCGCTTGTTTAATATTGAGAGGAGAAGTCTAGCAAAGGAGTACCTCGATCGTGAAGGAACCAAAAGATACAGGCGTGGCTTATGCCTTGTGGTTTGCAGGTATGTTTGGTTTACCAGGACTACAGCGAATTTATCTAGGCCGATACTTTAGCGGCTTTTTTTACCTTTTTACTTGTGGCGGCTTGGTCATTGGTCAACTCCTCGACCTGGCTCTGATTCCCGGCATGGTGGATGAAGAAAATGTTAAGTATGCAGCTTTGCAGGGCAGCTCTGCGCCGGGATTGCAGCCCCAGCAAAATGTACCCGCCTTAGTCCATACTCTACCCCAGAGATCGGAACCAATACATGTAACCATTCTGCGAGTTTGCCGCGATCGATATGGGGCAACTCTCAGTGACTGTGTGATCGAAACCGGGGCAGATGTGGCTGAAGTCAAGGCCACAGTGAAGAGTTTGATTTCTCAAGAATTGCTATACATTCACAACCGCGAATCTGACGGTACGGTGGTATACATCGCTGTCTGACAGCATCGTGGTAATCTGGGGGATGGAACTTTAATTGGAACCGTTCCCGTTTTTTGATCGAGGTGCCAGTTTTGCGTAAACCCCACTCTGCCAGTGACGAATTTCAATCGCGATCAAATGATGATATTCCCATCGCCCATCGAGATCGCTTTACCCCAGACGTAACCACCTTAACCAGCCTTCGTCGTCAGCGGAAGCTGCTGGCCAAAGGAATTTATTTCGCCGCTGGTGTTGCTCTAGTAGCTATTTCTCTGGCGATCGGCACATTTTTGTTTCGGAATAACAATGTTCCTCCGGTTGTGTCGGCTGCTCCGATCGCAGTTGTGAAAATCGATGATTCTTTGCTAGGTCATCTGCGATATACCGAAGCACCTACCGAAACTCTCCAATCAATTGACGGTGGTTTAAAATTGCGGTCTACTGCTGTACCTAAGTTCAAAGCCATGAAGGCAGCAGCTAGAGCTGCGGGCATAAACATTACTACTATTTCAGCTTTTCGATCGGTCGCTGACCAAGAAAAGATTTTTTTTGAGATTAAAGCTCAGCGCAAGCAAGATGCTAGCAAACGAGCGGAAGTTAGCGCTCCGCCTAAACATAGCGAACACCACACTGGTTATGCCGTAGACCTTGGCGATGCCGCTAACTCGGCATTAGACCTGAAACCAGGATTTGAAACCAGCGCCGCTTTCAAATGGCTACAGGCCAATGCTGCTCGCTATAGCTTTGAGCTATCTTTTCCTAAGGGCAATGCTCAGGGTGTTTCTTACGAGCCTTGGCATTGGCGTTATGTGGGTGACACCGATAGCCTAGAGACTTTTTATCGGGCTAAGAAGATCCAGTCAGTTTCTAATTCGCAGCCATGAACAATCCAACCAAGCAGATTTCGCTAAACATCTTGGCCTTAGCGGTGTTTTTCCTGACTTTCTCCAGCTTATGCGGGCCATTAATACAAGTATCACCGCTAATTCCTAGTTTGCTGATTTTTGGTTTGTTGGTAGGGACTAGCTTAGATAACTTTTTTCTGCAAAGCCGTTTAGCAGGTTTGGTGCTAGATACGATCGCCCGGCGGGACAAGAATTATGTCGATCGGATTATTTATCATGAAGCCGGACATTTTTTGGTAGCGCAGATTTGGCAGATTCCGGTCACCGGTTATTCCCTGAGTGCTTGGGAGGCTTGGCAACAAGGACAAATTGGTCAGGGTGGAGTGGCCTTTACCCCACCGCCCACCCAGATCTCTGGTCAGCTTTTAGATAGATACTGCATGGTGTGGATGGCCGGAGTAGCCGCAGAACAGTTAATTTATAGCAACAGCCAAGGCGGCAGTGACGATCGCCAGAAGCTGCGGGGTATGCTAACTCTAGCTGGCTGTGGTGCTGCTGGACTAGTGCAGGCCGAAAATGCGGCACTGGTGCAGGCCAGATATCAGTTAGAAACCCATCGATCGAGCTTTGATGCTTTGGTGGTGGCCTTGCAAGAACGGCGATCTGTGCCAGAATGCTGTGAATTAATTGCTGCGGATTTACCCCAGACCGTGCCCTAAAAATATGACCGATTTTAATCCTCGCCAAGTTTATTTCGATTACCTACAACAACAGGCTCCCAACCTCGATCGACAGGCTTTCCAAAAATTGGAGCAGCAGCTCGATCGCTGTGATTGGCAAAACCCGCAGTCGGCCTGGGAATGGAATAATTTGGCGGTGGCTGCCCTGGTAGAAGCTGAACACAGCGACCACAGTTTAACGCGGGGTTTATATATAGAAATGGCTTTTAATGCTCTGCATAGCGGCGTGGAAATTGGTGATTATCCGCTCTGTCAGGCTCATTTGGCCTTGCTGTATGCGAGTATGGCCGACATGACTAATGCCGAAGAACTAGCCTTTGATTGCCTGATTGATACCCTGCAAAATGCCTATACCGATCGAGAAGCGCCCCAGGGAATTATTTATCTACCGACCCATTCTAAGTCTTTGGGGGCAATGCCCCAGCAAGAAGCCCATGCAGAGTATTTGATCGAGATTTTGAGTGCAGATAATGGTTACTTTCAAGCTCTGTATTTACTGGCCGAAGCCCTTTGTCGCAGTCGATCGATCATCGATCCGCAAGCTCTGCGGTTGATGCACCTGTTGGCACAGTTATCGCCCCATGCCTATACCGGCAACCTGAAGCTGGGTATTCACTCCTTGGGTATGGAGGAGCTAGAGGGACTGTTGTATTTGCATCGCGCTCAAGAAATTGTGCCGGATGCTGCAACGGCACTCCATGCTTTGTATTTGGCTTACGTGGATCTAGATCGCACAGTGTCGAGTAATTATTGGCTAAAAATGGCCCAAGACTATGGGCAGCAACGTACCGATCGACGGCCTTGGCTATGGACAGAATGTGTGGATCAACAGTTTACCTATGCGGCTTTTGATCAAGAATGTGTGCTGGCGATCGAACCCAGTTTTAGTAGTCTGACTACCCGCACCTTGTTGGCAGATGGAGATTGGTATGAGGGGGAAATTGAGCTATGGCGGCAACAAATCCAGCCAGGGATGACAGTGATTGATGTGGGGGCACATGCGGGAGTCTATACTTTCAGTGCGGCGCAACGGGTGGGCAAAACTGGTCGGGTAATGGCGATCGAACCCAGTAGTTTTCAGGTGGCTTGTCTGAAAGAAAGTGTGAAGCTAAATGGCTACGATTGGGTACAGGTATTTGCCGGGGCTGCTAGTGATCTGTTGGGTAAGGCTACTCTTTATTTGCAGTCACCTTCGGAATATCATCAAATTTTAGGGGTAGGGGTGGAATCGACAGATTGGCAGGGGGAGACGGAGTTGGTGACAGCTTTTAAGTTGGATGCCTTTATTGAGCAGGCCAAGGTGAAATCGCTGGATGTTTTAAAGGTGTCGGCGGTGGGGCATGAGTTGGCGGTGTTGAAGGGCTGTCAGGAATCGATCGAGCTGTTTCGTCCGCAGATTTTTTATCAGAATTTGTTTAATAATCAACCCAATGTGGAGGTGGCAGATTTTTTAAGTAATTTGGGCTATCAGCTTTTTCGCTATCGTCCTTACATGCAAGAATTAATTCCGATTACTACTAGCGATGATCTTTTGGGTGTAACTAAGGTAGTCGCTAGATTCATCAGCGAATCTGACTAAACACGACACTGTTCAACCCAAGGTACTATCACTTGCCAAATTGCCAGATATTTCCGGTAGAAGCAGCAGCAAGTTTATTTGGCATTGTTTAGTTCCCGGATTAGTTGATATAGTCGGCCAATCTTGCGCTGATTAAAATGCAAAATCAGGCGGGGTAAAAGTGCCGTTGGATCACCAGATTCTTCGGGTAAAAAAGTAGTTTTAGTAATTTCACCGCTGAGTAAAATATCTCGATACCGGTCATTTAGCCGCAGCACAGTCGCATCATCGATCGACCTTTGCAACCTAATTACCAGCCGATCGCGCGGTCCTTGGCGGTGGGGATCAAAATCTTGGGGATCGCGGACATAGCGGATGGAATGGTATATCCGATAAAAACTAGCAATTTCCTTGTGGGCTTGATCTAGGTCGTTAGTAATGGTGTAAATACAGTGGTCTTCGGGGTCAATAAACCCTCGATCGGTTAAATGTGTCTCCAGATAATTGTGCCAATCGTGCCAATAATAATCACCCGGCTGAGCCAGTAAGACGATCGGCATCGGGCTACAGCGTCCAGTTTGGCAGAGTGTGAAACATTCCAACGCTTCATCTTGAGTACCAAAACCACCAGGGAAAATCGCTAAAGCATGGCTTTCTCGCAGAAAAAACAGCTTGCGAGTAAAGAAATACTTAAAGCGTAATAGTTTAGGATCATCATCGATCACTTCATTAGCAGACTGTTCATAGGGTAGATGAATATTTAAGCCAAAAGATTCGGCTTTGCCTGCACCTTCATTGGCCGCACCCATGATCCCACCACCGGCACCGGTGATGACCATATAGCCCGCTAGAACCGATCGGCGAGAAAACTCTGTGGCCATCAGATATTCCGGGGCTGTTGCAGCAGTACGCGCCGAACCAAACACCGAAATTTTCCGCCGATGGCGATAGGGCAAAAACACCTGTAAGGCTTTTTCCATATCTACCACCGTAGCACTGAGAATATTCCAATCTAAGCGTTCTAGATCGCCATCGGCCATCCGCATGACCGTAGATAGCACTTGGGCAATTCGATCCCGGTGTTCCAGATTAGGCAATCGATCGATTAAGTCAACGAGGTCTTGTTTAAGAGAATCCATGGCACCTGATGTTTACCCCTACAAGTTAGAGTCTTCCCAGAGCAAAGCCTTCAGTGCAGACACCGAAGGCGTGGGGGAAAGATATAGTGCAGGGCTAAGGCCCAGCACATTTGAGTTTTGGAAATTACAAATGTTTCTCGATCGTGCTGCACAATGTAGTTTTCGGAACTGCCCCGACCACCGTTTCTACATGTCTGCCACCCTTGAAAATCATCAGCGTCGGAATGCTCCGGATAGCATACTGACTAGCAACTTCCGGGTTGTCATCAGTGTTTAGTTTTACCACTTTTACTTTGCCTTCGTACTGCTGAGCTAGCTCATCAACTACAGGGCCAACTAAGCGGCAAGGGCCACACCAAGGTGCCCAAAAGTCTACCAATACTGGAATCGTACTATCTAGAACATCATCTTTGAAGGATGAATCCGTTACTGCTGGTGCTGCCATTACTCTAACTTCCTTAGCTAATAATCTGAATTTACTGGCATCTCTGGCAATAGACAAGAGTCTGAATCGGCAGAGAAAAATACGGGTCGAGTCCCATAAGCCTAATTTTAACACTGAAAACCCGATCCCCCTCGTAGCCAAAATCTGTCGCCAAAAGCTGTAATAGTCCGCAACAGTATTTGATTCTGTCACCTGGTGCTGGATCGGTCAGGTGCGGTGCAAGTGTGGATACCTATAAGGAACCGCCCGAAACTAGGTTCCAGGCGGAGTAGTGGTGTGAGGAGTGAACGGATACTTAATCGTTTCCGTCGGCTCTAATTGTAACAGTAGAATTCAAGTGATGTGAGTAATCTATGTCAGTAAATCAATGAAACTTCTGGCTATTTTGGTAACCCAAAAGTTACTTGCCCATCCCCAATCGCTGGGCTTTTTGATAGACTTTGCCCTCGGTTAGCAAGGAAGGGGCAATTACTACCTCCACCTGCTGCATTTCTTTGATATTGGCCGCTCCCAAGGTGCCCATACTAGTTTTGAGCGCCCCATGCAAGTTGTGAGTACCATCATCTAGCTTGGCCGGGCCAACCAAAATTTGCTGCAAAGATCCGGTAGAACCAACTTTAATTCTGGTACCGCGTGGTAACAGGGGGCTAGGAGTCGCCATTCCCCAATGAAAACCCCGACCAGGGGCTTCATTAGCCCGCGCAAAAGGTGAGCCAATCATCACCCCATCAGCACCACAGGCAATGCATTTGCAAATATCGCCACCAGTAACCAAACCACCATCAGCAATGATCGGAATGTATTTACCAGTTTCCCGATAAAACTCATCACGGGCTGCGGCACAATCGGCTACTGCTGTAGCCTGGGGAATACCCACCCCTAGCACCCCGCGAGAAGTACAGGCTGCTCCTGGGCCGATCCCCACCAACACTCCTGCGGCTCCAGCTCTGAGTAACTCTAAAGTCACTTCATAGGTCACGCAGTTACCCAACACCACGGGCATCGGCATCTCGGCGCAAAATTTAGCCAAATCTAAAGGTTTAACTCCTGCTGGAGCCACAAAATCAGTCGAAACCACCGTGGCTTGGATGAAGACAATATCAGCTCCGGCCTCGGCGATCGCCGCTCCATATTTAGCCGCTGCGGCTGGAGTCACGCTGACAGCCGCGATCGCGCCAGCAGCTTTCATTTCTTTGATCCGTTGCCCAATTAAAGCGGGATCGATCGGCTGCGCATACAGTTCTTGCATCAAAGGCACAAAATCATCTACTCCTACCGCTGCAATCCGATCCAAGATCGGGTTGGGATCGCTGTAACGAGTTTGAATGCCTTCCAGGTTAATGACTCCCATTGCCCCCAGCTTAGAAAGCTCCACTGCCATTTTGACATCTACTACCCCATCCATGGCACTGGCAATAATTGGGATCTCGCGCTGGATACCGCCGATTTGCCAGCTTGTATCAGTCATGCTTGGGTCTAGGGTTTTTCGTCCCGGCACCAAGGCTATTTCATCAATACCATAGGCACGACGTGCAGTCTTACCTTTTCCAATCTGAATATCCACAGCTCAACCTTCTTTACAAGACTACATAATTCACCCATGTTGTTGCCTATTCTACAGAATTTTTGCCAACCTAGAGGTGCTAACGGAGCCTGATTTTTGCGAATCGATGGCATCGGAAGTTTTAAGTACAATAGGGGCGGGTTATGCTGAACACCGCCAAGGTAATAGAAAACAACCCAGTAGCTCTGCGACTCAAGGAACTGGAAGTGCTAGAACGGATCGCTGAAAAGATCGATCGAATTCAGGTCAATGGCAGTCTGGATAGCATTTTGACTGATTTGATTAAGATCGATAGCTTACTTCGACATGGCTCAGCACCAGTCGCTGGCACCAGAGGTGATCGGGCTAAATGGTCTGAGAATTTTGGATAAATTGGAGTCGATATCTTCGCTTGCATCATAAACACTGGTTTAGAGCCAAGTTTTTTCAGCAGTATCGATTATTTTTTAGATATCATCAAGAAAAGAAAATTATTGTGTTTGTCTGGGTTGAAGTTCGGGCTGGTGGCCTAGAGATGAGGAAGTCATGACAGTTCACGGTGGGGCTAGAGTAATTGATGGCTTATAATTGCCTAAAGATGCATTATTAATACTTAAGGTTATGAGCACAGAAGAACTGCAAGCCCTTGTTTCTAATTTGGCGACCACATCTGCTAATCAAGAGCGTAGCATAGAAGCCCTGCGTGAGTCGGGTGATAGTCAGGCACTGCGCATAGAAGCTCTACGTGAGTCGGGTGGTAGTCAGGCACTGCGCATAGAAGCTCTGCGTGAGTCGGGTGATAGTCAGGCACTGCGTATAGAAGCTCTGCGTGAGTCTTCGGCTAATCAAGCACGGAGTATTGAATTACATGCAGATCGGATCAAAGAAAACCTTCAAGCTGCCCTTGATCTGGCGGAAAGTAATGCACGGAGTTTTGAAGCTCAAAGAGAGAGTATTGGTTCAAATGTTCAAATGATGGCAGATGCGATGCAATTAGCGGTGATTTCTCAACAAATGTCGGCGAATACGGCTAGAAATATCGAAAGACAAGAACGAAATATCGATCGACTAGAGAAGATGGTAGAGATTATTATTAAGGATAATCAGGCCGATAGAGCCAGAATTCGCGATATAGAAAATCGCTCCTAGAGGTACACAGAAGAGGAGAAAGATTTTATGAAGACTATGCAAGAGATTGATGCTATCTATAAGTCTGAGATGAGTCAGGCTAGGTTGGAGGGTCGGCAGGAACAGGGGTATTTACTGGTTCTGCGTCAGTTGGCGCGACGAGTGGGTAATGTTTCGATCGCCTATGGCGCAAGCGGAGCTATCGAACTCCAAGAAAGGGTTAAGTCTTTACCTTTAGAGAAAGTGGAGACTCTGGGTGAGGATTTGTTGGATTTTGCTCAGTTGGATGATTTGCTGGCTTGGTTGGAAAGAAATAAGTGATGAGCTTGTGGATCGATTGTGGTTGGGGAGTAGGGTAAGGTGGATGGTTTGACGGTAAATATTGCCAGGAAGATGGTAATAAAGGTGTTTATTGGCTGATTCTCGATCTCAAAGCTTTTTTGGGGTTCTATTTTGTCTTGGAGTGTGTTCGATCGCCCAAAAGCTTCTGTGTTGCCTGAAGCAGCTTGCTCTGATTGATTGGAGGGGTCTGAGGACAGGAATGTCTTAAACCTTTGAGGATCGGTGGTTTTAATAAGTTATCACTGCACGTCTAAACCTTGATCATTCTGAATTGTCTTGGAGTCGATCGAGGAGTATCTATGGAGGGATAATAATCGTCTGTTTCGGCAATGATGTTTTGGGAAATGTTTAATGTGTAGGCAGACTGGATGCTGGGATAAATCGATAACTTCAGTGCGATTAGAGTCAATTGAATGGTTGGTTATTGGCTAGTAAAAAAATAATTGCAATACATCAGTTCTATTGTTAAATCAGAACTTGTCTGATTGTCAGTTAAATGTTACTATACAGCCATCTTTTTCAATTCCACCCTACCAATAATTCTTTATTATGTCTCTCAGTTTGTATCCAATTATTAAGCAAATCGGAAGCGGTGGCTTTGGAAAGACTTATCTAGCAACGAACACTCTCATGCCATCACGTCCACAATGCGTTGTGAAGCAGTTAGTTCCAATATCTACCGAGCCACAGTTACAGGCTTTGATTAGAGTAGAGAGCGATTTGAAAAAGAAGGATTAGTCTTAGAAAGTTTGGGCGAAAAAAGCAATGGAATGATTCCTCGCCTATATGCTTATTTCACAGAAAACAATGAATTCTATTTAGTGCAAGAATACATAAACGGTGAAAATTTATTCGAGCGAGTAAGTAGCTATGGAATATTTACAGAAGAACAAGTTAGAAAGTTGCTGACTAATATCCTACCGACCTTGACGTATATTCATAGTCGAGGAATAGTTCATAGGGACATCAAGCCCGAAAATATTATGCTTTGTAAAGATAGTGGTGACAAGCCAGTGCTAATTGATTTTGGTGCAGTCAAAGAAACGATGAATACAATGGTCGCTATATCAGGTAACACGGGAAGGTCAATCGTCATTGGAACACCGGGATTTATGCCTATGGAGCAGTCGGTTGGCCGCCCAGTATTTGCCAGTGATATTTATTCCTTAGGTTTGACGATGATTTATCTATTGACTGGTAAAATGCCAGCAGATATCGAAACAGATCCGAGCACAGGCAAAATCAATTGGCAATTCTTGGCTCCAAATATATCACCAAATCTCAAAGAGGTATTAGAAAAAGCAGTTCAGCCTGTTTTTAACGATCGACACAAAAATGCACAAGAGATGTTGCATTTACTGAATAATCAAACTGTAACACAGCCATCAAAAACAACAGTTGTAGCTTCAATACCTGATGACTACACAGTTCAAAAAAGCAATAAACATCAGACTAATAAACATACGGGTATGAATACTCCAAACAATCCTCTGATGGCAGTAATTCTTGCCGCAATTGTTGGAGGCGGTCTATTTGCAAGTGGTGCAGTACTCTGGAAGAATTTTGCAGGTAATAATTCTGTTCAAAATAATGATCGAAATACAGAAGTTTTTGGCACTAATCCCAGTCAGAATAATGATAGTACTAAAAATTCAGCGCAACCTAAGATACCTGTTGAAAGTTCTCAAAGTAAACAATCAAACTCCTCAACGGTAGAGCGAGTTGGATGGCTACGACTGGGCGCAGTTAGCAGCAAAGATGGCCGAATCTCAGTTGGAGAACAGTTAATAAGCACTACTCAACCAGTGACAGTTTCCCCACCAATAGTTCCTAGTATTGGTGATAATGTCAAGGTGATTAATTCGGTTAATGTTAGAGTCAATGCACCACAACCACCTAATTATAAGTTGGCAGAACAAAAAGCGGCTCTTCCACCTGGACAGGAACTAATTATTATAAATACTAATGCTTTTGTCGATCCAAAGTCACCTTCACCATTTACGGTAGTATGGGCTGAAGTTGGCACCATAAAAAGAAATTAGAGCGATTTACACCGGGAGAATCTATCATTTCAAAAAAACATAATGAGTATCCAAACAGTTTTGTCAAAAAGTCCTTTTCTGCAAATTGACAATCAGGGAAAGATCATTAAGGTTGATCTTACAGAGCAGCAACATGTACTTGGACGAGACTCTCAACTAGCCGATCTAGCCGTTCCCGAAGGCTGGCAAATATTTTCCCGCCGACAAGCTATTCTTCGCCGTGATGGCCAAGACTACTACATTTTTGACGGAGACGGCCAAACTCCCAGCAGCAACCGCTTATATATCAACAGATCCCTAATCACCCCTCAATCGGGCTACCGTCTTACCAGCGGTATGCAGCTCAACGTAGGACTCGATCCCCAAACATTCATCCAGATCACCTACATCAACCCCAACACCACACCCATCAATAATGCGGGTATCAAATTCGTTCAACTGAATAGCGCCACCGTCATTATCGGTCGCGACAGCAGCGCCACCCTCCAACTCGACTCCCCCACCATCTCTCGCTGCCACGCCACGATCGATCGCAACCCCGCCGGACAATACATCCTGCAAGACCGCAGCACCAACGGCGTAT
>JANNEH010000319.1:0-8503 GCA_031378405.1 Synechococcales cyanobacterium OTE_75_metabat_409
GACATCTCCATTCAGGATCTGGGGTCTGCTGGGCTAAAACAACCATCAACTATTCGGATGAAGCTGTTTACTCTCGATAATTCGCTGATTATCAGACAGATTGGGCAATTATCTTTATCTGATCAGCAAGCGATCGAGGAAGCGCTGAGAAAGCTTTTTAGTATGTTTGAATAATTTATAGTTAAGCACCTCAGCCATTCAAGGTTTTACTTTGCTTTCTTCATCCAATCTACTTCCACTCATCCCGATCGTTGCAGACCAGTCGTCTATTTCCATATCTCTACTAGTGCCTAGGTTATCTCAATCATTTAGAAATCGAGAGCTGATCTGGATAACTTGCCCTCAAACTGATTCAAGCGACCTTCGTCCTGCTAAGCTAGAATAAGACGACCAAAGATCAAGCCCAAGAGCAAAGTAGTGAGTTTCAACACGGCCATTTTCTATGATATCGAGAACCTGCTGAAAGGCTATAGTTTCTCTAGTCACCTCATTTCCAACTTATCCTTAGAAGAAATTTTACAGCGGATTCGCAAGACCGATAAAATCGGCAAAATTGCCGTCCAACGAGCATATGCCAATTGGAGTGACCCCCGGTTGGGCATTATGCGCAGTGAAATTAATGAATTGGGCATCGACCCGGTGCAGGTCTTTGGCTTTTCTCGCGAGCAAAAAAAGAACGCCGCCGATATTCAGTTATCGATCGATGCCATTGACCTCGCCCATATCCGCCCGTCGATCGAAGTTTACATTATTGTCTCTGGTGACGGCGGCTTCGCAGCCTTGGCCAAGAAGCTACACGAATATGGCAAAACAGTGATTGGTTGTGCCTACGACAATGCCGCTAACCGGACTTTTCAGGCTGTCTGTGACCACTTTGTGCGCATTACTGACCCCACCGAAGACGATCGCCAGCGCTTAGGTAGTACTGTGGTCAGGCCATTGGATGGCATCGATCCGCGCAATGCTCGGTTAATTTCCCAAATCAAACGACCAACTTCCCAAGCCTCGGAAGAAATCGCTGCTAAAACCAAGGAAATTCTGCAATGGTATGCCAATGATCGCACCTGTCGATCGGAGCTACTGGTGGGAGGTATTCATTTATCGGTAGTGCAGCAGGCGCTGCGCCAGATAATTCCCGATTTGCAGACTATCCGCTTTGGTTTTGCCAAGTTTGTGGAATATATGCAGTATGCCTGTAAAGATTCGGAGCTGTGCATTGCCCGGATTCCTCCCTCCCAGGTGGTATTGCGGCTACGGGCAGCGGCTCCTAATGATGCCGAGATTATGCCCGATATGAGTTTGCGCACAGCTCATTCGATCGAAACCTATCAATCTATTCTGTCGGTTGGTTCACCGATTTATCGGTTGCCGCCACCCCATGAGCTGTATATCATTGCTAACTGGGTAATCAAAAATCCGTTACGGCAAGTGAAGCTCTCGGTGGCCAACGAAGAAATTGTGCGCGGGCTGAATGGCGCTGTGGCGAGTGAGGTGGTGAAGCTATCACTGTTTAGCTTTGTGTCGGCGGGTGTTTTTGTGCGGGAACCAGCGACTACTCATGTTTCTGAGCAAAGGGTTTCTCTACATCCCGAGGTGAGTTCGATCGAACATGTTTCGGTGATGCTGCGACAGGCCGTAGGCAGGAAGTTGACGGCTTTTTTGACCGAGCCGATCGATGAGGAAATCTTAAATCAGATTTTGCCGCAGTTGGGTTAACTTAATCGAAGTAAAACAGCGTCACCAACTTGCGCTGCTCTTCGGCTTCGTGGCAAGTCTGGAGCAGAGTATTACTATCATGAAAGGCAAAGCATACCAGTTGCTGACAACGAGAAATTATTTCGTGATTACAGAGGGCACTGGCTTCCCCCAGGGGTAAATCATCGTTTTGGGGATTTTCGACCAGATGCATCACATTTTCTAACTGCTCGCGAGATTCACGCGGTTGACGAGTGAGGCTCTGGGGCAAAATCACTGTCAGCAGATCTCGATCGGCACGCAGTGCTCCTTTGATTACAGCAGAGTTGGTACCAAAGGAGCCAGAGGTAATGATCCGGTTGCCCGATAGCACTAGGGCATAGCTCATCATTTCGATGAGATGCTGGTGCATAATCGGCACATGGCGAGAACCGAGGAGGGCTACTTTTTTGGAGCTAGTTTGTTGAATGTTGGCTAGCTCTTGAGCGAGGGTGTCGATGCTGGATACATTAACCAAAGACTTATACATCACATGTTTGACGATGCTGTTATTTTAGCAGTTTGTGGCCTCGATCGCTGGAAGGTAGCCAATAATCAGTAATTTCAAATTCAGATTATTGGTAATAAGCCAAACCTCCGCTGGGGGGCGACCCCCGAGGCCACCCATTAACTATTTGAACTGATCGCTGATGCGGCGCATAGCTTCATTGACGTTATCACGGCTGTTGAAAGCCGAAATTCGGAAGTAGCCTTCACCCGCTGCACCAAAGCCAGAGCCGGGAGTGACTACCACATTGGAGTTAAACAACAGTTTGTCGAAGAAGTCCCAACTAGTTACATCCCCAGGAGTCTTGACCCATACATAAGGAGCATTGACTCCACCATAAACTTGCAGGCCAGCGGCAGACATTTGCTCGCGGATGATTTTGGCGTTTTCTAAATAAAAGCTCACTAGGGCTTTAGTTTCTGCTTGCCCTTCAGGAGAATAGACTGCTTCGGCACCCCGCTGCACAATGTAAGAAACACCGTTGAACTTGGTGGATTGGCGACGATTCCAGAGTTTCCACAGTTCTACATCTGAGCCGTCGGCTGCTTTGGCCGTGAGGGTTTTGGGTACGACGCTCAGAGCGCAGCGGGTGCCGGTGAATCCGGCGTTTTTAGAGAAAGACCGAAACTCGATCGCGCAGTCCCGGGCACCAGGGATTTCGTAAATAGAGTGGGGAATAGCGGGATCGCTAATAAAGGCTTCGTAGGCGGCATCAAAGAAAATAATTGAACCGTTGGCTTTGGCGTAGTCTACCCAAGCTTGCAGATGTTCTCGGGTGGCGACTGCGCCGGTGGGGTTGTTGGGGAAGCAGAGATAAATTAGATCTACTGGTTGGTTAGGAATTTGGGCGGTGAAGTTGTTGGCAGCAGTGACTGGCAGGTAGACTAAGCCGCCATATTCGCCTTTTTCATTAGCTTCGCCAGTGTGACCAGCCATTACGTTGGTGTCTACATAAACTGGGTAAACTGGGTCGGTGACAGCGATCGAGTTGTTGTCACCAAAAATATCCAAGATGTTGCCGTTGTCGCACTTGGAACCATCCGAGATAAATATTTCATCAGCGCTGATATCACAGCCTCTGGCTTGAAAATCTTGCGCTGCAATCTTTTCCCTTAGCCAAGCGTAGCCCTGCTCTGGCCCGTAACCTTTAAATTTCTCTCGATCGCCCATGTCTGTAACGGCCTGAATCATGGCAGCGCGGCAAGCCTGGGGCAATGGTTCGGTTACGTCACCAATGCCTAAGCGGATAATTGGGGCGGTGGGGTTTTCGCTGGCAAATTTGTTCACCCGGCGGGCGATCTCGGGAAACAGGTATCCAGCTTTGAGTTTGAGGTAGTTGTCGTTGATGGTTGCCATGGGTTGCGGTACTCTTAACAAAAAGTGATGAGTTTTAGTTTAACCGTTTCAATCACACTAAACTTCGTTATCCCATTAGGAATTCGAGGGGTGAGCGGAGTCGAACCCCGCCCTAAGCACCCATTCCAGAATATTTTTTGATGCCATGTTTCCACAGCCAACGATTAACTACCCAGAAAATTCCTGACCACAGACCCATCATCAATAAGCCCCGTCCCACATTTACTGGTAACCCAATCAAGATTGCGGCTGGGAAATGAATCATGTAGGGAAAGGGAGTCCAGAGTAAAAATTCCTGCATTTGGGGCGGAAACAGCTCGATCGGGGCAATCATGCCGGATAAAAACAAATACAGCAAAAACCAAAATTGCTCGATCGCCATGGCTCTTTCTGTCCAAAAGGCGCAGAGAGCAAAGGTATATTGCATCAAAAAGCGCAGGAAAAAAACCAGGATTGTCACCACCGAGAATTGCAAAATCTGGAGCCAACCTGGCCACCAGATGGCCTGGGGATACAGGGCTAGTCCTAAAATCAGCAGCAGTATAATAAATGGCAAGCGGGCAAATCTTTCGCTAATGTGGGAAATCAAATGATGCCACACCGGATCTAAGGGCTGTAAGAGTTTATAAGAGAGCGTACCGTCTACTACTTGGTGTTCAAATTCATAGATCACCCATACCACGCTGATTTGACGCACTATGAATACGGCCAAAAAATAGCGAATGAACTCGATCGAACTCAAGCCAAATTGTCCAGTGTCGGCAGCTTGTTGCCATACGCCCATCAAAATAATTGGCAGAGAGCCAGCCAAGACCCACAGCCAGAGTTCGGCACGGTACTCCAGCATGTAAGCATATTGGGTTTCTAGTAAAACTTTGATCACTCGCCACATACAGTGCACCCTTCGGCTTCTATTTAGTCCACATGATACAGCACAGATCTAAGGAGTCGAGTCTGTGAGGATCTCTCGCACCATGCGGGCTGTGGCTGGAGCTAGTAATACACCGTTGCGATAGTGACCGGTGGCGACAATGATGTTTTGGTATCCAGGGAGTTTTTCGATGATCGGGGCTGGTCTGCCGACTGGGCGGGGGCGTAGTCCAGACCAGGTGCTGAGAATTTCGGCGGCGGCCAGAGCCGGGAAGTAATCGATCGCCTGCTTTTTTAAGTCTGCCAGACTGGCATCTGTGGGTAAGACTGTGGTACCAATAGGGAACTCGACGGTGGCACCGACCCAGTATTCACCTTGACCTAATGGTACGGTATGGACATCGTTGCAGGTAATGACTGGATGGCTTAATCCCTCAATCCAAATTGGGATAATCGGATCATAAAGCGAAGTCTCTTGCTCCCTCTCCCTACTTGGGACTGCCAGACAAGTGCCCGAATGCATTCGGGCAAAACTGTCGCATAGAGGGCTGGGGTGAGGGCAATTCCGTAAACGATAGTGAATTGCTTGACCCAAGACGGGCATGAGTTCGATCGGTTGCTGGGATGCCGCAGTCAGTAGAGTACTTCCCAATCCGGCAGTAATGACCAGTCGATCGGCATTCATAAAACCCCGCGCAGTCTCCACTCCGGCAGCGGTGATCTGGAGGACTGGGTTTTGCCAGTGAAATTGTACTCCCTGTTGCGCAGCGGCAGTGACCAGCGATCGAGTCAGGGCGGCAGGGTGAATCTGCCAGTCCGCTGGGGAATAAATAGCACTGGTTTGGTTGGTGATCTGGAGCCAAGGGTAGCGATAGAGGATTTGGTGATTCGGCCAAATTTCCAATGGCCAGCCTTGCTGGGTTCTGGTATCTACCAAAGATTGCCATTTGGCTAGGTCGGCGGGATTGGGGAGTAGTTTTAGTAACCCTTGGGAGTTGTGAGGCACCGGAAGGCCGATCGAGGCTAGTTCAGGCAGAATCTTGTGATAGTAATTAATTCCTTCTTGTCGCCATTGCCAAGCTCGGCCTTTAATTTTTTGGCTGATCACCCCCATCAGTAAGCCCAATGCCGCGCCGGTAGATTCTTGGGCTGGGTGCGATCGACTCTCTACTACTGTTACTTGATAATCTTTAGTTTTGCTCAGCTCGTAGGCTAAGGTGGCTCCGACAATGCCACAGCCGATAATTACTATTTTCACAAATCGTACTCACAAGCTACCCGAAAACCAATGTAATAATTGCTGTTTTCTGCTGACCACTTAAAGCGTAAGGCCGATCGACAACTGCGGGCATAATTATCCCAGGAGCCTCCCCGCAAGATTCGTTTATCGCTTTCTCCAATCCAAGCACTGCCATCTGTCGGTGCATCTTGGTAGTTTTCATGCCAGGTATCGGCACACCATTCCCACACATTGCCATGCATATCATACAGACCAAAACGATTGGCCGGGAATTTACCCACTGGCGAAGTTTTTTCCAGGAGAGTTTCAGATAAGGCTTTTTGTTGGGCTTTTTGCTGTTTGGGATGATCGATTGGTTGATCGATCTTGGAACCGCGCGATCGATAGTTGGCTAAGTGAGTTTCAATAGTATTGCCAAAGTAAAATGCCGTGGTGGTTCCGGCGCGACAAGCATATTCCCATTCGGCTTCACTGGGTAGTCGGTAGGTTTTGCCAGCTTTGAGGCTGAGTCTGCGACAAAATTCTTGGGCATCATGCCAAGAAACTTGCTCTACTGGTAGCTTTGCGCCGGGACGATAGGCCGGATTTTTGCCCATAATAGCCAGATATTGTTCTTGGGTGACCAGGTATTTGCTGAGGTGAAAAGAAGTGACCGTCACAAGATGCTGGGGTTTTTCCGCAGCGCTGCTGCCCTCTTCGTTGGCTGGTGCGCCCATGGCAAATTTACCCGGTGGGATATATACCATTTCTAGTTTAATACTACCGCCTAGATCAAAGAGATAAGATTTGTTTGGCTGGTTTGATGGTGTAGTCGCTTGATTAGCAGTGGCTGTGGCAGCGGGCAATTCGGTGAGCTTTTGAGCAATTTTGGCAATAATGGCTGAGTGGTCGGCCAGTTGAGCATCATATTGAGCCTGTAGTTTTTCTAGTGCCGAGCTACCGCTGGTATCGAGGGCATGAAGCTTTTTTTGCAGATCGGTTATTTTGGTGTCGATCGAGTTATCGGTGCCACCTAAGCTTTTTTTGAGTTTTTCTAGGTCACGGCTAATTTGACGCACTTCGATCGGCAGGGCAGGTTCCAAAAAGCTATGGTCGGCTTGGTTTTCGGCGCGGCGCATTGAACCCAGTCGCCCCCGCTGCATCACTTGCCAGGTGGGTGGTTCGGTGGGTAGGGCTTTGGTGAGGGCGAGGGTAGTGAGGCCAATGGAAGATAATTCGACCATGACATTGGCTCGATCGAATTCAAAGGCCAATGGTAAAGACTGCAAGCGACCTAGGGTAATGCGGCGATTGGGGTTGGGCAGTAACCAGGCATATTCGGTGGCGGTTTTGATTGGTAATAGCCAGTAATTGCCTCGGGGTTCCCGGCCAAAGGTGGCTTGGGAGGGGTCGTTGTTCAGGAAAGAGTTGGGAGTAATGTTGGCTTCGATCGTGTAGGCAGCCAAGATGCTGGGAATATCGTTGTAGATATCAATCAGTTTTTTGGGGGGTAGGTCAAGGCGGGGCAAATCTTGAATTAAAATTTGGTCAAAAACTTGGGTCACCCGTCGCAAGTTGACCGGCAGTTCCCCCCGGTGCAGGGCATCTACCAGATTAGTAATGTAAGCTTCTAGCTCTTGGATATGGCGGGCGATGGAGCTTGGCTCTGTCATATCGATAGATTGAGATAGATGAAGATTGAAATAGATAAATCGCTGAATGAATTGCTCAGAATTTTGGCAGACTACTCCTAGTTTGCCCTGTGTCGAGACTTTTAGCTCAGGTAATCTCAGCTTTGGCTCGGCTCTGGCGTAAGCCAATTCCGATATAATAAGTACTCAAAGATATAAAAGCCCTTACCATGAACATTTTCAGCGATCTCTTGTTGGCCAATCCCAAGCTCAAAGCTAAAGCAGAGCCTAAGCAGCGGCGTGGTATCGAGATCAAATCTCAGCGCGAAATCGAGATCATGCGGCAGTCGTCGCGGATTGTGGCCACAGTGCTGAAAGAGATTCAAGAACTGGTAGAACCTGGCATGACCACTGCTGATTTAGATGCCCATGCCGAAAAGCGGATTCGGGAGATGGATGCGACACCTAGTTTTAAGGGCTATCATGGCTTTCCGGCTTCGATTTGCTCCAGTATTAACAATGAAGTTGTCCATGGTATTCCTAGCGCCAAGAAAGTAATTCGGGAAGGGGATGTGCTGAAGGTCGATACTGGTGCCTTTTTTCAAGGCTTTCATGGGGATTCTTGCATTACTATTGGGGTGGGTCAGGTCTCGGCTAAAGCAGCACATTTAATTGAAGTCGCCGAGACTGCTTTGTATAAAGGTATTGCCGAGGTGAAGGCTGGGGCTTATTTGTTGGATTTGGCTGGGGCGATTCAAGACTATGTAGAGGCCAATGGCTGCACGGTGGTGGAAGATTTTACGGGGCACGGGGTAGGTCGCAATTTACACGAAGAGCCTTCGGTGTTTAATTTTCGCACGCGGGAGCTGCCCAATGTGAAGCTGCGGGAGGGGATGGTGTTGGCGATCGAACCCATCATTAACCAGGGCAGCAAAGACGTGAAGATTTTGGGAGATAAGTGGACAGCAGTGACGCTCGATCGGGCTTTATCGGCGCAGTTTGAGCATACGGTGTTGGTGACTAGTGATGGTTATGAGATTTTGACCGACCGAAGTTTGGTCTAGGTCTATATTTCGGGAATAGGGGTTAGCAGGTTTGAAGGGCTGTTAGGAGCCGTGCCTGAAGATTAGGAGCGATCGCTGTGACAGGCGATCGCTTCTGTCGTTCCAAGTAAACAAGTCCCAA
>JANNEH010000320.1:0-18548 GCA_031378405.1 Synechococcales cyanobacterium OTE_75_metabat_409
TGATGCTGGGGGCTAGCCCCCACAACCCCAATGAGGGGACCGAAACCCACCCCACAAACACCCCAAAGTAGGGTTGTTATTTCTGAGTTTCCGCGTTGTCTTAGTTTATAGAACATATTTAAATTTTTTCAAAAAAAAAAAAATCCCGCCCAACCTCCCAAACCACACCCCTGGTTGGGGTTGTTGGGGGGGGGGTTTCCCGCCCCATTTGGGGGGGTGGGGGGCCCCCCCCCCCCCATCAACCCGGCTTATTACCAGGAATCTGAATTTGGAATTGCTGTCTAAAGCCTGCATCGCCAGCAATTATAGCCCTGTGTTAACATGGCTCTAGAAATTTTTTAGACTGTACTACATGTCAGACTTTCCAAATTTTAGCAAATATGGCTACCAAGTACTGAGCGAACTGGGGCGCAACCGGGAAGGTGGCCGAATTACCTGGCTAGCAACCGAACTTGAGACACTACCCGAACGCAAAGTAGTAATCAAACAATTCTGCTTTGCCCAATCTGGCTCCGACTGGTCTGGATACAGCGCCCATCAACGAGAAATCGAAATTTTACAAGGGTTGACACATACTGGTATTCCCAGATATTTAAACTCGATCGAGACCCCAGAAGGATTTTTGCTGATCCAAGAATACAAAGCTGCCCGGACTCTGGCTACGATGCGGAGTTATGCCCCAGAAGAGATTAAAAAAATCGCGATCGATATCTTAGAAATTTTGGTTTATCTCCAAAGCCGCATTCCAGAAGTGCTGCACCGGGATATCAAGCCAGAAAACCTGCTTTTAGATGATCAAGGCAGAGTGTATGTAATCGATTTTGGTTTTTCTAAAATTGGTAGCGAAGCCGTCGCAGGCAGCAGTGTGTTTAAAGGCACATTGGGCTACATTGCCCCAGAGCAGCTATTTAAGCCCACCAAAGCCAGTGATCTTTACTCCCTGGGTGCGACTTTGATTTTTTTGCTGACTCGTAAACAAGCTGGGATCGATCGAGAATTAATCGTCGAGGACGAACCCTATCAGATTGGCTTCCAACATCTATTACCCGATCTGAGCCTCAGTTTTATCGGCTGGCTAGAAAAAATGGTGGCTCCCAGTCAAAAAGAGCGCTTCAGCAGTGCGGCGATCGCTTTAGCAGCCCTGCAACCAATCTATCTTTTTCGCACTCCCGAATTAAAGCTATATGACGATCGATTAGAGCTACAAGCAGAAAAATTAGGTCAGCGGCTCTCTATGCCAATAGAATTTGGTAACGACATTCCCGAAACCCTCTTAGAAGGCTGGTGGGAAGTAGCTCCCCATCCCAGTGATCTGGCTCGTAATAGTGAGCTACACCCTTGGATATCAGTCTTTCCAGCTACTTTTTGCACCAACCAAGGTCAAGCTACAGTGATGGTCGATACTTTGGAGCTAATGGCCAACTGCACTTACCAGCGCCAACTTGTTTTACACAGTAATAGCAATCAAGATGTTTATACCATACCAATCACCATTCGCACTGCGCCTTTACCTCTGGGTCGTCGTCGTTTACCCACAGGACGATTACTAGTTATTTGGCTGATGGCTGCGATTACTCCTTTGCTGCTGGCTACAATCACTTTAGTGACTGTATTTTTAATTTGCATCGCCTATATTTGGACGGTCATTCAGGATCATTAACATCTCTTTTTTATCATTATGTGGAACTTTTTTAAATCTATCGCTAGTTTTTATGGAGAGACAGTCGATCGGCTAGCAGACGAAGGTTTTTCTCGGCGGTTTAGCTGGGGGCTAAGTATCTGGGTCGTATTTGCTGGCCTTACTTTTGGCACAATCTCCACTATTCTTCTCTTTGCTTTTTATCCCAGTGGCTTCAATATTTATTTGATGGATTGGGTTCGATCGCTTTATCAACTATTTTTTATTAATCTCAACGGTACTCAGCAAGCTGCCCATCTGCTTGTCCGAGCATTCCTCTTGCTCCACCTGCCGATCGTTGTTGCGGTGAGCTATCAAAAAATTCGCACCGCTCGACTAATTCGGGGTTATCGACGCAAGGAAAAGAATTTAATTGAACCATGAAAGCTTAGAATCTTTCCTCAAACTCAATGATTGCCCGACTATCGTTAGATAAATTAGAAGAGCCACGCAGTAATAATCGATCGTTGATGCGATAGCGAATACTATATTGGGGCAGCTCTGCGTTGGTCAGAATTTTAAAGACCGAAGCCGAAACATTCTTATTTAAGTCTAGCCCGACCTCAGCGGCCAGTCCTAGGGTAGAAGTATTACCATTGCTTTGCTCTGATCGAGTAACTGCCGGATAGATCCGAAAGTCACTTAAACCCAGTAAGTCACTAACAACATCTTGAACATAGTTAATCGCAGTAGAGCCAGCAAAATTCAGTAAGCCGCTTTCATCTGGTGAAATCCGCCCCAAACCATTGCCCAGCAACAGGAAAATCTCATCTTGGCTACGGCTAGGATTACTGGTCAAAACTATTCGATCGGTAGCTTCCGAGGCTGGCCCGTTGACCTTGGCATCTACCTGAATACTTTGGACTGCACCCAAACTAGTACTAAACAAATCTTTTTTATCGATGCGCTCATTGGCACTGTTTAAACTTGGTAAGCGGGAAGTTTCTAACACCTTAGTACTAAGCTGTAAATTGACAACTGGGTCAGCACCTCTTTCCGGGATAAATTGAGCAGTATTGCCACTGCCATTGATGCGAAAACGAGTAGTAAATAGATTTATTTGGCCACGTCCGAGTTGAACGGTTCCTTCCGGTTGTAAATTACTCATCGAACCATTCAGCTTGACTTTACCCGTAGCCAAAAAATTCAACACTGGGGATTTATCTACCTGCAAATTTTCACCCAAGATTAGTTCCAAATTCTGGAACTGCAAAGAACCAGCCTCAGTAGATCCACTGTTGCTACTACCTCCTGCATTAGTAGGTGTTTCCGGTAGAAAAATTTTGCCATTGCTAAGCTTGACTTCCCCCGCTAGCTGCGGCACCAGCACTGTCCCACCACCCAAAACTAACCGTCCATCAATACCGCCTTGGTAACGATCTTTTAGATCAAGTTGGATTTTGTTCAGATTTACGGTTAAAGGATCGGGGAAAATGATGGGTTTTTCGATCGAGATACTCCCTTCAGCAGTAAGCTCTCCGCTGCCATACTTGCCTCGAAATTGCTGAACATTGATCCGGTCAAGATCGAACTTCACCTGGCCATTGACATCAGTTAAATTATTGGGCAATGCCGCAGCCTGCAAAATTGCATTAGTCAAAGTGGCGGTGCCGATCGCCGTGACATTAGTACTTTTCCCGGCATTAAGATTACCATTTATTGATAAATTTACTAGACCATCACCACCGATCCACTTAAGCTGCTGTTGGGTCAAAACTTCTAGTGTCTCTAGTCCCTGTTTTTGGATCAATAACTCGACATTAAAATCTGTTTTTTCTGCTGGACTTCCTATACTAATCGGTAGTTTGTATGGCAAGCTGCCGGTGATTCGCAACGGTTCATCAGGATTGGTGACAGCAATGCGGTCTTTATACGCTGCTAAAACACTCTTGAAATTCAGGCGAGAATTGTTGTAATCGAACTTGGTATATATCTCTGGGAGCTTAGACTGATTCAGTTTTCCATCAACTAAGGTGGCTTCACCATTAAGTTGGGGATCAAGAATCCCGCCTTTTAGTTGAGCCGTCAGGTTCACATCTCCAGCTACTTCGATCGGCAGCTTAAACAAGTTGCTCAAGCGCTCTGCTGGAAACCGCTCAACCACAATTTCGGCATCTTGTTGATCGAAACTAAATTTACCATTGAGCTTTACTTTGGAATTGTTAGAAGTAGATACCAGCGAAAAATCTGACAAAGTTAATTTGTTGTTTTGCCATAAACCTTGCAGATTGACCTCCGATAAACCATATTTATCAATTTCCCAATTTTTACCTTTCACATCAAAACTAGCATAAACACCTTGCTTAGCTGCATTGCTAATCACAATTGTCCCAGCAAAATCTCCGCTGGCCTTACGTAAATCTGGGAAGGGATTTTCTTCGGCTTTTAACTCTGCCCGGCCTTGCAAACGACGAACTTCCGATAGTCGATCGATCTGCTCTTGCAAACTGCCTAATTCGCCACCTACTTTCTGGGGTTTAAGATCCCGAGCACTACCATAGTCTCGATCGCCAAAAGGATTCAACACATCTTCGATCGAGAAAATCTGGAAAAGATTACTCACATCAGCCAGACTGCCTTTATCTACCCGCACCACTAGTTGATATTCTGGCTGCTTGGCTTTAGTCAACATTCGGCCTTCAATTAAATAACTATTCTCGCCCCGCAAAAACTGGCCATCACGAACAATCAAATTGCCATCTACATAAGTCAAGCTCCCACTCTGTAGCCGATCTCCCTTTAAAATACCCACTTGTGGTTGATCGATCGAAATGTTTTTGCCATCGATGCGACCAGTCAGCAAGTTCATTGTTAATTCGCCCCCCACAATGCCCTGGAGTTCTTGTTTTTTAAGTTGGGGTAGAGGTGGCAAAAAGCTAGTAATGAATTCGACCGGAATACCGCGCCCAGCTACTTGGAGCTGTTTTTCATCCACCATCCCTTCCGCTTCCATCCCGGCTAGTCGCCCAGCAAACTTGAGTCCTCGATCGATGGAATGTAGTGATAGTAAATTGCCATCTCCTGCTAACTCTAGGTCAATTTTGCCCGCAGCAATTTTCACATCGCCAGTCAGGTTAGCTTGTGGCAACTTGGCCACCTCACCACTCAGATTCGACTGCGCCAACAGGCCACTGAGCTGCACTTTGCTATCTACTTGTAGATCATTAATATCAAAGCGATCCAGACGACCAGCAGCCTGCCCTGTCCCCGAGAGCTGACCAGCTAACACTTTAATATTGCTACCAGTAATATTTGCCAAATTGATATTGCGCACAGTAATTGCATCACTCTGCCAGCGACCATCTGCAATTTGTAGTGGCGACATGGCGATCGAACCACCCCAAATTGACAATTCACCACTGGCCTTGCCGCTGATCGCAGTGATTTGAGGTTTATCGATCGAGCCACTCAAATCTACTGCTCCAGCAAATACTCCCCCTTGTAAATTACCAGGTACGGCTGATCCTAGAGTATCTAGTCGTAAACCTTTGGTACTGGCCGCTACTTGCCAGCGCCCCTGGCCCAACTGCCACTGCTGTAAGGCAATTTCGCTCTTGCCCAATAGCACTCGACCACTACCACCCCCTGAGACTTGTTGGGGGGTTTTTAAATTGCCACTTAAGTCGAAATCACTGCTAACTCGCACTCCAGCCAAATTAGGGGGCAAACTAGTAAATTGACCTACTGGCAGATTGGTGGTTTTGAATTTCCCTTGCCATTGATCACCCGTTAGTTCTAGCCGATCAGCAATAATTTCAGCTCCAGGTAACCGCAAACATCCATTACCTTTGGCCGTCTCTAGTTTGGGTTTATCTAGCACACCAGCCAGTTCAAAAGTGCCATCGATCAAGCCCGCCGGGATATTTTTGGGTAACGATAACTGCCTCAGATCCAGAGACTGGAAAGAAAACAGTCCTTGCCAGCGCCCATCACTAACCTGCAAACCTTTGGCGGCAACTTGGCCGTTACCTAGTTTGACTACTGCATCCCCCTGAATTTGGGCTTTTTGTGGTTGCTCGATCGAGCCAGCCACCTGTAAATTGCCGTTCAGTAAAGCTGCTTGCCAAGGCTTAGGCAGATCTGGGGCGATGCGACCCAAGGGTACTCGGGCGACTGCCACATTGCCCTGCCAATTCCCCTGACTTAGCTGCAAATCTTTGCCTACTAGTTCACCCCCAGCTAGGCGCAGAGTGCCAGCACCTGTACCAGTAATATCTTGGAGATTATTTTTGCTCAGATCACCGCTGGCCTGAAATTTGCCACTGAGTTGACCACCTACTTGGGGCGCAAATTTAGAGATATCGAAACTATCGGCACTGAAATCTCCCTGCCATTTACCTTGAGCTACCCGCAGATTTTGGCCAGTGATTTTACCTTGAGCCGAGGCCAAGGTACCAGTGCCTGTAGCTAAAATTCCGGTAGGTTCAAACTTGGTGGCATCGCCACTGGCCTGAAACTGGCCGCTGAGTTTGCCACCCACTTGGGGGGCTAGTTTAGAGATATCGAAGCTGGCGGCGCTGAAATTACCTTGCCATTTACCTTCAGCTACCCGCAAATTTTGACCAGTGATTTGGCCATCGGGCAGAGTGACGCTACCACTACCAGTCGCCACGATCGATTCTGGCTCTGGTTTGGCCGTATCCCCACTCACTCGAAATTTGCCCGTGAGCTGGCCGGGTAGTTGCGGATCGATTTTGGCTAATACCAATCCAGCAGTTTGCAGATCGGCCTGCCACTTACCCTGATTGAGCGCAAAATTAGTAGCTTCCACTTTACCGGCAGGGATTTGAAGCTGTAGTTGTCCCTTTCCACTCAGGCTTTCGCTATTTGAGATCGCCCCAGTGAGTTCTAAATTTCCTTGCACATTGCCTTGCAAAAACTTCGGCAGGTCTTTGACCTTAGCGATCGCCGCTAAATCTTGACTAGGGATCGCCGGAACTTGCAGGCGGGCTTGCCAGCGACCCTGACTGGTACTACCAGTGCCAGTAATTTCATGACCAGCTAATTTGACCTTGGCTCGATCGACCGTAATCGCCCCATTCGGAGCGATGCCAATCTGGGCATTTAGGGGATAAGTGGCTTGGGGAGCTTGAATTTGGACAGTAGTACTAAGACGATCGGCTAAGCCGCTGACTTGAGCTGTAGCATTGACTACTCCCAAGGCGATCGGCAGTTTCTGGTAGGGCTGAGCCAAGACATCTGCTAGCAGTTTGTTACCTTGCAGATTCAGCTTAACTGTGGGTGGACTAATTGCCAGATCATCTAAGGCAATCTCCCCATTGGCAGTGATACTGCCGCCGCTGGTGGGGGTGGCGCTAATTTGACTAAGTTGGACTTTGCCATCGACCAGTGCAAATTCTCCTTGGATCTGGTTCAGAGCCACTCGATCGATCTGAGCGGCACCAATGCTTTTGGCTGTACCGGATAACACCGGTTGTTGGAGTTTGCCACTGAGGGTCAAGTCTGTTTGTAATTGAGCCGCTAAGAAGACAGGAGCCTTAATTTTTAGGGTTTCTAGGAGCTTACCTACCGGCAGCACTGCCGTTTTGGCTTGCAGATCATAGCCTTTGAGAAAGTCGATCGAGCCGGAGATTTGGCCAGGAATTTGACCATAGAGAGTAGAAACGTTGCTAAAGCGCACATCTTGGGGGGAAATTTGCAGGTCGCCACTGGTGTTAGTAAACAACTCAGGAACTTTGATCACTTGCATGGTCGCGTTGTCTACCCGCACTTTGCCGCGCACTTCCAAGGGCTTATTGGGTTGAATATTCAGGCTGAGATTACCACCCACTACCCCACTGCGAAAATCTACTGCCGGAATTTTAACCAAGTCGCTGACTTGTTTGGCGTTAAGCGATTGACCATTGATTTCTAAATTAGTAGTTTTTTCGATCGGCGAAGTGCTGCCTTGCAGGGAAAGACGGGCATCTTGGCCAATTTGGCCTTTACCATCAAAATTAATCAGTTGCAGAGCACGATCGCGGTGATTGAAGTTGGCGTTAAAGTCGGTATCTTGAATGGCAATTGGCTGGCGCAGACCATTTTTTTGGAAAGGAATGATGGTGCCCCGCGCTTTTTGGATGCGCACTGCTTGAATCTCGGTACTAAAGTCCCCCGGTTTGCCCGGTGGAGTGGTTGGTAACTTCAGCCGCAACCAATCACCTTGAGAGCTTTGCTCCAAATAAACATCTGGTTCCACCAGGGTGATAGTTGGTTTGATGGTGCGCTGCCACAAGATCGCTAGCGGATCGAAACCAATTTTGATCTGTTTGACGGCTACTTTATTCGGGCTTTCTGGGTTGGCAGCAAGGCTGGAGGCTCCAAAGTTGATTTCATTAAAACCAATGTTTTCCACTGGGCCGATCGCTACTTGCCGCTCCAGGGATTTGGTCAATTCTTTGGCGATCGTCGGTGAAAGACTGGTGGCCACCCAGATGCTGGCTCCAATAAAGCCCAGCAAACCCAGACCCAAAAATCCACCGGCAATTTTAGCGGTAGTCGCAATCCATTGAGGCCGCACCGAGCCTGACTGAGCATTATTCCCCAGCGAATCAGTCGATCGCGTAGCGTCTCGGTGCGAGAGTCGATCCTCGGAAGCTGGCCGATTGATTTTGGGAGGTAAAATACCCATTTACAGGGAGGGGGAAAAGAGGACGAGGTCTCGAAGCGCTGATGCTGTTGAGGGGAGCCGTTACAGAAAATCTTTCCTTGTTTATGATGCCCGCTACTGATATTTTAGATATTAAAAAAATTATTAAGATTACTTATCTTCCCATGTTTGGTCGAATTGCGCAGCGTCTCCGAAGGAGAATCATGCAGCATTTTCACATATTTTAGCTGAAGTATGGAGTAGTCAATTATTCATGATATTTAGGCAACATCTACTATTCTTCTCGATCTTGACTAGGATTGCTTTCGACTGAATCGGGCTTTTGACAGGATCTCAATTGCGGGGGAACTGCAAATTTAGCCGATCGATATAGCCGATCGAACTCTCGCTGAAAATGAGCACCGACCAGGGGATTCTCAATTACAATTAGAGTCTCATCGTTTTTGTAATTAGCCGCTACTGACCAATTGTGCGAACCAGTAATAACGATCAACTGATCGATCACAGCAAACTTATGATGAAGTAAATCACCTGTTGGTAATGCGGGTACTCCGGTGCTGGTAATGGGTTTTGCCCAAACTGAGCGAGAGCTACTGGCCTGACAAGGCGTAACCCCCAACATCGCCAGCATTTGACTGTAAGGGCGATAAGCAAACTCTCGATCGATTAATGCTCTCACTGGTACTTGGCGAGCAGAGCTAGCCTCCAGGACTTGACCAAGCTGGGGTTCAGAGAAAACAAACAGTGCCAAATCAGTTTGAGATTGCGATCGAGCCAAGGTTTGGCCAATTAATCCATTGGTAGTCGTTGCCCAATCTTGATTTTTGGGGGCTGGAGAAAAGCGGATGGTCACTGAGCTATCACCAACCGGTATCACGACATTGGCACGAGCAGATTTGCCAGACTTAAATTGACTATCGGGTAAACCACCCGGGCCATCGCCCCACATCAGGTTAAATTCCTGGCCAAAAGTTTGAGCCACGGCGGTGCTGTCGATCGACAGCAAATTGTTGGGATTTCCGCGAGTTTCGCGCCGACTCAGATCACCATGCACATCACTGAGCGTCCAGTTAGCCGAAGTAACAATGGTTTGCTGACCATCCACCACCATAAATTTATGATGCATCAAGCCACTCCCACTGGAACCATCGGCAGTGTCATCGAGGATCGGGATATTGGCGTTGGCTAAAATCTTCAGGGCATCTCGGCGATCGATTTCCTCGGCACTAAGTTGACCGTTCCCATCCACATCCACCAATTTAACGAATTCTTGATAGCGGCCACGTTCTCGCTCCGACAACTTCGCTACATCTGCCGGGGTTAATTCACTCCAGCTTTTGCTGTAGTTGTTTTCTAGAATTACGCGCACTTTGACCCCAGCTTGTTGACGCTGGGCTAGGGCCAAAGCGATGCGAGGAAGTTTGAATTCTTGCACAGCAATGTCGATCGAACTCTGCGCTCGATCGATCTCAGCAATCATAATCGCTTCCAAATCATCCCCAGGACGTTGAATGCCCCGATAGGGTTCAAGATAGCTGGTGGCCTGATTTTGATTGAAGTACGCCTGGATTTGGGGGTGTTGAGGTAGCACAGAGAGCTGAGGGCTGGTGGGAGTCGATTTCACAAAGTGAACGCTATGGGAACGCCACCAAATAATCAATCCAGCTACAAGTAACAAGATCGGTAGTAGCCAAAATCGATAGCGGCGAAATCGAGAAAACAGCATGATTTTCCGGGTAGATCATGAAATCTAAGAGACCAGCAATATTATGCCCATTTTCCCGGTATCGATCGAAATAACCAATGAAACCCCGGTAGGGGCATCCCCTTGTGGGTGCCCTCTACGATAACAATGCAATCATGCCAACCAACGATCGATATCACGATCATAGAATTCATTGATGTTTGGGAATCTTTGATGGTTCTGTGATGTTGTGGTCATGCGTTGGTGGGCACCCACAAGGGGATGCCCACCAACGCATGATGGTGTTACTGGAAATTATGATGATCAATGACTAACTTGGCAAAATCTCGATGCGGCCTGAAATTACTTTGTCGAACCAAGGAGTATTGCTACATTTAGATTGCAGGTTTTGGGCGTTAGCTACCCACTTAGTTGTCGGATCAAAAACCACTAATTCTTGAGGTGCTGTGGCACCACAGCAGGCTGCTGCTCCAGCGCTGAGGCCCCGCCAAAGCTGTAAGGCTGTTAGCTGTCCGGTTACCACCAAGTTCTCCCAGAGTACTGGCAAAGC
The DNA here is from genome assembly GCA_031378405.1 of Synechococcales cyanobacterium OTE_75_metabat_409. Taxonomy (GTDB): domain Bacteria; phylum Cyanobacteriota; class Cyanobacteriia; order Cyanobacteriales; family Chamaesiphonaceae; genus JAAFHZ01. The sequence goes on from JANNEH010000320.1 coordinate 10,544, forward strand.
CAGCTCCAAGCCGATCGCCCCCGCTGGTGCTTCACCAAAACCCACCTTTTTATCTTCATAACTATGGGCATGATGATCGATAGCGATCGCTCCAATTATCCCTCTAGCCACCCCTGCTACCAAAGCCAATCGATCGATCTCATTCCCCAGAGGCGGATCTAGTCGCCAATTGGCATCGTAGCTATCTAAAATTGCTGTGCTACCGAGTAAATGCAACCAAGTAGTACTGGCAGTTACCGGCAGTCCCCGCTGCTGTGCCTCACCCACCAACTCTACTCCCCGGGCTGTGGAAAGGCGCATGATATGCACTGGCACATCTAACTCCGCCACGATTTCTAAAATAGCACTGAGGGCAGCGGTTTCACTGCTGGCCGGATTACCCACTAAACCCAGTCGCAATGCGGCTGCTCCCATTCTGGCTACTCCCCCAGCAGCTAACTGTCGATCGAGTGGCCAGAGCATAATTGGTCGTTGATATGGCTGTAAATATGCTAGTAAACGATGCACAAGCTGTAAATTATCGATCGGTCTGCCATCAGCAAAGCCCAAAACTCCACTGCCAAAAAGGTCTTGCAAGTCACTCATCCGTTCGCCCTGCACACCTTGGGTTAAGGCTCCCCAAATTTGTAGTTGAGGTGGATTAGTAAGTTTATCCCTGGCAGCTTGATAAAGGGACTGGATCTTGGCCACAGTGGATGAATTGTCGATCGAGGGCTGAGTATCTGGCAAAATATTCAGCCGCACAAAGCCCCCTGCTGCCGCAGAGGCCAGTAAAGAGAGCATCGTCTCCTCGGCCTCATGACCAGGTTCACCACTATGACTATACAGATCTACTAAGCCCGGAGCCAAAATTTGATCATGACCATCACGCTCGATCGCCTCTGGGGGACAGTCTGGTAAATCAGCGGCGAGTTCGGTAAGCAAACCATTAATGACCAGAGCATCGGTGACTCGATCAATCCCTGCCCCCAAATCGAGATAGCGAATCTGACGAAAAAGCAACTTAGACATACTACAAAGCACCCGTAGCCGTTTTATCTAAAATTCCCCCAGATAAGTGACTGGTGAGGTTAAGTGCTTGAATCGTGGGTAATTCTTTGATCCCTCGCGGATAGCTAACTACAGTCACTGCTCCATTGCCCTGTTTGATTTTCCAGAAATCGGTCATTTGTAGTCCCATTAATTGGCACATTAACACCTTATTGGTGGCATCATGAGCTACCACGATCCCTGTCTGGTCTACGTCACCTACTTTAGTTAAAATATCTTGCCAAGCTTGACTAGCCCGATCCCAAACATCTTGGAGGTTTTCGCCTTCAGGCATTTGCACTGTTTCGGGTTTAGTGCGCCAATCGATCAATTCTTGAGCATAGTCTGCCGCGATTTCGGCCTCTAGTTTACCTTCCCAAAGACCATGGCTAATTTCCTGTAGGTTTTCATTAGTCTGTAGCATTATCCCAGGATGAGCTTCCAGAATAATTTCAGCGGTTTCTTTGGGGCGGAGTAAATGGCTGGTAAAAGCAAAATCGATCGGGGTATCTTTTAAAAACTCGCGGGCACAGGCAGCCTGCGATCGACCATGGTCATTTAAAGGCACATCAATTTGGCCTTGAAAGCGACCGGCTCGATTCCAATCGGTTTCCCCATGACGCACAATTAAGAATCTTGGCCCTTTTTGCTCACTTTTGTTTTCTGGCAATGGTTTGCCCATGTGTGCCACTTGGTTCAAAGACTCCATCTGCACCTGACCATCCGCAAAGTTCAATACCGACACTGCACAGTTAGACTGTTGGATCGATTGATAGTAATGCATCGGAATACCAGTAGCAGTACTGATCAGGGCGCGATTAATACCATTGTGAGCCACGATCAAAATAGTTTGGCCATCATGCCGAGGCAAAATAGCTTGCCAAAATTCTTGGGCTTGGGCATAGAGTGCCGGAATCGGATGATGCTCTTGGCCATTAACAGTCATCACCAATTCGTGAGGACGCTCGTGCCAAGTTTGGTAATCGGCGGGAAACTTAGCAGCGGCTTCACTAAAGAGCATTTTTTCCCAGGGGGGCAGGTCTACTTCTTGCAGCCGATCGTCCACCACCGGAGTCGGCGCACCAGTAACTTGGCCAATGACAGTTTGGGCAGTGAGATGGGCACGTTGCAGCGGGCTACAGTACACCGCAGCCAAATTCAGGCCATCTAGGGCTTTGCCGGTAATAGTGGCATCGGCGATTCCTTTGTCGGTGAGGGTGGAGTCGTTGCAACGCCCTTGGATGCGGCCTTGACTGTTATAACTGCTCTGTCCGTGACGCAGAATGATGACGCGAGTAGCCAAGGTGTTGTCCTCCAAAATTTGGTTTAGATTTAAGGTGATCGAGATGTGATCGATTAAGTACCAGAGCAATTTTAGCGGCTGATGGCATTTTTGCTCGATCGAGTTTGTTTAGACAGCCCAAAATCTGGAAGTATTAAGCCGGATGGTCGCCAAGTTATAGAGTTCTGGTATAAAATTTACTCAGGGTTATGGATGATCGATCGCTGAATACTAAAAAGGAGAACTTTATGTTGGGCAAGGTTTTGGTGGTGTTATCAATTTTGCTGGCTGCGATGTCGCCAGTAGTTACTGTGGCCAAGGAGCAATCACCAGAAGAGACAGGATGTGTTCGATCGATTCCCCAACCAATTATTAACAAATCTGTTTTCCCCAATAGCAAATTCGTCTTGAAAAATATTGATTATGGTGCAGTAATTGTGCCACTGGGTCTAGAAACAGTAGAATTCAATAATGGTGACAAATTAGTAATTACTAATAGTGGCTGCGAATATTTTATGCTCAGCTTTGAATTTGAGACTAGTCAGGGCAAGGGTGATGTTGCCGATGCAAAGTATTGGTTTGCTCGATCGGTGGAGTTAATGCGCCAGACTGAAAAAGGGATTAATAAATCAATTGATCTCAGCCAGGGCATCAAGGCATTAGAAGACTACAGTAAAGGCAATACAAATCCATTGATTGACCAAGATGTTGATTATGGTGGTCAGGACATCAGATCTTTCTTTAAATTAGAGGAAGTTAAGAAACTAGCTAACAACAAATTCATGGTGAGAGTTAGCTTCTCTGTTGGGCCACTTTAAGCATCCATCACTACTCGACTTTGCGGAAAAGCCACGCAGGTCAAAATATACCCTTCAGCCTGTTCGCTCTCTTCCAAAGCCTCCGGATCAAAGCCAGACATTTTCACTGTCCCCTCGATCTTGCGCTTCTTGCAGGTACCACAATTACCCGATCGACAGCTACTGCGAATCTTTACCCCTTGTGCTTCAGCCACTTCTAATACCGATTCCTCGCCATCACAAGCCACTGTGCGATCAGATTTGGCAAAAACAATCGAAATTCCACCAACCGCTGCTGGGGTACTTACTGCTGGCGAGACCACCGGAGATGCCGCCAAATTACCAGTGATCTCGTCATCATCAGATCTGCGGAGCATCTGTCGTAATCCACCAACCGGAACTTTAGCCACCAATGGAACTACCGGTGAAACCATTGGTTGGGGAGTTGCGGCTGGGCGAGGGGCAATTTTTGCCCCCCCAAAGCTTTCCTCATGGTATTGCTGTTGCATCGGGAAATTTAACTCCGCCATCAACTTCTTGGTCGCGGTCATAAAAGGTGCTGGACCACAAACAAACACCATCCGCTCCATAAAATCTGGGACGATCGATTGCAACATCTCTGCCGTGACTCGACCCATTAAACCCAACCAAGCTTGACCAGATTGATTTTGGGTCATAGTAACCACAGGCCGGAATTTTTTATGCCGAGCTGACATGAGATTTAATTCTTGTTGATAAATTAAATCTGCGGGCGTGCGGGCACTGTGCAAAAACACCACATCACAGTCGGCCAAAGTATCACAAAGCCAGCGAGACATCCCCATCATCGGTGTAATTCCACTGCCACCAGAAATAAACAATAACTTGCGGCTGGGGTATTGAAAACAAGTAAACTTACCCATCGGACCACTGAGCTTCACCTCACTACCCACGCGCAAATTGTCGTGCAGCCAATTAGATACCAATCCAGGTGGTAAATCTCGATCGGCGGCGGGTACTCGTTTGACCGTAATCTCTAAACTGTGGGGACGCGAAGGGGTAGAAGAAATTGAGTAAGATCGCAATATTTCCTCACCATTAATTTCTAGTTCTAAAGTGATAAACTGTCCTGGTTTATAGCTAAATAGTAATTCAGGGCCACCCACAAACCGAAAAGTCTTCACATCGTGAGTTTCATCAATAATTTCGGCACAGCGCACTGTCAAATCACCTTTTTGCCACCGAGTAAAATTGTTAGGAGCGATCGCCGATACCGGCATATATTGCTCAGGAGTCAACAATGACTGAGCTGTTATGCCATTTACCATTGTCGGCAGTTCGGTATTGCCAATTTGAATGACCGTTAGCGTAAAACGGCCAATCCCAATTACATTGCCCACCATCAACTCACATTCTTGCTTGGCAAATACTGCTTTTTCATTTAGCCAAGAACCACCAGAACTACCCGTATCAGTAAAGTAATATCGGCCATCACCACGCAGCATCACCTCAGCATGTAGACGACTTACTTCTAGGCTATCTAACACCACAGAAGCATTGGGGGCACGACCAATGGTACACTTCTGCTTGGGCATATTTTGCAGCTTGAGCAAGAGTTCTTGCGATTGATTGCTTTGAGAGTCAAAGAGGCGAAAATGAATCATGGTTTTGTTTGCAAAAGTTGACTAATAGATACCAACAAAGCTCTGGCAATCTGTGGCTCTCGATCGAGCAAGGCATCAAAGCTGCTGGCCGCGATCGCTAAAACAGGGACTTTAGGACTACTGGCCACCACTGTTTCAGTATAATTTGTCTTGGCTAATACCCCAGCTTCACCAACCATTTGACCAGAATGAATAGCTCGGTTTTGGGATTGGGCTGACCCAGAAATTAACACCAGTAAACTCGTTGCTGGTTTACCCTGTTCACATAAAACATCACCCTGATTATAAATCAGCAGTTTACTATTGCGGGCGATCGATAACAAGTTTTGCTGGTTTAAGGGCTGAAACATGGGGCTAGAGAGTAACCATAGTAATTTCTCCAGAGTAGTAATTTGCTGTTCATTAGTCTGATTAGTTTTGGCAACAGCCATCGAATGATGTACTTCGATAAATAAATCATTGTGGGAGCAGAAATATATTTTAGTTCCATTGGCGATCGATTGCTTAGTCCGGCGAATATGTCCAGAAGAAAGCCGTAAACCATAATTACTTTCTAGATCTTGGGCAACTATTCCCTGCTGATCTAATTGTAATACCGCATGATAACGAGAAACTTGTTCGTCTAAAATTACCACATCATTATCTGACGAACGACCAATACGAATGATGGGCTGCTGATAAATTTGTTGCTGCTGCCGACCATGTAAATTTAATTTCAATGTAAGTGTCGGTACTGTCGGACTCACTACCGGTCTTTGTAACACTCGATCGACAATTTCTTGGAGTACTGGTTCACCACAGCCATCTAGCTTGTGGATCAGATGTTGGGGGATATTTGGTTCGATTTGCCCCATGGCATATAAACTAGCTGCTTTGGTCAGGGGATCAATTTCTTGTAACAGGTCTTGGAGCGCTTCCATCAGGCCAATTTGGGGCACCGATTGACTGCCTAGTTGGGTAATTTGACTGATCTTTTCTCCCAATACTGTGATGTGTAAACCACCGGCTCCAGTGGGTTGAGCAGAGCCGACTGTTGTGGGGGATGGCGATAAGAGGATTTGTTGAATTTGAGGTGAGAGCAGCATTTTTTTCTCATCAACTAGTTCTTTAGTAGCCTGATGAGCCAAAAAACCAGTGGTACGAGCAATCTCGGTGGCGGCAGTATCATCGGCCAAAATCTCTAAGGTGTTTAAAAGCTGAGCAACGATCGAACGTTGGTGATCACGAACAATCGACAACAGTAACTGATAGATCTGAGCAGTAGGGTTGGTTGGTAGATTGCTCAAAGCATTTTGACGTATTTTCCACTGTTGGAGCTGTCCTAACAACATTGCACTACTACTGAGCAAGGTACTATCAGGATGAAACAAAGCTAACAGAACTCGCTCCTGTTCTACAGAGGTAATACTGTACTGTGATCGCATGGCATCTATTTGCCCTTGTTTTTGCTGTAAAGCTTGCTCGATTGAAACATTACTGGTAATCAGATCCATCAATAAAGATTCCAAACCTCTTTGATAACTGTCTAACCGCAGTTGATCTTCTCGACTGCGCTGCACCGTAGGATCTAATAAGCTGGGGTTTTCGATCCCCACGTTTTGCAAAATCCCATAGTGTTCTTCGGCGGTAATCTGTAGCTCTTCCCGCACATCATGCAGCATTTCCAGACTGTTAGCCGATTGGGTTTTACCATCGGCCAAGGCTTCTGCTAAAACTCCTTGATAAACCTGTAATCGCGACTGGCGACTAAATCCGGGCAATACTTTGGCTAACACATATACTTCGTCGGGCTTTAGCTCATCGGTACCACGCTGTAAAAATTGCGATGTATCGATCCCCAGTTTTTTCAACTGACGACGCAAAGCATTAGACAAACTTTCTCGTTGATATTGATCTGCTGTGCGCCAAAAAGTTTGGGCTAACCACAAACCGCTCACGATCACAATCAAGCCCGTAAACAACCGCTCTAACCCAGCAGGTAATAAAGCTAAATTAGAGCGGCTGCCAAACATCCAAAAAATATTCCAGGCCGCAAAGGTAAATAGGGTAAAAACATGGTGCAAGATCTGGGTATTAGGTATAGATTGCCCGGTTTTTTGTAAATATTTGCGATATCTAGATTCAGCTAACCAGCCCAGCCCATAGGTGCCAGCAGCAAAAGCAGCCAATGACAATGGGGCTGCGATTAACTTCGGAATACCGATCGCCTGACCTTGCAAAAAGAATCCTGGCTTTAACAAATCGCCTAACTGACTAACTTCATGAGTCCAGAAACCAGAAAAATAGTATTCCCAGTTGCCAGCATAGAGCAGATAATAAACATGAAAGCCAATCACCAATCCCAAATAGCCAAAATACAACAGCTTGCGATCGGGCTGCTCAATTTGCTCCCAGTAAAATCGCTCCGAGTCAATATCCATGCAGGGGTTTTGGCAGGCGACACAAGCGCTTTTCTCCAGACCAGTAGCTTGATCAGTTTCTCGACACATCGATTGGGTAATATTAGATCGATCGCCTAAATGTGATTGGCTATCTAACAAGCCCCGAGTACCAGTAAACACCATTTGTACTGGTGCCATCGGACAAAAATATTGACACCAACTTTTCCCCGCAAATAAATAGCCCACTGTCATCGCGGCCACAATAGTGCCAATCAAAAAAGCCCCTAACAATAACCGATCAGAGTTGACCAACAAAATGCGCAGGTTTAGACCAATGAAGAAAAAGGCAAACTGTAAATACAAATGATTCTGGCCTAACCAAGAATCTTTTGCGACGCTGAAAAGCTGATAACGAGTTTTGCCCGTCTCGGATACGACTTTTTTCTGGCGCTGTATTCCCAGGGCGCGGGGAATTTGGGAAAAGAAAGACAAAGGACAAATTCTGCGCCAGACTTCGTGACCACAGACAAAAATAATGATTAATCCAGCCGGTACCACCATTGTCCAAAAAATTCGGGCACCCATCCCATAAGGGATCTTGGGCAAGCAGGTTCCCTGTACTGTAATACAAGGACTGTCTGGATTCATCCGAAAAGGACTGGCCAGGGTTTGCGGATCAGTCAGGAGCGGCGTGATGGGGTCGTAAAAAAGCGAAATTATGATGATTATCCAACCGATCGCCATGAACCATTTAACTAGGTGCATTTTCTTTTCAGACAATCGGTTTAGCATGGTGAGAATTGGGGCTGAGATCTACTAATGAATTTGTTGAAAAACGCCAGTTACCATGGCATCAAAGAAATCATACTACAG
>JANNEH010000040.1:0-5950 GCA_031378405.1 Synechococcales cyanobacterium OTE_75_metabat_409
ATGCACCCAGCCCGGTTGAGCACAAAGAGCTTCGTAGGCATCGCCATCTCTCAGGGCTTGAGCTTCTGCTGCATGAATAGCCCGTTCTTCAAACTCATGAATGCCCCCAGCATGGTCAAAGTGAATATGGGAGGCGATCGCCAGCAATGGTTTATCTATCAACTCGGCAAGATGCTGGTGCAGACTAGCAACCCCTAAGCCAGTATCAATTAACAAGTCTTGGTCTCGCCCTTTAATTAGCCATAAATTGGCGCGGTTATACCAATAATAATGAGGTTCCGTAATCAGATACAGTCCTTCATCTATCCGCTGAGTCGCAAACCAGCTATCACAGACTTTTTTGTTGGTCATAGAATTTTGCTTAGAACTACTGGCGCATCATGTTAATTACTTGGCGTTTGATATCCACAAACTCCGGCGAGAGCTTGATATCCAATTCTCGGTGCTCGGGCAAGCGGATCGGAATTTCGCCTTTTACCTGACCCACTCCCAACACATAAATTCGCTGGGAAAGATAGATAGCCTCTTCCACATCGTGGGTAATCATCAGCACGGTCACATGGGTCTTTTCCCATAGTTCTAGCAAGAATTCCTGCATCTGCTCTTTGGTTTGAGCATCCAATGCACCAAAAGGTTCATCCATCAACAACACTGCCGGTTCATTGGCCAGAGCACGGGCGATCGCCACCCGCTGTTTCATGCCACCCGATAACTGCTTGGGATAGTTATTGGCAAAGTTTTCTAGCCCTACTACGTTCAGAAAATAATTCACCTGATCTCGTTGGTCAGCTTTGCTCATATCCTGAAACTGTAGGCCAAAAGCCACATTTTGGGCGACAGTCAGCCAGGGATATAAGGTATAACCTTGAAAAACCATGCCTCGATCGGAACCGGGTCGTCCGGTGACAAACTGACCATCGACCAACACTTCGCCGGTAGAGGGTGGTAATAGTCCGGCAATAATATTGAGCAATGTAGATTTACCACAACCCGAGGTGCCCACCAGGCAAATAAACTCTCTAGGAAATATTTTGATGTTGATGTCTTGCAGAACTGTTAAAAGCTGTTTGCCTTTGCCAGCGTAGATCTTGGAGACATTTTCCACTTCTAGTTTGGGGAAACGGTTACGGGATGTAGTATTAGTCTCTGGGGGAGACTCATACCCATTCCGATCAATATTCCGATCGATGGCATAGTCTTGCATAAGTATTTTAGGTTTGTGAAACAATCACCGACTTAAATTTCACAGAGTGTATTTCCAGTGAAACAGTCAATAAACAACAGTCTCCTCGGAAAACCTGGGGATTTTGCTAATTTAAGGATAAAGATTAGCATATTCAGGAGGTCTACAATGCCAGCCACAGACAAATCATACTGAGTCTACGCGGGGAAACCGCAGAGACTTTTGGCTGAAATCACTGGGTTTCATGGTGCCGAGAAGTCCGTAAAGTCTTAAATTCAGCTAAAGTACGCACTCTGTTTAGTAGATTGTCCATAGAAAGTACTATTTATCTCGATCGCTATGATATTCTCGATAGTGCAATTCCAGCAGCCTACGTCGGTTGTTCTCTGGGCAAGGAGAAATGAATAGTGAAGGAGAGCGGTTATTAGATTCTTTTACTGGTGGTGTGGCAGTTTCGTTATTAACCCCACCCTAATTGATATACAAAAAAAGAGGTGTTCAGCCTCTTTTTTTGATATCTTGCAGATTGATTACCCGATTTACTGCAAACCAGTATTTGTGCCGGGCTTACCAGTAGCTAATTCTACCTTCACAATTTTGCCACCCATTTTCATGATGCGTTGCTGCTCACGAAACCAATTATCATAAGGTACTAATTTAGTAAAGTAAGTATTTTGTAGCTCACGCTGAGTCCGAGTACGTGATAGACTCGGCACACAGGCAGTAACTTTGAACATTCGCATATTGGAATTTCTCCGAAAACTTAATTATTTAAAATACTGTCGCCCAGATACTTCAAAGTCCGGGGACTGAAAATATGTGTTAGTGCATTGAAACCGACCTAAGTCTAGATTGGCTTTCGCAGAGCTATCACCCACTCTCAACTTCCCGGACTTTAAATTAAACCCGCTCTAAGCTGAGACTAGCTCAAGCCAGAACAGATGTAGTCGAAATAAACGCCCATTTCCTTACCGGCATCAGCGCCAACTAAGCTAGCAGTTACTTCTTTCATAGCTTGGATGGCCTGAGCAGTAGCAGCTACAGGAACGCCCAAGGAGTTGTAGGTTTCTTTCAAACCATTCAATACGCGCTCATCCAAAATGGAAGGATCGCCAGCTAACATGGCATAGGTCGAGTAGCGCAGGTAGTAGTCCAAGTCACGAATGCAAGCAGCATAGCGACGAGTAGTATACATGTTGCCGCCGGGACGAGTGATATCCGAGTACAACAAAGATTTAGCTACAGCTTCTTTCACGATCGTGGCAGCGTTGGCGCTAATGGTGCCAGCGGCACGCACGCGCAATTCGCCAGTACCGAAGTAAGCCTTCAGCTTGTCTAATGAACTGTTGTCCAGGTACTTGCCCTGAACGTCCGAAGAATTAATTACAGAGGTGATTGCGTCTTGCATTTTTTAAATTTCCTTAACTGTTAACTTGATTGTTGAAGCCTCAGGGGTATTAATCAAAACCGATTAGCCCATTGCGCCGATTAGATAATCGAAGTAAGCACCTGCTTCAGCAGCGTCTTCAGCAGACATCATGGCTATAGCAGCGTCTTTCATTGCACGAACGCCACCGGCAACGGCTTCGATCGGGGTACCCAAAGACTTGTACATTTCACGCACACCAACTACACCAATTTCTTCGATTGGGGTAACATCGCCAGCTACGACTCCGTAAGTGATCAGACGCAAATAGTAGTCTAGGTCACGCAGACAAGTAGCAGTCATTTCTTCACCGTAGGCATTACCACCGGGAGAAACTACATCAGGGCGCTGTTGAAACAGTTTGTTTCCAGCTTCTTTAACTAGGCGCTCACGTGAGCCAGTAAGAGTTTGAGCGATTCTGAGGCGACGTTCGCCAGAAGCTACAAAAGTCTTGATCCGGTCGAGTTCGCCGGGGCTTAGGTAACGGGCTTCAGCGTCTGCATTGACGATCGCTTTGGTGACGATACTCATTTTTGTGTATTACTCCAAAAAAATTTATAAACCAGATACTTTGAGTATATAGCTGGCTTTACTCAAATTAGATTATAGTGCCGAGTCTGCTAGAACACATCACTGATTTGCCATAAAGATTGAGCTTTAAGTTTGGCAGTTCTGCGATCCCAGAAGGTCGGCTACCTTCAAAATGTATTTTCGGGCATTTACGAGTAATTCCAGAGGAAGTCGTAATAGTTCGTAATAAAGCGCAATTTTCAAGATTCCTGATTTCTTTTCGATCGCTCTGGTATGCTGGTTACTCACGCTGTTCGTATCGCCTATTCGCTTCAATGACCTTAGATTGGATTAAACCGGCCACTCGTGTTCTTAACCTGCCGCAATATGTTTTTGCCCGGTTAGACGAACTCAAGACCAATGCTCGCAAGCAGGGCATTGACCTAATTGATTTGGGTATGGGCAATCCCGACGGAGCCGCCCCTGACCTAGTAATTGCTGCGGCCAAAAAAGCCCTAGATGATCCAAATATTCATGGGTATCCGCCTTTTGAAGGGGTCGGTAGCTTTCGGCGAACTGTAGCCGATTGGTATCATCGTCGCTATGGGGTGACCCTGAATCCGGAAAACGAAGCCTTACCCCTAATGGGTTCTAAGGAAGGATTGGCTCATTTAGCGATGGCTTTCCTCGATCCGGGCGATGTGGTGTTGGTGCCAAATCCGGCTTACCCGGTGCATTTTCGTGGCCCAATGATTGCTGGTGCCGAGATTCATGAAATGTTGCTAACCGCCGAAAATGATTGGATTATTGACCTGAGCAAAATTCCTGAAGATGTAGCCCGCCGTGCCAAAATGCTCTTCTTCAATTACCCCAGTAATCCCACGGGGGCAGTAGCTCCTCGGGAGTTCTATGAAGAAATTGTGGCCTTTGCTCTCAAGTATGAAATTATTCTGGTTCACGATCTTTGCTATGCCGAGCTAGCCTTCGATGGCTATCGACCCACTAGCCTGTTAGAAATTCCTGGAGCCAAAGATATTGGGGTGGAATTTCACACCATGTCAAAGACTTACAACATGGCGGGCTGGCGGATTGGCTTTGTGGTTGGCAACTCTCAAATTATCCAGGGATTGCGCACGTTAAAAACTAATTTGGATTACGGCATATTTGCTGCCTTACAATCTGCCGCTGAGACTGCGCTGAATTTGCCCGATGAATATGTCTCGCAAGTTCAAAATCGTTACCGAGAAAGGCGAGATTTTGTAATTGCGGGCTTAGCAGAGCTGGGCTGGAATGTTCCCAAGACCAAAGCGACAATGTATTTGTGGGTGCCTTGTCCACCAGGGATTGGCTCGACTGAGTTTGCCCTGAAGGTATTGAGCGAAACTGGGGTGGTCTTGACTCCGGGGAATGCCTTTGGTACTGGGGGAGAAGGTTATGTGCGCTTGAGTCTCATTGCAGACTGCGATCGACTAGGTCAAGCCATTCAACGCCTAAAAAATGCGGGCATTACTTACCACTCCTTCCAGTAGATAAGAATCGGTATTTGTGAGGTAAAAATATGAGCGAAACTATTTTTAGTAAGATCATCCGGCGAGAGATTCCGGCTGACATAGTATATGAGGATGATTTGATCTTGGCCTTTCGAGATATTCAGCCCCAAGCCCCAGTACATATTTTAGTGATTCCGAAGCAGCCGATCGAGTCGATCGCCACCATTACCTCTAATGATCATGCTCTCTTGGGTCACTTAATGGTAAAAATTCAGCAAATTGCCGCCCAAGCCGGACTCAGCAATGGTTATCGGGTGGTAACCAATATTGGTGCCGATGGTGGTCAAAGTGTCTCTCATTTACATTTTCATATTCTTGGCCAACGTCAAATGGCTTGGCCACCTGGTTAGAGCCTATTAATCTCTGGATAATAAAATATATTTTTGTTTTTTGTTTACAAAGCTAAATAAATGTTCTAAGATAAAGCACATGGGCACAAGCCCAATATCCGAACCTTAAAAATTCATAGCAATACATAAGCAAAATGACAACTACTTTACAACGCCGCGAAAGCGCCAATGTATGGGATCGTTTCTGCGGATGGGTAACATCGACTGAAAACCGCCTCTATGTGGGTTGGTTTGGTGTCTTAATGATTCCTACTCTGCTTTCTGCGACCATCTGTTTCGTAATCGCCTTCATCGCTGCACCTCCTGTAGACATCGATGGTATCCGTGAGCCTGTAGCTGGTTCCTTGATGTACGGAAACAACATCATCTCTGGTGCTGTTATTCCTTCCTCTAATGCAATCGGTCTGCACTTCTACCCAATCTGGGAAGCTGCTTCCTTGGATGAGTGGTTGTACAACGGCGGCCCTTACCAACTAGTAGTATTCCACTTCTTGATCGGAATCTTCTGTTACATGGGTCGTGAGTGGGAACTTTCTTACCGTCTAGGTATGCGTCCTTGGATCTGTGTTGCTTACTCTGCTCCTGTAGCAGCAGCAACCGCAGTATTCTTGATCTACCCAATCGGTCAAGGTTCTTTCTCTGACGGTATGCCTTTGGGTATCAGCGGTACTTTCAACTTTATGATCGTATTCCAAGCTGAGCACAACATCTTAATGCACCCTTTCCACATGTTGGGAGTAGCTGGTGTATTTGGTGGCTCCTTGTTCTCCGCTATGCACGGTTCTTTGGTAACTTCTTCTTTGGTTCGTGAAACAACTGAAGTTGAATCCTTAAACTACGGTTACAAGTTTGGTCAAGAAGAAGAAACTTACAACATCGTTGCAGCTCATGGCTACTTCGGTCGTTTGATTTTCCAATATGCTTCTTTCAA
>JANNEH010000080.1:0-42583 GCA_031378405.1 Synechococcales cyanobacterium OTE_75_metabat_409
TATTATTAGTTAGCCGCGAATTGATCGCTTGCTGAACCGATCTTGGTAAAACTGGCGGCAGGACTGCAATAGATTTATTTCTTGCTGACCAATTTGGGACACTGATCGATATTCAGATCCAGTTGCTGGTTCACCAGCTACCGACTCTAGACCGATCGCATAGGGACGAGTCGTACTGTCATAACCATCTATCAACGTTACATCTAGTTGCTGTGGACTTACTCGACCAGAGAAACAACTATATTCTGAATTAGCCAAAAACACTGCGCCGATAACTTTGCCGCCCTGGTTGTCAAACACCACATACTCGCGACCATACTCACCGGGTCGATTTGATTCACCGTATAGATAGGTACCATTAGCCAAAGACCGGCTGTTGGTGGCCACAGCAGGATCATTAGGAGAGACTTGCTGCACTACTGGATGAGCAGAGAGGGGTCTAGCCTCAGCTAGAGGAGTGAAACTGCTGGTTAAAACAGCACTAATTAGTAGACCGGTTAAGCAGACTTTAGTAGCTGAAAAACAAAACCGAACAACCTGATGGAGCAACATAGCTTTACGCCTGAGACGGATTATTTAATAAAGGAAGGTTAATTTGAAGCCGAATATCTCGGTACCTGTTAAGAGTATACCTGAATCTTGCTATCACCTTTATAACTTAACTTTCCGTAAAATCAAGTACTTTTTCCGTACAAAAACAAAAAATCCGGAGCAACCAGGTCAAAACCTAACTGCTCCGGATTTTTTTAAAATTCTTTAACTGGCTACATAGTCTTGGAAGTCTCGGTGACGGCGACGGAGTTGAGAGAGGGCTTGGTGTTCAAGCTGACGGACTCTTTCCCGACTGAGATTGAGAATTTGACCAACCTTGGCCAAAGACATTTCTGGCTCACCATCCAAGCCAAAGCGCAAACTGAGCACTTGGCGCTGCTGAGAAGAAAGCTCGTTCAGAATACTAACTAGGTCACGACGTAAGCTGTCTTGCACTGTGTAGCTTTCTGGCGAGGGGCTACCATCTTCGAGCAACTCGGAAAGCTCGGTATCTTGGTTGTCGCCGACTTTAATATCTAACGACACTGGCTGCCGGGAGATATTTAGGTATTCCCGAATCTGTGCTGCATCTAAATCCAGCACTTCCGCAATTTCTTGAGTGGTAGGACTACGCCCCAAAGTTTGAGAAAGTTCTCGTTGGGTTTTTTTGATTTTGTTCAGTTTCTCGGTGATGTGAATTGGTAAGCGAATCGATCGAGCTTGCTGGGCAATAGCCCGAGTAATAGCTTGGCGAATCCACCAATAGGCGTAGGTAGAAAACTTATAGCCCCGCGTAGGGTCAAATTTTTCCACACCCCTTTCCAACCCCAGAGAGCCTTCTTGAATGAGATCTAAAAATTCTAAATTGCGCTTTTGATATTTTTTGGCAATTGCTACTACCAAACGCAGATTGGCCTCAATCATCCGCTTTTTCGCCCGCTGTCCCAGGTGAAATACTCGCTGAAGCGAGTGCTCATCCATCTGAGCAGCGATTGCCAATTCACTGTCTGCTACCGAGCGACCCAAATCTTCCTGCATTTTGGCCTGGAGTTCTTGCAGCACGACCATTTGCTGCACTTGTTTGCCCAGAGTAATTTCTTCCTCGTGGCTTAGCAGGGGAACACGCCCGATTTCGTGAAGATAGCTACGGATGCTATCGCCGGTGTACTTAGGCTGTCTTTCGGTCATGGTTTTAGTGTTAGGCATTGTTCCAGTGCGCTCCTGCTCCAAAGAGTGTGTCCTGTATTACCGGAAATGATCCAGAAGTGAATTTGTGCAGTTACATAAGTTAATTGGGTGAGGAGCGGTCGAAAGTTGCCAAGGTCAAAAATAATTACGATTTATTAATCGAGTTACGATCAATTTACAGGCTGAAAGCCCTATACCGAATCTTGACCTGAGTAGACAACCAACAACCATTAGGCTATTGGTTATTTATGACATTAACAGAGTTTTTTTGTTCCAAAACTTAATTTATTATTAAGCCTGGGGAACTCAGTGTATGTTAAGCAAACCCTTCGTCATCAAGCGTTGCAGTTTCTGTAACAGATGGAGATTGGCCAGATGCCATGTCAAAAGTTTTGAGTCGTGAGCATCCACATTCCCTGTCCAGAAAGCTTGATTACCAATTTGCTACACCCCAATTACACCTAATTCCAGAATCTCATGAACCACCTGATTTAGCAGGTGTGGCAGAGGTGGGGGTAGCCGATCTAAAGATCAGTAACAAGATTGGTGACAAATTGCGGTAAATTTTGCTTGCGCCATTGGTTATCGAACTGTGAATCGGTAACTATCTCCCAGCAAGTGATACCGGGCTTACCCATTTCCGAGATTGCCTGTTGCAATGCTGACCAGTTCAGAATTTTTTGATGTTTAATTTGGTATGCATCACAAAGAGCAGCGAAAGCTACATTTTGGGGAGTGGTAAAAAATTCAGTAAATGGCGGCTCAAATTGCCCGATCGGCAGCATCCCAAAAATACCCCCACCATTATTGTTGATTAATAAAATAGTCAAGCTACCTTGAAACTGTTGTCGCAGTAACAAACCATTGGTATCGTGCAGTAGGGAAAGATCCCCGGTGATCAAAATCCCTGGTACAAGCTGTCGATGCAAAGCACCCAGAGCGGTAGAAAGTGTACCATCAATGCCATTGGCTCCCCGATTGCCCAAAATACGATAGTGCCGCTGATTGGGTCGCCAGAAAAATTCCATGTCCCGAATCGGCATACTGTTCGCCACAAATACTAAGCTGTCAGCGGGTAAGAGCTGAGACAGCAGCCAGGGGATCTTGCATTCACAAAGAGTCTCTAGCTGAATCATGGTGCGATCGATCTCTTGTTGCACTTGGTGATTAATACTTAGCCAGCGCTCTGTGTAACTATTCTTTCGAGCAGACCCTGGCAACTTAGTCGCCAAATCAGCCACCGTCGATCGCAGGTAGGTAGCATTTAAATGAAGAGCATTCACGTTCTGGGTACTAGATTCTAGAATCCAAGCCTGAGGCCGCACTTTTGCCAACCATTGCCGCAGTTCTTTACTGGTGGGCAAATCCCCGATCTGTAGAATCACATTGGGTTGCAGTTCCAGTGCTAATTGTGGCTGACGCAAAATCAAATCATAGGTAGAAACCAATCGATCGCTTGGGTAATGGCGCAAAGGCGATAGTCCGTCCGCTAAAATTGGCCAGCCTAAGGCCAGGGAAATCTGGTTTACAGATTTAGCATAGGCAGTGGGATCAACAGGTTGAGCGATCCCAGCCAGAATTAATCCCCGCTGTTGAGACCAGGCTGCTGGTGGTGACCAATGGGGAATCGCCAACTGCCCGATCGGCGGCGCTGCTGGAGATTGGAGAGAGATCTGATTGGCCATCGCCAAAATTTCTGGTTGAGAGATCGGCGCTAACGGATCACGAAAAGGCAGGTTTAAATGCACAGCACCGCCACTGGGAATAAGGGTTTGCTCCCAGGCATAGATGACGGTTTGCTGGAGATAGGTTAGTAGATCCAGTTGGGGCACGGCTAGCTCGGCCTGCCAGTTGGGGTAGTTGCCATAAATCTTGAGCTGGTCGATAGTTTGGCCAGAATGACAGTCGCGCAGCTCTGCTGGTCGATCGGCAGTTAATACCAATAGCGGTACCCGGCTTTCTCGGGCTTCGATGATCGCTGGGTAAAAATTGGCAGCAGCGGTGCCAGAAGTGCAGAGCACTACTGCTGGTTGGCCAGTGAACTTGCCGTGACCCAGGGCAAAAAAAGCCGCCGATCGCTCATCTAAAACTGGGATCGCTTGGATGCGATCGGACTGAGCGAAGGCCACGGCTAGGGGTGTAGAACGCGAACCAGGACAGATTACGGCTAAAGACACCCCCAAATGTGCCAGGGTGTCCACCAGAGCCGAAGCCCAAAGGGTATTAATATTGCGAAAATCCAGTGTCAATTATGGCGCTTCCTTGGTCGATCGGTTGCCCTCAGATTATCACTGGACTCGGTCTTCGGCAATTTTAGCCAAAAGAACTTGATTAGAAGAACTTGAGCAGCATCGAACCAACACCAGTGAGCACATCCACGAAGCTACCACCGCCGCCTTGGCTGGGTTGAGTAGGTTGGCGAGCAATCGCGATCGACTTCACAAAGTTGTTAGCGTTAGCAGCCGACTGCATTTCGCCTTTTTGCTTGTAGAGCTGCTCAGCCTTGCTAGCATCTGCCGTTGCACCAGCGTCATCTTGTAAACGGTAACGGGCCATGGCTCTGCCATAATAGGCGCTGGCCATTTGGGGATTAAGACGAATTGCTTGGCTAAAATGATCGATCGAGCCTCTGTAGTTGTTTTTTTGCCACTCAGCATAACCCCATTTGGCAAAATCATCAGCAGTACCCGCTGTTGAAGCTAAGCCTACTGCCCCTTGGATGTAGGCACTCTGCAAATTGACCCCGGTTAAATTGGCTCCACCCAAGAAAGAATCTCGTAAATCGGTGGAATTTAAAATTGCGCCGGTTAGATCGGCACCAGTTAGGTCAGCACCATTCAAAGAAGCGCCGGTTAAATTAGCTCCCCGCAGGTTAGCACCAGTTAATCTGGCCTGACTCAAGTTGGCTCCTACCAAGTTGGCTTGTTGGAGATTAGCACCACTGAGTTCGCCTAATACTAATCCAGCGCTTACCAAGTTACATTTGGCGCATTCTTTGGTAGATAGTAATTGGCTCAAATGATTAGGGTTTTCGGCATGGGCAACTGTGCCAGCCGCAACAATAGTGGTACTAAAAAGCAAACTGGTGATTAGGATCTTCTTTAACATGGCAAAACCTGGTAGCGGGGTGGGCAATTTGGATCATGTCCAGTTATTCGATCGATCCAGTAGTTCATCCGGAAGATTTTGTGGCGGGTGGCAACTCTTGGCAGCCGCAACTGCGCGACAACGCTGGTTGATGGTTTTGAATTTGGAATTGCTATGGTACATCAGAGGCTATGATATTCATGTTTGGCGGTCGAGAGACGATAGCTTTAGAGATTGATCGCCTCTGTATCACCTGAAAAACCTCAGAGATGGCTAAGTTTAGAGCGATGACCAAGAAAAAAAATATTGCAGTGTTGTTTGGTGGTCGATCGGTCGAGCACGAAATCTCGGTGATTACAGCCCTCCAGTTAATTAATGTGCTGGATGTTACCCAGTATGAGCCAATCCCGGTATATATTGCCCAGTCTGGGCGTTGGTATGTAGGAGATCGACTTTTGGAGAAATCTTTCTATCGCGGCCTGCCCGGTTCTCTGCGCGAAGTACAGGAAGTGGCCTTGATTCCGATCGCGGGCAGCAAAGGTTTGACGGTGCTCAATCCCCAGCGAGGTTTGTTTGGCCTGGGTAAACCCACCAGTGAACTTGTGCCGATCGATGTGTATTTCTTGGCTTTCCACGGTACTTTTGGTGAGGATGGCTGTATCCAAGGGATGTTAGAGATGGCTGATGCCACTTATACCGGCTGTACGGTGTTGCCAGCGGCTTTGGGCATGAACAAGTATAAATGTAAGAAAACCTTGGAAGCGGCGGGGATTCCAGTTTTACCCGCAGCAGTGGTCGATCGCACCATTGCCCAAAAAAGTTTGGCTCAAGTACGAGAACAGATTTTTGCGACTCCGGGACTAGAGCAACTGCCTTTATTTGTCAAACCCTGTAACCTGGGTTCCAGCATTGGGATTGGGGTGGCCAAAGATGAGGCATCTTTAAATGGCTGCTTGGTTAATACCTTCCGCTATGACAGTCAGGCGATTATTGAACCCTGTGTCAAAAATATTCTGGAAATCAATGTGTCGGTGGTGGGAGACGAGGACGAAGTGCTGGCCTCGGTGGTGGAAATGCCGGTTTCGATTAGCGGAGTCTTGACCTACGAAGAAAAGTATCTGCGAGATGACGGAGCCAAGAAAACCGGCGACAGTGAATCTCAAGGGATGGCCAGTCTCTCTAGAATTATTGACCCCCAAGAGATGAATCTGGAGTTGAAGCAAGCTGGAATTGACTACGCCAAGAAAGCTTTTCAGATTTTGGGTTGTAGTGGTGTGTCACGAATTGACTTCATTATTGATGCCGATACCGATCGGCTGTACTTCAATGAAATCAACACACTACCAGGATCGCTGTCTTTTTATCTCTGGATGAAATCACAGCCACAATTGGTTTATACCGAACTCCTGAATCGAATTATTCAACAGGCTGAAAAGCGCCAGGGCACTAAGTTATCTTTAAAACGTCAAGAGGGAATGAAAGCATTATTTAAGTAGAGTTAAATTCTGGTTAGCGATTTGGGTAAATTGACTAAGAGAACTCAGTCATAGTTTTAGCGAAATCGCCATGAATGCCCACGACTCTAGCTTTCAGATTAATGCTCGTCATCCTTTTGAGGTGGCACAGCGGGTTCTAGCCATTTTGGCCGTCTTAGATCGAGCTTGCTCCAGCGAAGCTGCTCCTACAATGGATTGGGTTTATGCTTACAACATCGATCGATATTTTTCGGAGGCCGAGCGAGATTTTTACTTCTCTGATCACGTCAGTGACGAAGATCGCGCTGACTTTGGTTGGCTGAGTGAGAGCTTACCGCCGATGCTCTGGGCTTTGGGTTATTTAGACGAAATGCCCCAACTCGATCGACGTTTTGCCCTAGAAAGCATTCCTTATCTCTATCAAATCACCAATAGTACTGCCCAGTTTTTAGGTGATGCTTGCTTACGCCATGATGATGCACTGAGTATTGCCGAAGAACAGCATTGTCAAGCTCATTGGCAGGCGATGCAACCGAGTAAAAAGGCGCAGAAAGTTCAAGAAGCGATCGATCCCGATATTATCTATGAGCGGCGCTATGCGATTAGCTGGCTGGTAGGCTTGGGCGATTCTTGGGATAATGTACCGTTGGATAGCGTGGTGTAGGTTTTTTATGGAACGGATACGTATTTCTGAGATTGGGTTTAGGAGTTTACGTTTAAGAAATCTGGCTCGCGAATTGCCTGTTCGCGTAGCGTCTCCGGAGGAGAATCAATGCCCAAATTCGTTTGGGCAAAACCGTCGCCGGTTAATCCGGGGCAATAAAGAATCTCAAAGGTTTAAGGCGAGTAGTATTTCTAATTTCTCTAGAGTAGGTATGAAACTCTAAGAGAACACCCTCCACTTGTAGCATAGTAACCTTTATTTAATACACTTCGTCATGACTACCGATATCAACGAAAACCGCTTGATCATCCTCAGTAAAATAGAATAAAACCCTTTCGTCGTAATCAATACTAAAACTCCAGAAATCCTTGAGTTTCCCAGATAACTTATGCGTTTTGATACTTGGGTCATACGGATCTGCGGAAAATCGCTCCACTCTTTCCCAGAATCTTGCTTCTAGATCGACATTTCCCTTGACCCGTTTTTTAAAAGACCGCTTAAACGAGGAGCTGAAACTGACTTCCATGATCACTCCTCGATTGATCGTCTCAAATCCGTTAAATCAGCAGAAAACTTTAGATCCCCATTTCTTTCCTCCACCTGCGCCTCTAAGAAATTGGCATGAATTTCTGCCCGCCTCTGTTCCCGTCGATCACGATCAACCAAAAAATCGATAAAATCATTGACCTGTTCAAGGAGCGGTTCAGGTAATTCTTGCAACTTAGCAACCGTCGCATCCCGAGTTTCCATCATTAAACCTCAATCATCAACCAAAAGTATTTTACTTATTAAAGCTGTAGACACTCAATCTACCCCAGATTTTGATAGCAAAGCTATCAGAGAGATAAACCATGCTACTGACTGAATCCACCTAACACCATCCCCATAGCTAAGCTAGAGCTTAGGATCGGAGCAAACGCAGACCACTAAGAGTCACTAGTACGGTAGAGCCTTCGTGGCCTAAGACTCCTAGAGGCAAACCGATCGCCCCCCAAAAGTTACCAATTACCAACATCCCAATAAAGCCCAAAGCAAAAACTACGTTTTGCCGAATCACACTCTGAGCCTTACGACTGAGACGTACTGCTGCGACCAACTTGGTCAAATTATCGGTCATCAATACCATATCGGCAATTTCCAAAGCAGCATCGCTACCCACTCTACCCATCGCGACCCCTACCTTAGCAGCAGCCAAGGCTGGAGCATCGTTGATGCCATCGCCAACCATGGCAATCCCAGTAGTAGTCTGTTGCAGTTCCCGCACAATCCGTACTTTATCAGTGGGTAACAAGTCGGCATATATTTCGGTGATGCCAAGCTGATTGCCGATCGACTGAGCACTCTCTAAGTTATCGCCAGTTAGAATAATTGACCGAATCCCTAGCTGTTGTAAATCTTGCACCGCTGCCACAGCCTCTGGGCGCAAATAGTCTTGACAGGTAATCGCTCCTTGCACCACTCCATCTAATGTTACCCAGGCCACAGTCTGACCACCAACTGCTAAGTTACCCCAGGCAGCAGCGGGCTGGGCTTTACCCACAAAGATGGTCTGGTTATTTAAACGACCACTAATACCTTTGCCCGGTTCAGCAATGATCTCAGTGGCGGGCTGCACGGCTAATCCTTGCTCAGCAGCAAATTCTTGAATTGCTCGACCAATTAGATGTTCCGAGCCAAATTCGATCGAGGCCGCCCAGTTCAACACTCTTAAGGCATCGACGGAGAGTCTTGATTTGTCCTGCTGGACTTGGCCAGCTTCATCTAAATACCAAACAGCAGCGACCTGTAATTGCCCGGTGGTCAGAGTACCAGTTTTATCGAAGGCGATCGCAGTCACTTGGCCGATCGCTTCCAAAGTACTGCCGTTTTTAAATAAAATTCCTTGGCGCGCACCGTTGGCAATACCAGACAACAATCCGGGCATAATTGCTGCCATTAAGGCACAGGGAGAAGCCACCACTAAAAAAATCAAAGCGCGATAGATCGTAATTTCCCAACTCCACCAGTCCAATAGAGCTGGCAATGTGCCGATCGCCAGTCCACTGATCACAATTATTTTGGCGTAGATGCGCTCAAATTGTTCGATCGAGTTCTGAGTAGGGGTATTTTCGGTCTGGGCTTGCTTCACCAATTGAATAATTCGTTGAATTAGGCTACTGGCTGGTGGTTGATGAACTTCCAGTTCCAAAACACCACTGCCATTAATGGTGCCACCAAAGACTTCCGCTCCGATGGTTTTTTCTACCGGCAAAGATTCGCCAGTGATCGCCGCTTGGTTGATGCTACTGATGCCGTTGATAATTTTGGCATCGGTGGGAATTAGTTCGCCCGGTTTGACCAGGAGCTGATCGCCAATTTTCAGACCACCGATCGAGACCATAGTTTCACCATTAATTAAGCGGGCGCTGTCGGGGGCGAGGCTCATCAGGCTTTGGATGCTGCGCTCGGTGCGATCCATGGCGTAGCCTTCTAAAACACCGCTGATCGCGAAAATCAAGATCAGAACAGCACCATCGATCGCCAGGTCAAAATCTCGTTGCCACCAACCCAGAGCAGCGGCTCCGAGTGCAGCAACAATCATCAATAAATCTACATCTAATTCCCGCTCTTGCCAAAGAGTTGTCAAACCTTCGATCGCGCTGGTGTAGCCACCAATCAGATAAGCGAGAGCTAGCAAGACGATTCCTACGGGGGTGATCTGGTGTTGGAGGGCGATGGCAGCGGTGGTGAGGAGGAGAGCGCAGCTAGCGGCTGCTAAAGTTTCCGGATTGTCTTTGAGGATAGAAAAGGTGTTATTGGCCATGGGAAGTCGATAATTTTGCTTGCAACCTAGGCGATCGTGGAGCATTTCCGCAGCAGAATCGGGACAGCATAACCAAATTTTAGTATTTTTTGGGTAAAATCTCCTGATAAATGATGGTTTCCGGATAAGTCTATAGAGCCGGTGTTGTCTAACTGGATAGATGATTCAGATACAACAATATGTTTCTAAAACGCTGGCTCCCCTTTTCAGTATTTTCCCTATTTATCGTCGGGATCATTTTTGCCAACGACCTTGGTCGAATTCGTACTATTATTAATTGGATTAATAGTGTACCTTTTGGTGACAAGGTTGGACATACTATTTTTATTGGTACCTTGGCATATTTGCTAAATTATGCACTAGCCGATCGACTGGTCAGAATTGGTCATTACAAAATATTATTGGGTTGCATTATCATCGCGGTAGCAATGACTGCGGAAGAATTTTCTCAGATTTGGATACCATCCCGGACATTTGATTTCCTAGATCTGGCCGCTAACTACTTCGGCATTACAATAGCAGGCTGGCTAAGGCTTTACAAAAATTGAGCTAGATATTTTTCAGCCTATAGGGCTAGGCAAAATAATGATTGATCCTTTCAGTATCAGTGAATCCCGATTTTCGATGATTGTTGATTGATGGATTCATTGGGGAATAACGTCGCCATAGCGGGTGGGCACAAGGCCACGCCCCTACGGCTCGGCGTTTCATCAGATTTGATTGAATTGATGGATTTGATATGTAATGACCAGATCGAACCCCAATAAAACCATCATCCGTAGGGGTGCTCTTTATTGGTACCCACCATCCAAATCGATGAAAAACATTAATCGCTCATCGATTCGAGAATGGATCAATTTTTCTATAATCTATCCTAAATCACTATCTATGAGACTTGCGTTTGGCTTGCTGCTCAGGAGTAAGGATCGAATTTAACTGTTGTTCGTTGGATTCACGAATAGCTTGCAGCTTAGCTTTTTGATCAGCAGTCAAATTTAGGCTTTTCCAACCATCACGCATCGCTTGACGACGCTTTTTAACTACCTGAGCTTGCTGTTGTTGTTCAGCAGTCAAGACCTCTTGCATTTGAGTACGAGCCACTTTCCACAGTTCCTGCATTCTGGTCTTCTGTTCAGCAGTTAGATTCAGTTTATCGAACCGTGTCATCCGGCCACCGCCATACGATCTACCAGATCTGCCACCACCTTCGCTCAGTTGGGCTTGTTGTTCAGGAGTAAGAATATCCTTCATCTTTGCCATATTTTCTTGTCGAATAGCTTTCAGCTTAGCCTTTTGATCGATGGTCAAATTCATGCCTTGGCGATTTGACTGATTGGCTTGGCGTTGTTTTTTGATTGATTGCAGTTTTTCGCGTTGTTCCGGCGTTAAAACCTCATCCATTTTGGTGTGAGTCGCTGCACGCAGTTGCTGTATTTTGGTCTTCTGTTCCGGAGTAAGATTAAGATTACCCATATGATTGCCCCTCTGTCCTTTAGCAATCTGTCCCTGATGATTACTAAAGATAGAATGGTTACTAGCCGCGAATGTGGGCACAGCAATCACGATCGCCAAGAGGGGAAGTAATTTGGCTAGTTTATTTAGCATGGTGGGATTCGGATGTTTTAATGGGGATGTTTGGTTGATTTCCATGCTGCTATCTTATGAATTTTAGTCTTGTTAACACATCCAGCTAAAGTCACGATCGATTTCTTTTGTTTACCTGACCCCAGTCACAGCTCCCAACTCTGGAAGGCATTACTAAAGTAACGGTCGATCTGGCCAAAACGCAGTTATGTTAGAAATGAGATGATTTGCATCTTCTGGAATCTGATTTCTGCGCACCCCACTTACACATTTTACGGCCTGTTATGCGTCACCCCCTGCGACTATTACTATATATTGAGTGGATTTTATTTGCGGTAGTGATGGCCTTGGAAGTCTCGCCCCAACAATCGCAAGCCTTTGAACCACCTGCTTGGCTAAATATTGGGATTGTGGTGTTATTGGCTGTAATGGGGTTACGTTTACCATCAGGTAAATTGCTCATTAAAATTATCTATACCATTGCCCAAATTATTCCAATTTTAGTCGCTGCTTATGTGGGAATGCGTCCAGTGGGATTGCTCTATGTCATTGTAGTACTGCGGAGTTATTTGATCTTTGGACGGCAATATCGGTTGTGGATTACCGGTGGAATATTTGGTTTGTATTTAATGACCATGCAGTTATTCCCTTATCAGCATAAACGCTCTACTCCAGCAGCAGTATCGCAAAATCGTGGTCAGGTTACTACAGTTCAACCACAAAACCGGTCAACCGATCGGCGAGGTGATAATGCCGGATTTCGCTGGGGCTTTGTGTTTTTTTTTGGCGGAATATTGCTGAGTTTGCAACTATTAGTAGACAGAATTTTAGCCGAGAAACAAGCCAAAGAAGAACTCTCGATCGCCAACCAACGCATTCGTAGTTATGCCCTCAGAGCACAGGAGATGGGCAGCTTGCAAGAGCGCAACCGCATCGCCCGCGAAATTCATGATTCATTAGGGCATTCTTTGACTGCCCTCAATCTGCATTTAGAAATGGCCTTGAAGCTTTCGCAGGTGAAGCCAGAAAAATCACGGGAAGTGTTAGCAGAAGCCAAAAGATTGGGTTCGATCGCCTTAGCCGATGTGCGCCAGTCAGTTTCCACCCTGCGCTCTGACCCCCTGCAAAATCAAGATTTACCGATCGCTATTCAAAAACTAGCCGATGAATTCGAGCTGTCCAATCATCTAAAACCTTACTGTTACCTGGATTTGCCAGATCATCTCCCCCAGCCAGTAGCAACGACGATCTATCGGATCATTCAAGAGGCGTTAACCAATATTAGTAAGTACGCCCAAGCTAGTAAAATAATACTGGAAATTCAGACCCGCCCCACCCCTACCGACTCCATGGAGCTAGCTCTAAAAGTCACCGATAATGGCCGAGGATTTATTCCTACTAATAATATGACCGGATTTGGCTTACAAGGGATGCGCGAACGAGTACTATCATTACAGGGCAAATTTGAAATCATTAGTGCGCCCGATCGAGGTTGTCAAATTGTGGCAATCATTCCTTTAGCCGGAGATCAGCTTTTAGCCCACAGAAACTAACAATAATAACTATGATAAATATCCTACTTGTAGACGACCAAAATTTGATTCGCCAGGGGTTGAAAGCACTGTTGGAGCTAGAATCTGATTTGTTGATTGTCGGTGAGGCCGAAAATGGCCAGATCGCCCTGGACTTGGTAGCAGAACTGCAACCGAATGTGGTACTGATGGATATTCGGATGCCGGTGATGGATGGCGTAACGGCAACTAAGGAGATTTCTCAGCGATTTCCCCAGGTAAATATTTTGATTTTGACTACGTTTGATGACGATACCTATGTAGCAGCAGCGATCGGTCATGGTGCCAAGGGTTATTTATTAAAAGATACGCCTTCTGAAGAAATTGCCGCAGCGATTCGAGCGGTCGATCGAGGTTATACCCATTTAGCACCGGGGATGATGGAGAAGGTGATGGCCAAACGGGTCAATGAAACGGAAGTTACTTTACCATTGGAGCTACAGGAACTCACCCCTCGGGAACTAGAGGTATTAAAGCTAATTGCTGCTGGTGCGAATAATCGGGAGATTGCTCAGCAGCTATATATTTCGGAAGGCACAGTTAAGAATCATGTGACTAATTTATTGAGTCGATTGAATTTACGCGATCGCACCCAGGCCGCAATTTTAGCCAAAACTTATTTAGCAATTTGATGATAGAGATGCAAAACTAATTAATTCATCCCAACTTACAATAAGCCTCTCCTCCCTGCTCAATCCAACCACGAATCAACCCCGAAGTTGACTGAGCCGCCGCACAGCGACCGGCACTATCAATCACAATTACCCCACCATCACCATTAACTTTCCGCACCAAATAATCGATCCCGGCCTGTGCTGCTGCCGCTGCATCCATTTCTTTAAACTGTACAAAATCAGAGATTGTTTTTGCCAGCACTGTGCGTAAAAACTGTTCCCCATAACCAGTGGCAGACACTGCACAAGTTTCATTATCGGCAAATACCCCCGCCCCGACGATCGGGGTATCACCGACTCGACCCCACCGCTTATTCACCAATCCACCAGTAGAAGTAGCCGCCGCCAAATTGCCCTCTAAATCTCGGGCTACAGCTCCCACAGTACCTAGCTTTTGAGATGGCTTAATCCGCTCGTGATCTAAAATCATCCGACCGGCCACCTGAGCTTCAGCTAACTGTTTAATCCGAGCATCAGTAATAAAGTAACTATCAGGATAGGTTTCCATCTGACAAAATTTAGCAAACTCTAAGGCTCCATCGCCCATTAACAGCACATGTTCACCATGTTCTAACACCCGGCGGGCTAAGGAAATCGGGTTTTTAATTTGTTTGATACAGGCCACTGCCCCTGCTCGCAGGTCGCTACCATCCATCACGGCAGCATCCATTTCTACCTGACCATCGGCGTTGAGAACAGAGCCATACCCGGCATTGTAAAGTCGATCGTCTTCCAGCAAACTCACACAATATTCCACCACATCTAAGGCTCGATCGCCCTGGGCTAGACGCTTACGACCTTGTTCTAAGATCGCGGTGATACTTTGCTGAAATGTTGATTCACTGGCTTCATGTTTGAGATCTTCTAGGGCACCAGCACCACCGTGAATCATCAGGGAATAGGAATTAGGCATAAAATTTCTGGGGAATTAATTCTTCTAAAATTCTAAAGCGAATATGGTTGATAGCTAAATCGCCCATCGAGATATGAGCTGGCTTGTCGGTGGCTTTCATTTTTTCAAACGAAATCCCCTTGCCAATTTCGGTGTGATACCAAGATAACCCCATAAAAAACCGCTGAGGATAAGGGCCGCGATCGACCGTATCATCTACATTAGATTCCATCGGCAACCAGCCCACACCGGGCACATAAAACTCTAGCCACACATGATTAAAATCTGGCTCTAGAGGCAGATAATGGCTCTCTGGATGGGGGGGGCATTTGTAGCGGCCAATGGTGCGGCAGGCAATACCATTCAAACGAGCCAAGGCAAGTAAAACTCCCACATATTCACCGCAAGAACCAACACCTCTGGCCAGTGCCACATCGGGGGTATCAATTTTGGGGCGGATGCCATAGGAGAGTCGATCGTACACATAGTTACGAATTTTGAGCATTTGGCGCAGCACATTAGTTTCGGTGCCGACCGCCTCTTTGGCAGCCTGTCGGATGGTGTCTGTCTCCATCGCCAGGTCATCATCATCCATCAAATAGGGCTGTAACTCGTCGGGCAGTGGTAAACCTTCGGCAATATCGGTCGGAGTCAGGGAATATTTGAGGCTATACATTTCCACGATCGCCTTCCAGCCCAACAGTCCTCCTTGATGGGGATGCACTCGATCGAATTTAAAGACCGCCACTTTTTGGCCAGCTTGTTCTTCGATCGTAAACTCGTGACCGATCGGTTCAATGTGGCGGATGCGCTGGCGGAGAGTATCGGAGGGTAAAGCAATGCGCCATTCTACTTGGTTTAAGGTGACAGCTTCGAGGGGCAGTAGTTCTTCCACATAAGATAACTCAACTAAATAACCATTAGAAAGGGTGTAATGCTCGCTGACATTGTGATGGATATATAAAGGATGAATAAAAGTGCGATCGCGGAAGGTCAACTGATAGGGGAATTCGGCGTTGGGATTGTCGCGAATATAGGGTTCTTCGTCGGCATAGGCCACATAGCAAATTGGCTCTTGGTCTGGTGTCGGTGCATAAAAAGCAATACCAGTGGGGGAGCTGAAAGGAGTGAGAGCGCTGAACTGAATGGCTCCAGTGGTGCGATCGAGGCAATAAACCGTTTGCTCTGCTCGATCGCAAACCCACAGCTTATCGTTAAATATCGTGAGGGTTTCTGTGCCCACACCGGGTTGGGGAATTCGCTCTAAGAGGTTGCCACTGTCTCGGTCAAACAGATGGATATAGCCAGATTTTTGGCAGCTCACATACACCGTTGTTTCCCAGATGGCCACCCCGGTCACTGGATAAGGGAGACGGGTAAAGATAGTGGGGATCAGGGTTTGTCGATCGCAATACAGCACCTCTTGCCCCTTGGTAAACCAGAACATTTCTTGCCAGAGGGTTAAGCCATTAACTCCAATCCAGCCAGAGACATGGTGAGGATTTAAAACAGTGGTGTTATTGGTGTGAGGATTGACTGCAAGCAGGTAGCCCCGCACTGCATCCACGGCCAGCAATTGATGACCATCCACGGCCAGCCCCGATAAAGCATAGACTCCGATCGGGCGAATGGTGGAGTGCTGTAAGGAAACACCAGGGAACGCACAATCAGAATTTGGCATAAAACAATGGCTCAAAGTACAACAACTACAACCCTAAACTCAGACTTGCCTTGCTACTTTGACGGACAATGCTACATTTTTTTGTGGCCTACGATACATTAAACCGGTCTGGCCTATGACTACGATTGAGCTGGTGGAATTCTTGAAAAACCGTAATGAAAGTTATTTATGATCCAGACAAAGATATTTTGCAAATTTCTTTTAGTGAAGCAACTGTTGAAGAAACCACAAAAATCACTCCGGGGTTGGTGTTGGACTACGATAAGGATGGCGATCTGATTGGGTTAGAGATTCGCAAGGCATCAACAAAAGTTGAAAATCCTTATGCTATTGCTTATGTGGTTGGTGAGGCAAATGTGGATAAACCTCGACCGAAGGATTAGGCGCTTAATTTTAGATTAATGATAAGAATGTGGGGGTTCTGACCCCCACGCCCCCCATTGAGGGGACGGAACGCCTCCCCTCAAACTCCCCTACGTAAGGGTTGATCTCGGGCATCTTGGCGTTGTCTTAATCGATCGGGCTTAGTCAGGATAGTTGCCGCAACGGCGCGACAACGCCAAGTTATCGATCCGGAGTTTGAATTTGAAACTGCTTGATAAGCAGTTGCCGTTTTACAAAAAACACCATCTCTGACTGTGCTAACCCAAAAAACTGTT
Source organism: Synechococcales cyanobacterium OTE_75_metabat_409 (assembly GCA_031378405.1). Lineage (GTDB taxonomy): Bacteria > Cyanobacteriota > Cyanobacteriia > Cyanobacteriales > Chamaesiphonaceae > JAAFHZ01. The sequence goes on from JANNEH010000080.1 coordinate 16,810, forward strand.
TTGATACTTGCAACCCCGTTGCGCGGGGGAGTTTGAGGGGGGGCGCTCATCGCCCCCTCAATGGGGGGCGTGGGGGTCAGAACCCCCACATTCCGGCTCTCCGCCAGAGAATAAACACGAAGAAACTAACCATTATTCACCCAAATCTACCAATGACCTCAGCAGCACACACCCCAATCACCAATGAACCAAAAACCGATACCATGCGCATCCTAATGTGCGCCCCCCACCATTACGAAGTCGATTACGTAATCAACCCTTGGATGGAAGGAAATATCCATCGCTCATCACGCGATCGAGCTTTAACCCAATGGAATCAGCTCCACCAAGTCTTACAAAACTACGCCCAAATTGATCTAGTAGAACCACAACCCGGTTGGCCAGACATGGTTTTCACCGCCAATGCTGGCCTGATCTTAGGAAACACAGTAGTGCTCAGTCGCTTTTTCCATCCAGAACGGCAAGGAGAAGAACCGCATTTTCACAAATGGTTTGTAGATCAGGGTTACAAAGTTCATCTTCTGCCCGAAAGCTTGCCCTTTGAAGGAGCCGGAGATGCCTTGATCGATCGCAGTGGTGGGTGGCTATGGGCTGGTTATGGATTTCGATCGGAACTAGATGCCCATCCTTACCTAGCTGAATGGTTAGATGTAGAAGTATTATCTCTGCGGTTGGTCGATCGACGCTTCTACCACTTAGATACCTGTTTTTGTCCGCTCACCGATGGATACTTAGTGTATTATCCACCGGCTTTTGATACCTATTCTAATCGGTTAATTGAGCTGCGAGTGCCACCCGAGAAACGGATAGCGATCAATGAAGCCGATGCGGTCAATTTTGCCTGTAATACAGTGAACATTGGTCAGATAGTTGTAATGAACAAGGTCAGTGAGGGGTTAAACAAAATGTTGGCCGATCGGGGTTTTATGGTGGTGGAAACACCCCTGACCGAATTCCTCAAAGCAGGCGGCGCAGCCAAGTGTTTGACTCTGAAGGTGACCGAACCCCATCGGGAGTCACCACAGTTGTCTACGATTCAAAGTAAAGTCATTCATCTCGAAGGACATTTGTTAGATTCTGGGCTGGTAAATCGGGTGTTAGATACCATCGTGACCGGGGGTGGCAGCTTCCAAATAATGAGTTTTAATCTCGGCAATCAACGCCAAGATATCTCTGTGGCCGAAGTAAAAGTTTCGGCTCCAGATGCCGCAGTGATGACTGAAATCATGGGACAGTTAATCGACCTGGGGGCAATCAGTGCCACCAGTGAAACTGCGCCCGCTAGCTTAGCAGCAGTTACCCAAGCTGGGGTGGCGGCTGATGATTTCTATGCCACCACCATTTATCCCACCGAAGTCTTGGTAGATGATCAATGGGTCAAGGTACAAGGACAACGGATGGATGGGGCGATCGCCATTACTCGCACAGCACAAGGGATCACTGCTCGCTGTAAGCTGTTACGCGATTTACAAATCGGTGAAGCAGTGGTAATCGGCAGCGAAGGCATTCGCACCAAACGCAAACCCACCAACCTCAAAAAGAACACCGAAGAATTTAGCTTCATGGGAGCCGGTGTTTCCAGCGAGCGGAGAGTGGAGCTAGTAGTAGAGCAAATTGCTTGGGATCTGCGCCAAATTCGCGATCGAGGGGGCAAAGTCGTAGTTACTGCTGGCCCGGTAGTGATTCATACCGGTGGCAGCGAGCACCTGAACCAGCTAATTCGCGAGGGCTATGTCCAAGCTCTGTTGGGCGGCAATGCGATCGCCGTTCATGATATTGAACAGTCCCTGATGGGCACCTCTTTGGGGGTCGATATGCAGCGGGGTGTATCGGTACATGGCGGGCACCGGCATCACCTGAAAGCGATCAACACCATTCGCCGCTGTGGCAGCATTGCCCAAGCTGTAGAGCAAGGGGTGTTGCGCAGCGGGGTGATGTATGAATGTGTTAAACACAATATCCCGTTTTCCCTCGCTGGCTCTATTCGTGATGATGGACCACTGCCTGATACTCAGATGGATTTGGTTAAAGCTCAAGCCGACTATGCTCGCCTAATTGAAGGCGCAGATCTGATTTTGATGTTGTCTAGTATGCTGCACTCGATCGGGGTAGGCAACATGACTCCGGCGGGGGTGAAGATGGTTTGCATTGATATCAATCCGGCGGTAGTGACCAAATTGAGCGATCGAGGTTCCATTGAGTCGATCGGAGTTGTCACAGATGTGGGGCTTTTCCTCAGCCTTTTGGTGCAACAACTTAATAAATTAACTGGACAATACAATCGATAATAGCGATGAGGTCACCGAAATCAACTGGGAACTAAATACGTTTTAACTTAACAGGGTAATACTATACAATGCAATATTCCAGTTCTCTGCTTGAGACCATGCCTGCTAGCACTCCAAAATATATGACAACCCCAACTCACTATCCAATCATGGTGATTGGTGGAGCAGAGGACAAAGTCAATGGGCGTAGCATTTTGACCGCCTTCTTTGCCAGTGCTGGTGGCAAGAAAGCTAAAATTGGCATTATTCCCTGTGCATCGCAAGAACCCAGCGTCGTGGGAGACCGCTACTACCAAATATTTCGGGAAATGGGCGCTGAACAGGTACAGATACTCGATATTCGTGCCCCCCAAGAATGTGATCAGAGTTTTTGGCTAGATATTTTAAACGACTGTACAGGCATATTTATCACTGGCGGAGATCAGCAACGTCTCTGTGATTTAATCGGTGGCAGTAAATTTGTCGAATCTCTCAAAAAAAGAATGCATCTGGGCGAATTAATTTTGGCTGGCACTAGTGCTGGCGCAGCGATCATCGGGGAGAAAATGATTGCTGCTGGCAGCAGTGGCGAATCTCCCAATCGCTCTTTGGTAGATCTAACCAATGGCTTAGGAATTATTCCAGAATTACTGGTAGATCAACATTTTCATAATCGGAATCGGATGGCACGGTTAATGAGTGCGATCGCTGCCCATCCTGATAAGTTGGGTTTGGGTATTGATGAAGATACCTGCGCTGCTTTTGAAGATGATTGTACCTTTCGAGTAATAGGCAAAGGCACTATTACAGTGATTGATCCCGGAGAACTATTGCATACCAACTACTTAGAAAGTGATGAGACATCTCCTCTCAGTCTGCATAAACTGACTGTGCATGTTTTGAGCCAAGGCGATCGATATAACTACCAAGAACGTTGTGTTTTAGGTCATTAATCAGGACAAATCGCCAGTTTATTTTCTGAGCAAAAGATTTGCTTTGTAACAAAAAGCACAGAAAATTAAGCGATATTGTTACATCAATAATACTCTGGACTTGAAGTGACAATTAAAATGAAAATCCTCCAAACACAAACATTGCGCGGACCAAACTATTGGAGCATTCGTCGATCGAAGTTGATTGTGATCCGGCTAGATTTGGAGGAATTAGCCGATCGGCCATCTAATACCATTCCTCAATTCTACGAAAACATAGTAGCCGTATTGCCCAGCTTAGAAGAGCATTTTTGTTCCCCCGGTTGTCGCGGTGGTTTTCTCCAGCGAGTCAAAGAAGGTACTATGCTGGGGCATATTTTGGAGCATGTGGCACTGGAACTGCAAAACCTGGCTGGTATGGATGTGGGATTTGGTCGCACTCGCGAAACCGCCACACCTGGCGTTTATCAAGTGGTCTTTGAGTACGAAATTGAAGAGGTGGGTCGCTATGCGGCCAGAGCGGCGCTGCGACTCTGTCAGAGTATTATCGAAACCGGCAACTATCCCTCTGCTGAATTGGCCAAAGACTTGGCTGACTTGAACGATCTGCGCACTCAGGCAACTTTAGGAGCTACCACCGAAGCCTTGGTACGCGAGGCTGAAATGCGCGGTATTCCTTGGATACCCCTAGAGACCTGCGACTTGTTGCAGTTGGGTTATGGCAAATACCAAAAGCGCATTCAGGCATCACTGACTGCTCACAGTAATATTTTGGCAGTGGAGCTGGCTTGCAATAAAGAAAAAACTAAAAATATCTTAGCCAGCATGGGAGCGCCTGTGCCTCAAGGGATGGTGATTTACTCCTTCAGCGAATTAGAAGATGCGATTCCGCGTCTGGGGGGCTTTCCGATTGTTATTAAACCCCTCAATGGCAATCATGGCCGGGGAATCACGATCGATATTAAGTCTTGGGATCACGCCGAAATAGCCTACGATCGAGCCAAGGAAGTTTCTAAGGGAGTAATTGTCGAGCATTTCTATCAAGGACGCGACCATCGCATTTTAGTGGTCAATCATAAAGTAGTAGCGGTAGCCGAGCGGGTGCCTGCCCATGTGGTAGGAAATGGCAAGGATACTATTGCTACTTTGGTCGAAAAAGAGAACCAAGATCCCCGCCGGGGTGAAGGTCACGATAATTTGCTGACCCTGATTAAACTAGACGACTCCACCGATGAAATGCTGAGTCAGCAAGGCTACAATCTCGATACTATTCTGTCCCCAGGCCAGATCTGCTACCTACGGGCTACTGCTAATTTAAGTACCGGTGGCATTGCGATCGATCGCACCGATGAGATCCACCCCGAAACCCTCTGGCTAGCCGAAAGAGTCTCCAAAATTATTGATCTAGATGTAGCGGGCATTGATGTAGTTACCACCGATATTTCCCAAACATTAGGCGAGGCCGATGGGGTGATTGTAGAAGTCAACGCCGCACCAGGGCTGCGGATGCACATTTCTCCGAGTGTTGGGGTTGGTCGCAATGTAGCCGCACCAATCATCGATATGCTGTTTCCGCCCAATGTGCCAACCAAAATTCCGATCGTGGCCGTGACGGGCACCAATGGCAAAACCACTACCACTCGGCTAATCGCGCACATTTTTAGTCAAATTTATGACTCAGTGGGCTTTACTACTACCGACGGTATTTATGTTGGCAATCACCTAGTCGAAAAAGGCGACACCACCGGGCCACAAAGCGCCCAACTAATTCTCCAAGATCCCACAGTAGATATTGCGGTGCTAGAAACAGCCCGAGGCGGAATACTGCGATCGGGTCTGGCTTTCCAAAATTGTGATGTAGCAGTAATTTTAAACGTCGCCGCCGATCATTTAGGCTTGGGCGATATAGATACGATCGAGCAACTAGCTAAGGTAAAAGCAGTAGTGGCCGAAACCGTTCATACCGATGGCTATGCTGTGTTAAACGCCGACGACCAACGGGTTGCCGACATGGCCGAACTAGTGCGGGGCAAAGTAGCCTATTTTTCAATGAACCCCGACAACCCATTGGTGCGCTCACATGTCAATCGGGGCGGCATTGCGGCGGTGTATGAACAAGACTGCTTGGTGATTTTGCAACAAGATTGGGTGCACCGCATCGAAAAAGTCGATCGAATCCCCCTAACTTTGGGTGGTAGAGCACCATTTATGATTGCCAATGCTCTAGCAGCTAGTCTGGCTGCTTTTGTCCAAGGCGCAAAAGTGGAACATATTCGATCGGCTCTGCATAGCTTCCATGCCTCGGCAGAGCAAACACCGGGCAGAATGAATTTATTCAATCTAGGTACCTATCACGCCTTGGTAGACTACGCCCACAACCCAGCGGGCTATGCGGCAGTAGGTAGCTTCGTGAAAAATTGGTCTGGCCCAACAATTGGAGTCGTTGGTGGCCCCGGCGATCGGCGAGACGAAGACTTAATTGAATTGGGCGCGCTCTCAGCACAATTCTTCGATCATATTATTGTCAAAGAAGATGAAGATGGTCGAGGTCGAGCCTGGGGTGACGTGGCTGAGCTAATCGTCCAAGGTATCCAAGCCACAGATGAATCAGCTTCCTATTCAATTTTACTGAACGAATCGGAGGCGATCGAATGGGCGTTAGACAATACCACCAAAAATGCCTTGGTAGTAATTTTCCCCGACAACGTAAGTCGGGCAATCTCATTGATCATGTCTCGCAACCCCATCCCCGTAGAGATGATGTCAGTTTCCCCAGAATCACCACCAGACAAAATTCCCCTGTTAGAAAAAGTCTTGGAAAAAACCACAATATCTAGCAATGGTACTCATAGTAGCCATCAACTAAAAACATGAAATCCTTAGAACGAGGTGCCTTCACCACCGCAGAAAAAACCCTCACGATCGCCAGACAACTACTCACCGCCACCACCACCAATCGATCGATCCTCACCAAACTACGTGATCAATTCCGCTGGGACGACAAACTACTCAACTGGACCATGGATAACCCCGGCCTGCGAGTCCAATTATTCCGACTAATCGACTGCTTACCAGCCCTCACCAACAAAGCCGAAATAGCCCGCCACCTCCAAGAATACCTCAACAACGAAACCGTAGAACTACCCACAGCCCTCAAAAACCTCCTAAACTTCACCAGCACAGACTCCCTCCCCGGACAAATAGCCGCCACCACATTTACTACAGCAGTAGAAACCCTCGCACGTAAATACATCGCCGGTGAAACCCTACCCCAAGCCCTCCAAACGATCGAACAACTCCGCAAACAATCCATGACCTTTACGATGGATTTGTTAGGAGAAGCAGTAGTCACCGAAACCGAAGCCCAAGCCTACCTAGATCAATATTTACAGTTAATCGAGCAGTTCACCAGCGCTGCTCAAAGTTGGTCGCTAACCACACCTCAGCCGGTGCAAGTATCAGTTAAGCTCACCGCCTTTTACTCCCAATTTGACCCCCTAGATGTAGCTGGTTCTCAGACCAAAGTGAGCGATCGCCTCCGCATTTTACTCCGCCGGGCACAAGAACTAGGGGCAGCAGTGCATTTTGATATGGAACAACATCACTATAAAAATGCCACCCTAGCAATTTTGAAAAGTTTATTGATGGAAACAGAATTTCGCGATCGCACCGATATTGGTCTGACCCTCCAAGCCTATTTACGAGATAGCTATCGCGATTTACAAGATCTAATTACCTGGGCAAAAGAAAGAGGCCACCCATTGACCCTCCGGTTAGTCAAAGGAGCTTATTGGGATCAAGAAACAATAATTGCCCGTCAAAATCATTGGCCAACCCCGGTTTACAACCACAAATCTTCCACCGATGCCAATTTTGAACGGATGACCCAGTTATTACTGGAAAATCATCAGTATCTTCATGCGGCGATCGGCAGTCACAATATTCGCTCCCAAGCACAGGCCATAGCAATTTCCCAAACCCTAGAGATGCCCCAACAGCACCTGGAATTTCAAGTTCTCTATGGCATGGCCGACCAGTTGGCAGCTACGCTAGCTCAACAAGGTCAAAGAGTGCGAGTCTATTGTCCCTATGGCACTCTCATTCCGGGGATGGCTTATCTCACCCGGCGGCTGTTGGAAAATACAGCCAATAGTTCTTTTCTCAAACAAAGCTTAATCGATACTCCTGCGGAATTATTGTTAGCAGTGCCTATTTGGGGAGTAGGGGATAGAGATGATGACATAGTAAAACCCACACCCATGGCCGCGTCAACAATCACCCAGATTAATCCGGCAGCCGATACCGACTATGCAATTGCTGCATTGCGTTCTCAAGCCACTGCCGCACTGGATCAAGTGCGTCAACAGTTTGGTCGTAACTATTGGCCATTGCTGGATGGTAAATGGTTTCAGACCACTACAACTATTCCCTCGGTCAATCCATCAAATCCAACCGAAATAGTGGGTTCGATCGGTCAAATTAATATTGAGCAGGCTGATCAAGCAATTATCGCTGCCCAAAAAGCTGGGCAAACCTGGCGACGCACACCAGTAGCTGAGCGCACTACCATCTTACGCCGTGCCGCCGATTTGTTGGAAGCGCGCCGTCATGAGCTAAATGCTTGGATGGTGTTCGAGGCCGGTAAACCATTGCAACAAGCCGATGGTGAAGTTTCCGAAGCAGTAGATTTTTGTCGCTATTATGCAACAGAAATGGAACGCTTAGCACCAGAGATAGTCTATGACGTGGCTGGAGAGACCGATCGATACCACTACGCCCCCAAAGGCATTGTATTAGTAATTTCACCTTGGAATTTCCCCTTAGCTATTCCAACTGGCATGACAGTAGCTGCCTTGGTGACCGGAAATTGCGTGTTATTGAAACCAGCAGCAGTAACAGCCGTAATTGCCGCCAAGCTGAGTGAGATTTTGGTAGAGGCCGGGATACCACCAGGAGTATTTCAATATGTACCAGGCAGTGGTTCCACCGTAGGGGCGCACTTAGTGAAGCACAAAGATGTCCAAATGATTGTATTTACTGGTTCCCAGGCAGTGGGCTGCGAAATATATGCCAACGCAGCAATTTTACAACCAGGGCAAAAGCATTTGAAACGAGTAGTAGCCGAGATGGGCGGCAAAAATGCGATCGTGGTAGATGAAAGTGCCGATCTAGACCAAGCAGTGCAGGGAGTTGTCTATTCCGCCTTTGGTTATAGTGGTCAGAAATGTTCGGCTTGTGCCCGAGTAATAGTGCTAGCCACAATTTATGATGCTTTTGTGGAGCGGTTAGTGGATGCTACCAAATCTTTGAATATAGGGGCGGCAATGGAGCCTAGTACCAAAGTAGGACCGGTAATTGACGCAGCAGCACAGCAACGAATTCGGGCAGTAATTGCCCAGGGTAAACTAACAGCTACCCTGGCTTTAGAGTTGCCTGCACCAGAGCCGGGTTATTTTGTCGGCCCAGTGATTTTTACTGATGTAGATCCACAAAATGCGATCGCCCAAGAAGAAATTTTCGGACCAGTGTTGGTAGTAATAAAAGCGCAAGATTTTGATCAAGCACTGGTGATCGCTAATGATACTAACTATGCCCTGACCGGGGGACTATACTCCCGGACTCCTTCCCATATCGATCGAGCCAAGCTAGAGCTTGAGGTGGGTAATCTGTATATTAATCGCAGCATTACTGGGGCGATCGTGGCACGGCAGCCCTTTGGCGGCTATAAGCTATCGGGGGTTGGCTCCAAAGCAGGCGGGCCAGATTATTTACTGCAATTTCTCGACCCCCGCACAGTGACCGAAAATATTCAGCGTCAGGGGTTTGCACCGATTGACGAAAATCTTTAGCCACTCCGGCAAAATCTCAGCTAAACTAAGAGATTGGTGAGCAGATTGATTTATTGATCTAATCACCCAGCCGATCGCAGAGGTCTAGCACCTCGATCGACATTTTACCCAACTTAAACGAGGCGTAACCCCGTGGCCACAGACAAGACACCGAACAACACTGCCGAAAAACCCAAGCTAGATGTGGCAGGTTTTATCAAAGAGAGTCAAGCCGAGCTGGGCAAGGTCATTTGGCCAAATCGCCAACAACTCATCAGCGAGTCTCTGGCCGTAGTATTGATGGTATCCCTATCTGCGGGCGTAATCTACGGAGTTAACAACCTTTTTAGCTGGGCGGCTGCAATCATCTTCAAAACTCCAATTTAGGAGAGTTTTATGAATTCGATGACAGACGACATGCTGTTTGATGAAAGCAGTTCTGTGAGCGATCCAGGCGGTGTAGTCCCCGAGGCTAAACCCCGTTGGTATGCAGTTCAAGTAGCATCTGGCTGCGAAAATAAAGTCAAACTAGACCTCCAGCAGCGGATTCACTCTTTTGGGGTCGGCGATCAAATTATTCAGGTAGAAATACCTCAATCCCCGATCGTCCGCCTAAAAAAAGACGGATCTAAACAGCACGCTGAAGAGAAAGTTTTTCCTGGCTATGTGCTAGTGCGCATGGCAATGGATGACGATGCTTGGCAGGTGGTTAAAAACACCCCCAACGTAATTAACTTCGTTGGTGCCGAACAAAAACGCGGCTACGGACGAGGACGTGGTCACGTTAAGCCATTACCTTTGTCTCCCGGTGAGGTCGATCGAATTTTCCGCCAGGTTACCGAACAGGAACCAGTGGTTAAAACCAACCTCAACGAAGGTGACAAGATCGCCGTATTGGCTGGGCCGTTTAAAGATTTTGCCGGAGAAGTGATTGAAGTTAGCCCCGAACGGAGCAAACTCAAAGCCCTCCTCTCGATCTTTGGGCGCGATACCCCCGTAGAATTAGAGTTCAATCAGGTTCAAAAACAGTAAAAAATGGCAAAAAAAGTAGTAGCAATCGTTAAACTAGCGCTCAACGCTGGTAAAGCGAACCCCGCACCACCCGTTGGTCCTGCCCTGGGTCAACACGGTGTAAACATCATGGCATTCTGTAAAGACTACAATGCCAAAACCCAAGACCAAGTGGGTATGGTGATTCCAGTTGAAATTTCGGTCTACGAAGATCGCAGCTTTACCTTTGTCCTCAAAACTCCTCCTGCCTCGGTCTTAATTAAAAAAGCCGCTGGTATCGAAACTGGTTCTAACGAACCCAAAACCAAGAAAGTTGGCAGTATTACCAAGGCACAATTGGCCGAAATCGCCAAGACCAAAATGCCTGACTTAAACGCCAACGACATTGAAGCCGCGATGAATATCGTCGGCGGCACTGCTCGGAACATGGGCGTAACCATCACCGACTAATCACATTTATCCACTAATTTCGGGGCAGAGGCCAAGGCTTCGCGATCGACCCCCCCATAAAACCATGACTAAAAAGTACTCTCGCCGCTTTCAAGAGCTGCAAAAAAAAGTAGAAACTCGTCCCTACGAACCGGAAGCGGCACTGGCTCTACTAAAAGAAACCGCCACAGCTAAATTTCCTGAATCTGCTGAAGCGCATATTCGTTTGGGTATTGACCCCAAATACAGCGACCAGCAGTTGCGTACCACTGTGGCATTACCTAAAGGTACTGGCCAAGTAATTCGGGTAGCAGTAATTGCTCGCGGTGAAAAAGTCACCGAAGCAAGTAACGCTGGTGCCGATCTAGCTGGTTCGGAAGAACTGATCGAACAAATCCAAAAAGGCATGATGGATTTTGATTTGCTGATTGCCACCCCCGACATGATGCCTCAAATTGCCAAGCTAGGTAAGGTACTTGGCCCACGCGGTTTGATGCCCTCGCCCAAAGCTGGTACCGTAGCTACCGATTTAGCCACGGCGATCGCTGAATTTAAGGCTGGTAAGCTAGAGTACAGAGCCGATCGCACCGGGATTGTTCACGTGATGTTTGGTAAGACGACTTTTTCTGCCGAAGATTTGATGATCAACCTCAAAGCTCTGCAAGAAAGCATTGATCGCAATCGGCCTTCTGGTGCTAAAGGTCGTTATTGGCGAAGTATTTATATTTCAGCCACTATGGGTCCTGGAATCGAGGTAGATATCAGTGCTCTACGCGATCTGAAATCTGAAGCTTAAGTTTTAGAACTGCAATGTTGACCCTGTTGGTCAACATTGCAGTTCGTTTAAGGTATGGTCTGCCCTAACCCCGCTTCATGGCACGAGCAATGTCTCTTTGATCATCTTTTTTGCGGAGATCATCTCGTTTGTCATGGAGCTTCTTCCCCCGAGCTAGAGCGATCGAAATCTTGACTTTGCCATCTTTCAGATACATTTTGACTGGCACCAAGGTCAAACCCTGGCGATCGACGCTGCCGGTTAGTTGGCGGATTTCTTTTTTGTGGAGCAGTAGCTTGCGAGTGCGAGTTGGCTCATGATTAAAGTAAACGCTGGTGGTAGCATGGGCGGAAATGTGGGTATTCAGCAACCAGGCTTCGCCGTTGCGCAGCAGCCCATAGCTATCGCGCAGATTTACTTTGCCTGCGCGAATCGATTTTACTTCGGTGCCGGTCAACACCAAACCGGCCTCGAAGACTTCTAAAAATTCATACTGAAATCTAGCCTGACGGTTGTCGGCGAGAACTTTGATCCCGGTTTTTTTCTCACTCATGGCTCTATTCTAGCCTGACGGCCTTATTTTTGGAGGCGATCTGGCAGTCGATCGTTTTTCACTAAGTCGGCATAGGTCTCGCGATCGATAATTACATCGCTGTTACCATTGCTTACTAATACCGCTGCTGGACGCGGAATACGATTGTAGTTAGAGGCCATACTGTAGTTATAAGCCCCCGTCACTGGCACGACTAAAATATCCCCTGGCTCGGTGGTTGGCAGTGAGGCATTGTGGATCAATACATCGCCTGATTCGCAGTGTTTGCCTGCTACTGTGACAGTTTCGGTACAAGGGGCTGACATTTTATTGGCCACGACACAGCGATATATCGATTGGTAAGTAATCGGGCGAGGGTTATCAGACATGCCTCCATCAACGGCCAAATATTGCCGGATGCCGGGGACTTCTTTGTTGCTGCCAATGGTATAAGCGGTAACGCAAGAATTTGCGACTAGCGATCGACCTGGTTCGGAAATAATTTTAGGTGGGGCAATTTTAGCGGCATCGCAGGCTGACACTAATGCCGTGGCCACTCCCTGTACCCAAACATCGATGCTTTGGGGATCATCGGTTTCGGTGTATTTCACACCTAGTCCCCCACCAACATTGATTTCACTGATCGGTAAGCCATAGGTTTGAGCCTTGGTAAACCAGCTCACCATTACCCCAGCTAAGTCTTGATGGGGCTGTTGCTCAAAAATCTGGGAGCCGATATGGGCATGAAGCCCAATGCAATGCAGTTGGGGTTGCTTGCTCAGGTAAACAAATAGTTCATCAATGCGGGTGGGGTCAAAGCCAAATTTGCTATCTAGGTGGCCGGTGCGGATATATTCGTGGGTATGACATTCGATGCCGGGAGTCAGGCGCAGCATGATCGGTATTGGCTGGGCTGCTGATGCGGCTAGGGCAGTGAGGGTTTTGATCTCGAACCAGTTATCTACGACGATGTTGCAACCATGTTCGATCGCCAATGCTAATTCGCTAACTGATTTGTTGTTGCCATGGAAATAAATCTGCTGCGGTTTGGCTCCAGCAGCGATCGCTGTTAATAGTTCCCCCCCAGACACCACATCAATACCTAGTCCTTCGGTGGTGACGATGTGGCAGATGGCTAGGCAATTCCAAGCTTTGGAGGCGTAAATAACTAAAGATTCGCCAGGATAATATTTCTGCCAAGCTTGCCGATATTGTTGGGCGGCAGTGCGCAGGGTCTGCTCGTCCACAACATATAGGGGTGAACCATGCCGTTTAACCAAGTCGCCGATCGCACAGCCGCCAATCTCTAGGTTGTCTTGAGCGTTGACTTGAGCAGTGAGGGGGAAAATTTGCTGGTTGGGCGCATCGCTGGCGATGTTAGCGGGTAGATACTGAAGAGCTGAGGAGGTCATGATTTGCTGGCCGATCGAGACTCTGTGAGGGAGTAGGGCAATGGAGAATAAACATATTATCACATTGAAAATGCTATTTCAACTTCTCGGAGTTGGCTAAGGATATCTAGATCTTCTTGATGTACTAAGCAGACATCATAATAATATTCGCCATTCCGACCTAATAAATATCGATGCAGGTCGGCAATTTGATTTTGTTCTTTGAGGGACACAGAGATTAGGTAATTACCGAAGTTGTCGTAAATAGCGGCGCTGTGATATCCCAGGGAATGTAGCTGTGCAAAAATAGATATGCCATCGTCATTTTGTTTGGCCAAAAAGAAAGGATCATATTCAAAAAACAGCACAGGTTTTATTGCCTGAATAAAGTCCAATGAACCTCTGATAATTGATAAGTCAAAGCCATCGGTATCTATTTTAACTAGCTTGGAATTTAAGAATTCTGGTGTTGTACCGAGAATGCTAGAGAGCTTTTGAAAGGTGGTAGTCGTGCTATTTGATGCAGCGAAATGAGCAGTTCCCGCTACAATCACGAGTTCTTTGTTGGCTTGTTCATCTGTATTACCGACGAATACTTGTTTAATAGAAACATTTTCACAAGCGACAGTATTTATTTGCAGAATCTGGAAGAATCGGGGATCTCCTTCGATGCACAGAATGGGACAAGGAACTTTTGCTCTTAAGATAAATACCGAGTCGCCAATATTTGCACCAATATCAACAATGGTCAGATGCGGGTATTTATGATAAATACAGCTAGCTACTCTGGCTAAATTTTTGGAGTAATTAGGGTATTGTGTTAGGACGATCGGTAGTGCATGGGAGAGGGGTATTTTAATGTTGTAGCTATGGAGTTGATAATTGATCAATGGGTCATAAAAACTCGATATTTTCTTAATCAGTCTTAATGACATTTTTGCCATCGATCGCTTGAACAGTTGGTTACTATCGAGTGTTGATATTGTCCAGTTGTATATTGACTCTAGCATTATGGCATTCTTTTGCGGTGGTAGGATAAGATGGCGTAATTAGCCCTTATATGGTAAGCAATGTAATCGAACCAGATGAGATGAAACTATCACAAACACTTTCTCAACTATTGCTCGAATATACTGATAGACCTTTGCCACTGTATATTCTACTCAGAAAAACAGACAATAGCTGTCCATCAAGCGACCAAAATACAGAGACTGCCACACATCTGTATGATGATTGTGACGACCACAATAAAAGCTTAAACTTGTCTCTCTGTATGAATATTTCCAAATCGGGACTTTTGTCTGGGGTAATTGTAGCTGCTACCTTGGTTTTTGTGCCCCTGTCCTGTGTTGCGAAGTATCAACAGTGGGGGGATATGACGGTTTTTTTGACCTCGGCTCTAGCCATTATTCCCTTGTCGATCGCCCTAAGTACAGCCACAGAAAAAATTGCAGTAGAGACCGGGCCATCGATCGGCGGCTTGGTCAATGCGGTATTTGGGAATGCCACCGAGTTAATTTTGGCATTAGTGGCACTGCGGGCTGGACTGGTAGATATTGTGAAATCTAGTATTACTGGCAGTATTTTGGGAGCGCTATTGCTGCTGTTGGGGCTAGGGATGCTGACAGGTGGGTTGCGCTATAAGGAGCAATCGTTTAAGCCAATTTTTGCCCGAGTCAATGGGTCGTTTATGACTTTGGGAGTAACCGCGATCGCCCTGCCTACCTTGGTGACTTATACCTCTAATATGGTTGACCCTTTGGCAATTCACCGCATTGGTATGGCCACAGCGACTGTGTTAATTGTGTTGTATGGATTGACTTTATTGTTTTCATTAAAAACTCATAGCTATCTTTACGACGTAGCGATTGCCGAGTCCGAGCCAGGATCGATCGCCGCAGCGGCTCCGGATGACCGCAATAAACGTTTGGGGGTCTGGGTGACGGTTTTGCTGATTACCTCGATGGCGGTGGGGTTTGAATCGAATTTATTTGTCGAGGTAGTAGAAGATAGCACTGCCCAACTGGGGATTACACCGCTGTTTACGGGGGTGATTTTGTTGCCGCTACTGAGTGACGTAGCGGGCTACGTGACGATTACGCGGCTGGCTTTAAAAAATCAAATGGATCTGGCGGTTTCGACGGTGACTGGTGATAGTTTGCTGATTACTCTGTTTATTGCCCCGGTGTTGGTGTTTGTTGGACAGTGGTGGGGGCAACCATTAGATCTTAGTTTTAATCCATTTGAGGTGGTGGCACTGGCGATCGGTGTGACAGTGAGTAACATTGTCAGTTCTGGAGGGCACTCCAACTGGTTAGATGGGGCGCTATTACTGGCAACTTATTTTTTACTGGGGGTGGCGTTTTATTATCATCCAGTCTAGATAAGCTACTCTGTGGCAGCAAAAGCTCCTTTGCTATGGCAAGAGAGTCTTGGTTGTTGCAGAATGATATGGTAGCTTAGCCGTTATTAATGGCGGATTGCCCACAAAATGTGGGCAAAGCTTAATCGACATTGTTTAGGAGCAGCATGATCTTATGGGCAGCGTAGTAGGCATTGACCTAGGCACCACCAACTCCGTGGCAGCCTTTCGCTTTGGCGAGTTGTTACTGGTAACCGCAGCAGACAACAAACTGCCCGATCGATATCTGACCCCCTCGATCGTGGCTTGGCAGGGCGGTACTTTAGTCGCTGGTCAGGCCGCCCAAAATCAATTGCGGGCAGAACCCCAGAATGTGGTCACCACAATCAAAAGACTGATGGGGCGAGGTATTGGGGACTCTACTGTCCAGGCTCAGATCAAACACTGTGCATACAAAATTGGCGCAGCAGATCATGGCACCGAAAACAGTCTGGTAGTGCAATTGGCCGATCGAGAGTTTGCTCCCGAAGAAATCGCCGCCGAAATCTTGAAAAAAATCGTGGCCAACGCTGATCATTTTCAGCAACAGCAGGGCCAGACCGCCAAAATTACCGAAGCAGTGATCACTGTACCCGCTTACTTTAACGATCGACAGCGTTATGCCACCCAAATGGCGGCGATCAAAGCCGGAATTCAGCCGCGAGAATTATTGGCTGAGCCAACAGCAGCAGCGATTTCCTATGGGTTTCAACCCGGTGAAGACAGTGATGTCAAAACCATCTTGGTCTATGATTTTGGCGGCGGCACCTTTGATGCTTCGCTAATTACCGCCAGTGGTAACTGGTTTGCCGAGTTAGGCAAAGCCGGAGATCTGTGGCTGGGTGGTGAAAATATTGATCAACAGTTGGCCGACTGGGCGATCGAGCAAATGGCCATCAAAGAAAACTTGCCCGATCTGCCTCAAATCATTGCGGCAATGAGTTCCGACCTACAACTGCGCTTTGCCGTAGATCTCAAAGCCGCCGTGGAACGAGCCAAAATTGCCCTCAGTGCCGCCCCAGTGGTGCGAATTGTCCCGGCGACCCCATTGTTTGATTCGATCGGAATGCCGATTTATCTGGATATTGAGCTAACCGTAGCCAAATTCAATGAGTTATTGCTGCCCTACATCCATAAAACCATTAAAATTTGCCAGGAAGCCATCAAATGTGCTGACTGTACGATCGAGATGGTTGATGCGGTATTGTTAGTGGGTGGTTCCTCTCAAATACCTTTAGTACAACAACACCTGCGGGAAGTCTTTGGTGCCGAGCGGGTGGTAATTCACCCTCGCCCAATGTATGCGATCGCCGAAGGAGCGGCCATTGTAGCAGCGGGCTTAACCGAAAAAGTCTGTACTGTTTCCCGTGATTACTACATTCAACTAGCCACTGGCCTAGAAAAAGTGATCGCACGCGGTGATGCCTTGCCCCACAGCAGTATGCAAACTTTCCGGACAGTAGTAGATGACCAGCGGTTGATTAGCTTTACCTTTTTTAACCGCGATGAAAGCAATAAAATAGACGAAACCGTAGGTGAAATGTGGTTATCGTTGCCCAAATTTTATCCGGCAGGCACCGAAGTTACGGTGGCTCTAGAGCTAGATGAACAAACCAGCAGTCTGCAATTCTCAGCCTTTTTACGTCAAGATCCCAGTGTGCGGGTCAGCAGTTCTTTTTCCCGAGGGCGCGCTGATGAAATGATCTATCGGCAAATTGCTGAAATCATTGCTGATTCTAATGAGCAAAACTTAGATCAAACAGAAATGCAAGAGATGAATCGCCAAATTGCTCCGATCGTCGAAACTGCCAACCAAACCATTGATCCTTTTACGGGCAAAGAACGCCCCGACCTGTTTCAAAGAGCGGCAGAGGCCATTGCCAAACTGAAGCGCGATTCTACTGCCGAGCGCCGTAGAGCCGATAACTGGGCAACTTACTGTGATTACTTAGTAAACATGTATAGCTTCTTAATGCCCCCCGCCCAAATCGATCGATTTAAAGCCCTCAGTCTGCAACTCCGCGCAGCCCTGCATCGAGATGATTTCTCCCAA
The DNA here is from genome assembly GCA_031378405.1 of Synechococcales cyanobacterium OTE_75_metabat_409. Lineage (GTDB taxonomy): Bacteria > Cyanobacteriota > Cyanobacteriia > Cyanobacteriales > Chamaesiphonaceae > JAAFHZ01. Next base: position 34,429 of record JANNEH010000080.1, read on the forward strand.
ATGGAAGCCACCTGCGAAGCGGCTATGCGCGAAAATCAAATGCTGCCAGAGTGGGTGAGGCGGATGCGCTATATTGAACTAGCCATGTACAATGCCCGCCAAGTTAAACCAGCTAAAGCTCAGGCTATGGATATGCAACATGATAAATTAATTGCGGCGTTGCGGGCAGAGGATCTAGAAACCGCCGAACAACTTTGGTATGCCCAACAAATCGAGGCCAACCAATGGATCGATGAAGAAGCCCCCGCCGCCACTATCAACACTGGACTGCAAAGATAATGAGTACACCTTTGACCTGCCCAGCCTGCCAACGCACCCAAATTACGACCCTCACTTGTCCTAACTGTGAAACCGACTTGGTTGCGCTGCGAATTCTAGCCGAGCTACCAGCAGCTAAAACCGGGCTAGATTATCGCTGGTTGGCTTTGGCCATCTTGACCGCTATTATGGGGTTTTTTGCTGCTAAAATTGCGCCATGAAGCCAGTTAGTACCCTCGATCGATTGCTGGAATCTTTGCGTACTGCCCCGCTGTTTGGTCTGGGGCGGAAATTTCTGGCCGATCGAGATCTCTTGTTAGAGGCCGAAGAATTAGCCACTGCTGGCCAGTTCGATCGAGCCTTGGCAGTGGCCAAAAATCTGATTATTAGCCTGCGGGAACCAGTGGCTTTTTGGCAGCATCCTTGGCGACAGTGGCAGGTAAGTCCATTACTCGATCGGCTCGATCCCCAACTTCTGCATTGGCGACAAGTAGTCGCCGACTATCAGCAAGCCGTGCAATTTGCCCAAACAATCGCTGCTACTAGTGACTTCGATCGAGCTGAAGCCATATTGCGCCGCGCCTTAAATATTTATGCCGATCGTCAAGGGGCGTTGTTACTCAAGGAAGTTCAGCGGCTGCGCCAAGGTCAGGAGTGGTTTCGCCTCGGTTTGGCTGCCGAACTTACTGGGGAGTTAGAGAGTGCTCGTTATCATTATCTGAATGTTCAAAATGAGTTTCCCAACCTGCAAGTGGCCTGTCGGCGCAGATTAGCGGCAGTGGCGATCGCTGAATGTAACTGGGCGGAAGCGATCGAACAGAGTAATAATCTTACCGATCGACTGTCCTTGCGCTACAACGGATTAGCTCGCTATCAACAACGCCAACAGCAGCGCCTACAAATGCTTAGCTATATTCAGCAAGAACTTCAGTCCCAAAAATTAGAAGAAGCTTGGCAGAGCAGTGTCATCTATCTAGAAGAATTAGGCAGTGATGATTTAATCCAACAGGTACTCAATGAATATATCTTGCCCCAGCTTACTGCCGTACCAGCAGACTGGGCAGGACGTTTTCAGCTAGCCCAAGGTCGCTGGCTCAAAGCCGGGGGCAAAGGGACACTTCACGATTGGGCGGTGGCAGCTTACTATCGGTTTCTCTCTCAGCCAGAGCGACTAGAGTGGTTGCAGGAATTAATTCCCATTTGGGTCACGGCCATTATCAATACCAAAATAGATCTCCCCAATTTTTCCAATTTACCTACGGCTGAGAGTATCGCCAGCCAAATTCGCGATTTGCTACCACCGCTGATCGATCGAGTCCCCGACGAAACTGCCCGAGCCGATCTGCGGCTCCAGTGGCAGCGAGAAATGGTAGCGTTGGAATATCTGGGAAATCCACCCACCAAAGGCTTGCGCATTCATTGTGCTTTTCTTTCGCCCGGTTTTTATGAGCTGTTTCAGTCCCAAATCAAAACAGTATCACTCCCAGAAAAACAGTGGGCAATGTTTTACACTCCCTGGTGGCAGGCCGTTTTGGCCTGTCTGCAAGGAAACCCCGTGCAGGCAATGTTGGTCAAACCCTCTTTTCCCCCTGATTCGGTGGCGAGTGCTTTTGCCCAGCAATTTGTGGCCTACCACGAAGGCTGTTACTATTTACTCTGCAAACCCGGTGGCTTTCCTCGCTGGCGAGAGGCTTTCCCGATGCTAGAGCTGGCCAAAGAGCAAATCTTGAAATCTGCTGAATGGAAATCGACTGTAGATCAACTATGTGACGATCACCATCCACTGATCTGGAACCTCGCCGAGAAAAAAGATTTTGCTCAATGTTGGTATGCTCTGCTCCAGAGCAATACAGCACTAGAATTTATGAATTTTGTAGCTAATGAAGTTGAGGACTAAAATCTATGTTCGATCCTCATCCCTATGAAATTTTAGAAGTAGATCCTTTGGCTAGTAATGCCGAGGTGCTCAAGGCTTTTGCTAAAGCGATGCAGCGCAAGCGCTATCCTCCAGATGTCTTGGCCAAGGCCCGCAAAGTACTAATGGACCCAGCCGATCGAGCAATAGTGCATTATCTCTGGGGAAACTGGCGACAGGTCACTGCTGCCTCGGCACCGAATCCAGAAGTCTTGAGTGTCTTAACTATTGAGATTGAAAAATTAGAGCGGGCAATGCAAAATCTGGCTCCAGATGAGCAACTCACTCCTGAACTAATGCAAACAGAAATCGTAGCTACCGATCGACTATTCGGTCAAAGCATCAAAAATTTTCCTCCTGATTAATTAAGGTGAATATGTATCAAATTACCGCCACCCAGCGCGCTGAAATCCAGACTTCGATCGATCAATTAATTAAGGAAAATGCTGCTCTCCAAGCCAAGCTACAACAACAACAAGCCACTGCGGCCAGCGCCAACAATAGTTTGTTTTTAGAACTATTGGGCGTAGTTGATGCCCTCGATTATCTCTGTAGCTATTTGGCTGACCACCCTGATCCACCACCAGCTTTCCAGCAGCGATTACCCAATTCTTTGCGCTCTATCTCCAATAAACTGGAAGATTCCTTAGCAGGCTGTGGCGTAAAGTCGATCGATGTGCCTCTCCATGCTCCGGCAGATTTTACGGTTTGTGCCGCAGTCAGCCGCGAAGTCCACCCAGATTTACCACCCCAATCGGTGATCAAAGTCAGCCGACGCGGTTTCACCATCGGCACAGATGTTCTCCGATCCGCCGAAGTCATCGTATCCATAAACGATTGATTAAATTCAGCCAGCGATTTGCATCATGCCCCAAGGAAAGCAATGTCCCAGTTTCCCCACGACCGCTTTAACAAAAACCTCTTTGAGCTACGCCTTAGTCCCTTTGGGGAAGTGAGTACCCAGCGATCACTAGATCCCGAAACCACCTTTATTGATATTTATTTTGTCCCTCATCAGCCGATTACACCAGAACCGCAGTTGAGTTTATTGGCTCGGTGCGTTAGCGACCAAGCCGTTGCTTTTGAACCCTATCGCAACCCTGTCGAGGTGAATAAAATTCAAGGCTGTATCATTAAAGCTCTGCAAATTCAGCAAGAAGTTTGCCCAGAGCCAGATCCTCAAGCGGAATTACAACCCCGTATGTGGATCATTACTCCGACTCTGGCAGCCCATAAGCTGGAATCCTTTGGTGCTATAGCTAATGAAGCTAAATGGGGAGCAGGCATATATATGTTAAGCAAAAGTTTACAAACAGGCATTATTGTTATTCATCAGCTTCCGGTGACTGCGGAGACTTTGCTGTTTCGGCTGATGGGCAAAGGTCGGGTACAACAATCTGCCATGGCCGAAGTCGCGGCTTTACCAGTTGAACATCCTTACCGCAAAAGCCTGTTGAACTTGTTGGTATCCTATAGAATGGAGCTAGCAGCCAAACAAGATACTGAAACCGATGAGCAGGAGTTAGTGATGCAATTATCCCCCTTATATTTAGAACAGTTGGAAGCTGCGCGCCTTGATGGGGAACGCCAAGGTGAACAGATTGGCGAACTCAATGGTCGGCAGGATTTAGTGCTAGAGTTATTAGCTCGAAGGGTAGGCAAGATTTCAGTGGAAGTGGAAAGGCAAGTTCGATCGCTTTCTACAGATCAGATTGGCTCCCTAGGGATAGCGCTATTGGACTTTGAGAGCATGGGCAATCTATTGGCATGGCTCCAAAGTAATTAAGAATAAACCTCAGATTCTGCTTAGGTTTTTTGGAAATTATGGGGTTTCTTTAAATTCTTGGAAATCGGCTTTGACCTGCTTGGCATATTCGGTAGCATATTCCAGGACGATCGAACTCCACTGATTACCCGCCGCATAGTCTAACACCTCCATTAACTTATCAGTCTGGATATGGCTCCAGGCGGTTACCTGCGCCACTGTATGTACTAATTGCTGCAAATCATTGCCCTGAAGATGCTTGGTATCGCATTTAATCTTGTCTTGGCTGGGTTGCAATTCTCGGATAGTAAAAGATTTTTGGTCGATAGCTTCGCTGTCACTATGAGTGATCGAAACCTCCCCTCGCAAAGCTGGTACCGGCGACTGCCGCAGGGATTGCACTGCCAATACTCGCGCTGCTGAGCTAGACCAAGCTGGTTGACCTGCTAACTGGATGATTGGTTGCTCTTTCAGATCTAGCAAATAGCGTTGCTGTTGGCCTTTTCCCGCAATGAGTAGCAGATACCGCTCTACTCCCAAGCTGCCCAAACCCGCTATGCGCTGTTTGATATCTAGACATTGATAAAATTCTGGTTTGGCTTGTTGCTTAGCCCAATCATGATATACAGCCAGAACTTGACCCCTGCGACTAGCCGCGATCGGCAATATTTCATCTTTAACTTCCTGGAGCTGGTCGCGATCAACTTTGTCTCCTAAGTATTTTTTTAATAAATCCAGACGCGATCGATCACCAGCCTTCTGTAATAACTTACCAACTACTCCTGGCGCAGTACTCAATGTTTTCCGTTGCCCTAAGCTGAGGGTCTGACGATAGGTGTCTAATAACTCTCTGGCCAACCCAGTGCGATCGGCGGTACTTAGATCTAACTTTTTGCCTACTAATAAAACGCTGACTGCCAAGCGGGTAATGTCTCTACTGATTGCGGCATAGCAGCTTTCATCAAAATCATTGATGCCAAAATACACCTGACGGTCTGATCCTTTATAGGTGCCAAAGTTTTCCAGATGTAGATCGCTACAGATCAACAGGTGAGGTGCTCGATCGATCTCTTCGCCCACTGGCCAGTCTTCCTGAAACAGATGGCAGCTTCCCCGAAAAAAGCTAAAAGGGTCTGCTTGCATTTTGTGATATTTGCTGTGGCGTAGCTCTGCTGGGCGCTGGCTATTGAATTGATCAATGCGCTGACGAATATTTCTGGGGTTCATAGGGCTGCTCGACGGCTATACCCGTCTGCTGGAAGGCGATTGAAATCATTCTGCCTTTAAACCTTGATCTGCTACTGTTAACATATGTAACAATTTTGCCGTCAAAGCAGCGAAACAGCTTGACAGTAAAAAAGATTTTATCTACAGTTGTAAACAAGCAACCCGGAATGCACCGCTAAACACCATGGAAGAAAAGCAAAAGGTCACTTTATACCTGACATCTGACTTGTACAGGCAGCTTAAAATTAAAGCCGCCGTCGAGCTAGAAACAATGTCAACTATTGCAGCAAGGGCGCTCGAAGTTTACATTCAGCATCCCGAGTTAATTGCAGAGGCCGCCAACGCCAGTCTCGGCAAGCATCAGGTATATAACTGTCCAGAATGTGATCATCCAACGGTCATTAGAAATGGTGAAATGGTCGCGATCGGAAGCCAGCCCAGCATTTTAGACGACGAGCTAGTGGTTCCCAAGCAGGATACTCTACTAGTGGGTCAACGCTAAAAAAGCCCTAGCTTTTGTTGATCGATCGAACAGTTTTAGGCAGCTATCGTATTCTTACAGCCGTTTTACACAGGTAGGGAACTATGCAAGCAGAGCTAAATACTCTCATCCAAGCCCAATACCCCCTCATATACCTCGTGACCTCCGAGGAAGAACGCGCTGAACGAGAGATCCTTTCGATCGCCCAGCAACGGGGAATTGATCGCAAGGTGTATGTTTGGACTCTTACCCAAGGAATGGTGGAATACGGCCAGACCAAGGCTGTCCAACATGGCACTGCTTCACCTCAAATGGCAATTGAGTGGACTGTGCGTCATCAAGAATCTGGCATTTATATCTTTAAAGATCTCCACCCTTTTAAAGACTCTGCCGATGTTACGCGCTGGTTGAGAGACGCGGTAGCTGGTTTCAAGGGCAACAAAAAGAACATCATTTTGATGTCGCCTGTCCAGCAGATTCCGATCGAGCTAGAAACTGAAGTAGTGGTGTTAGATTTCGATCTACCTACTCGCAAAGAACTAGATCGAGTGTTGTCACAACAATTAGCTCTAACTCCTCAACGAAGCATGGCCGCTGAAGATCGGGAGCGTTTGCTCACAGCAGCTTTGGGTCTAACCAGAGACGAAGCTGAAAAAGTTTTCCGCAAAGCCTATATCCAACGAGAACGCCTTACTGGCGACGAAGTAGATATTGTGTTGGCAGAAAAGAAACAGCTTATTCGCCGCAACGGTATTTTGGAATTCATCCAAAATAACGAAACCATGCAAGAAGTAGGTGGTTTAGGTGAACTAAAACGTTGGCTCACTCAACGAGCTGGAGCTTTCAGTGAAAGCGCCCGCGAATATGGCCTGCCTCAACCAAAGGGGATGCTGATTTTGGGAGTACCTGGTTGCGGTAAATCTTTGATTGCCAAGACTACTGCCGAAATGTGGGGTTTACCCTTACTGCGCCTCGATATGGGTCGGGTTTACGACGGCTCTACGGTGGGTCGATCGGAGGCCAATCTGCGGGCAGCAATTAAGACTGCTGAGTCGATCTCGCCTTGTATTCTGCTGATCGATGAGCTAGAAAAAGCCTTTTCGGGGGCAGGTGGCTCGGCTGATTCCGATGCCGGTACATCCAGTCGCATTTTTGGTTCTTTCTTGACCTGGATGCAGGAAAAAACCTCGCCAGTGTTCGTGATGGCGACAGCTAACCGAGTAGAACGCTTACCCAGTGAGTTTTTGCGCAAAGGTCGTTTCGACGAAATTTTCTTTGTCGATCTGCCGACGCAATCCGAGCGGGAAGCCGTATTCAAAATCCATATTCGCAAGCGCAAACGCGATCCAGAGCGCTTTGACTGCGAAGAGTTGGCGAAAGTAGCTGAGGGCTTCTCGGGGGCAGAAATTGAGCAAGCTTTGTTTGCAGCAATGTATGATGCTTTCGCTCAAGACCGCGAGTTCTCGCAACTAGATTTCATTGCCGCGATTAAGGCGACGATGCCTCTTTCTCGCACGATGCACGAGCAGGTGTCTGCTCTGCGAGATTGGGCTAGACAACGCGCTCGTCCGGCAGCATCTTCTGTGGCTGATTATCACCGCATGGAGTTCTAACAGGTTTTCTCCTACGGGAGGAAAAGCTAGCTCATGGTCTTAAAACCGGTTGCTAGTTGGTTCGATCGTCACTCGGCACATCTTTTGGGTGACACAAGCTAAGTACATCTTTTTCTCATTATTCCTTGGAGGAAATTGACTATGTCTCACTTCAGCACCTTACGTACCAAAATCTCCGATGCAGAAGTTCTCAAAAGCTCTTTACGCGATTTGGGCATTTCTGTAAAAACCGAAGCGGATCTCCGGGGCTATCAAGGCCAAAAGATTCGGGCAGACATTGTAGCTGTCTTGGAAGGCGAATATGATCTCGGCTGGTCTCGGAATGCTGATGGTTCTTTTGACCTGATTGCTGATCTTTGGGGCGTTGCTAAAAAGCACAACCAAACTGAGTTGATCAATTCGATCAACCAGAAATATGCGATCAACAAGACGCTCACTGAAGTAAAGCAAAGAGGATTGAGCAACGCCAATGTAGCAGTTGTTCTTCAAAACTAACAAGCACTCTTTGCGAAAATACAGAGTCAACCCTTAAGGGTTGGCTCTATTTATTTAGTAATTCGCTGCTCATACCAGTCGATCAATAAACTTTTCGCACTATTTTTGGAACTGATTTAGCTCTAAATTAAATAAAAGCACCAGCAGAAATATTAAATATTTCACCTAATTTCTTAGCCTGAGCTTTGCTAATAGCCCGCTTACCATTAACTATCAAAGAAACCACCCCTTTAGAGAGATTAAGTACGCCAACTAAATCGACCTGCTTCATGCCTCTAGCCTCCATAAGATGCTGCAAAAGCAAATGAGGCGGTATTTTCTACCATTCTTGGAGAGAATAAGTTTCTTCTTCGTAATCACGAATTAGTTTAACTAAGAGTCTAAAAAGGATAGTTTCTTCA
>JANNEH010000151.1:0-3375 GCA_031378405.1 Synechococcales cyanobacterium OTE_75_metabat_409
TCATTATGTTCTAGATGAAGGCAAGTTAGTCGTTGCCCATGCTGGTTTGAAAGCCGAAATGCAAGGACGGACTTCGGGTGTGGTGCGCTCTTTTGCCATGTATGGTGAAACCACTGGTGAGATTGATGAATATGGTTTACCGGTGCGCGCCAACTGGGCACAAAACTATCGCGGCAAGGCGATGGTGGTTTATGGTCATGTGCCGGTGCGGGAGGCCGAGTGGTTGAATAACTCGATCGATATCGATACTGGCTGTGTTTTTGGTGGCAAACTTACCGCTCTGCGCTACCCAGAAAGAGACATTGTGCAAGTACCAGCGGCACGGGTATATTTTGAGCCAATTAAACCTTTGGGTGGTATCGAATCAACCTTGACTGCTCAACAAGCAAATGATGATTTGTTAAATATCGCCGATGTGACTGGTAAACGTTTCTTAGAAACCCGTCTGCATCCCAAAATTACAATTCATGCCGATCGATCTATTGCTGCTTTGGAAGTAATGAGTCGCTTTGCGGTGAATCCGAAGTGGCTAATTTATTTACCACCCACTATGTCGCCAGTGGCTACCTCTAATCAACCAGGTTATTTAGAATATCCGACCGAGGCTTTTGATTACTATCGTCAACACCAGATCAACAGTGTAGTTTGTGAAGAAAAGCACATGGGTTCACGGGCGATCGTGGTGATCGGAAAAAACGAGGCAGCGATCGAGCGTCACTTTGGCATCGTCGGTGAAGGGATGGGAGTCTGTTATACCCGTACTGGTCGAAGATTTTTCACTGAACCCGCATGGGAAGCAGAGTTCTTAGCCAAGCTAAATAACGCCTTAACCCAGAGTGGGTTTTGGCAGAAATTGGATACCGATTGGGTGTGCTTAGATTGTGAATTAATGCCTTGGTCGGCCAAGGCACAGGGATTATTACGAGGGCAGTATGCAGCCGTAGGAGCCGCAGCAACTCATGGGTTAGACTGTGCAGCACAGCTTTTACAGCAGGCTGGTACTCGGGGAGTGGCGGTGGCAGAGCAACTGGAGCGGACTGTGGCTCGATCGACTTTGGCGCAGCGCTATGTGGATGCCTATCGGCGCTATTGCTGGAATGTGAACTCGATCGAAGATTTTAAACTCGCGCCTTTTCAGATTATGGCTACTGCGGGAGCGGTGCATGTGAACAAAGATCATCTCTGGCACATGAATCACATCAGTGAAATTTGTGCTGCCGACCCCAGCCTATTGTTGGCCACTAATCATCGGGTAGTAGATTTGTTGGATGATGTTGCTGTTGCTGAAGCCACTCGTTGGTGGGAATCGCTCACTGCTGCTGGGGGTGAAGGAATGGTGGTTAAGTCGCTGAATTTTGTGGAGCGCGGCGAAAAAGGTCTAATTCAGCCCGCAGTGAAGTGTCGTGGTGCGGAATATTTGCGGATTATTTATGGCCCAGAATATGACTTGCCAGAGTATTTGGCACGTCTGCGGCAGCGGGGACTAGGCGCGAAGCGTTCTTTGGCGCTGCGGGAGTTTGCCTTGGGAATTGAAGCCCTAGAAAGATTTGTGACTCATCAGCCTCTGCGCCAAGTTCATGAATGTGTATTTGGGGTGCTGGCATTAGAAAGTGAACCGATCGATCCTCGACTCTGAATCTATAATAATCTGGTTAACCAAGTGGTAACCGATTGCAGTAAAGTGCCTTAAACAGCCGACTAATTCGCCAAGTGTCTGACACTTAGCAATTTATTGGTATGCCGATTTCCAGTTCCCCACAACAACCTTGATTTTTCAAGTCAATTTTCATCAGCCATGAAACTCAACCTGTCTTTAGATTTTCCCGATACAAATACCAGATGCCCCAGATTTAATTATGGATTCATTGGATATCTAAAGTGTGTTTTACCAGAATTGCTCTCATTTTTATTTTCGATCATGGTTTGGCAGGAAAACATCTTCAATCTGTATTCTGTTGAGGCAAAAGATATTTGGTTGTTTTTGGGGGCTATTTTTTCAACCCGATTTATCTGGAACATTGCAATCTTAATTCATGGTTGTGGCCATACTTTTATTCAGGCTCTGATCGACCAAAACCATCACGCCATAAAGATCGCCAATATCCTGGAGAACAGAAAGTTCGTCGTATTACTAAAATCTTGTCTGCCATTTAATGATATTTTTCTGCCTGCTTGGACAGAGCCATCTGCAATGTCGATCGAAGCCGGTAATAAAACTCCCTGGAAAATCCGCATCAAAGCATCTGGTGGATTATTATTTAATCTCATTGCTCTGTTGCTGGGAATATATTATTTGCAATCTCAAACATTTTGGATAGGTGAGTTTTTAGTAACAGCCTTTATTGTAGCCAACTTGCTGATTCTGGTAAGTTCTCGATCAGATATGGTAGCAATGATTACTGGTCAAGCCGACCGCTTCTATTGCGGTAACTTTGGTTTTATTGGCTGGCAGCAACCGATCAAGGCCAATGAGCTGATGCCCAAAAACCTGCTGAGTTTATCTCATACTATGGGTCAAGAAACCGAAATTCGGGGAGAGCAAGCGGGGGGTGGCTTGACTTTAGGCCGCGATAAAGCCGGTAACATCGTGTTTGTTGGCCACAAAATTGTCAATCCTAAACGCGGTAACTTAACCAATACCCTGGAAGCAGCTTTTGCCAAAACTCGCCAGCAAGCCGTTCGATCGGGCATTAAACCACTAGAATCCAGCATCGGGGCTTGGCACTACCGCTTCGGTACCAGTGGGCCACCAGCAGTACTAGAAACCCATTGGCATGAATGGACTGCCGCTAAAATTGAGACCGTCTGGCAACGGGAAAATGGCCAATGGATTGCCAGACCTCAAAACGTCAATCACCGCATTACTCACAACGGCGACTTTAGCAGTTGGCTATTGTTTGGGGAAGTAGTCGAGAATGGCACCCTCGGACTCTGGTTAGAACGAGTGCTCAATCACCCCAATCAGACTGTGGGCGATTCACCTAAAATCGCGGGCATGATGGATCTGTTGATTACTCAAGGGCTGTGGACTGCCGCTGTCCGGCTGGCCTATCAGTTGGCTATTGCCACCAAATTAACCGATGCCTTTGACGGCCAGATGCCTACGAAAACAGCTCCCAATACTGCCCCCTCGTTAGCAGATCTGAGCCATTGGTCAAGTATTTTTGAGAGTATTTTTGCTGCGCAGATCAGCATACTGCCTAGCCCAAATAGTATCTTTGCTGCCGATCAACGAGCTAAATTACAGCAGGCTATTGTCCAGAAACTAGCAACAGATAGCCAGCTAGCAAAATTGGAGCCGCAGCAGTTACAAGATTTTGCCAAGGAAGCCATTCAAGCCTTTTTGTATAACGACTTATATCGTGCCACCAAACT
>JANNEH010000154.1:0-5919 GCA_031378405.1 Synechococcales cyanobacterium OTE_75_metabat_409
CAACGAATTAAGCAAGCTACTGAAGCATTGGCACAGGTGGGATTGAGCGATCGACTGCAAAATCGCCCCAATCAACTCTCTGGTGGACAACAACAACGAGTAGCGATCGCGCGGGCTTTGGTGAATAATCCGGCTTTGCTGCTAGCCGATGAACCCACTGGGGCGTTAGATTCTACGACTTCTCAAGAGATTATGGAGCTGCTCACCGAGTTAAATCAACAGGGCACTACGATCGCTCTTGTGACCCATGATGCCAACGTCGCGGCCAAAACCAAGCGCACAATTCAAATGCTCGATGGATTGATTGTGGAAACAGCTAAAGTCTAAATCTTCTCTACCTATTGACTTAAATGGGTATCAAATAAATCAGTCAGGCGAGAGATATTAATATTTGAACATGGCTGGTAACATATCAAAGCAGAACATTCCTATCTAACTTTGTCAACATAACCATTAGCAGAGAGTTATCAATATGAGTACACCAAACGACACATTTCAAGAAAATGTCGAAAAAATCCAATCTGAGCTAGTGGCCACAGCCACTGGAGAAAAGACTCCAGAATCAGAGGAAAAGATTGGAGTAGAAGAATTTAGCATCAATGGCGATGGTCTGGTAGCTAGAATCAAGGAGCTTCTGCACGAGGGTAATATTCGTCGAATTATTCTCAAAAATGCAGAAGGGCAAATCTTAATTGAAATCCCTCTGACCATCGGAGTGGTCGGGGGCTTGGTCAGTGCAGCTTTATTTCCGGTCATGGCTGCTATTAGCTCGATCGGGGCAATGGTTGCTCATCTAACAATTGTGGTGGAAAAACGAGAATAGATGAAACCTTGAATAATTATTTACTTATTTTCCTATGATCGCAGAACCGAACCATCCCGATCAATCTCACGGCGCGATCGCCGATCTAGTTCCTACTTGGCATACACTGACTATTGCTCAGGCTTTATCCGAATTGGGGACAGACCAGAAAATAGGTTTGAACGATCAACAAGTAATTGATCGACAGCAACAGTTTGGCAACAACGAACTAGTGGCTGTTGCTGCTCGGCATTGGTGGCAGATTTTGTCTGAGCAGTTCACCAATATTATGTTGGTGATGTTGCTAGTGGTAGCTGTGGTATCCGGAATTTTTGATTTTATGGAGATTCAGGCCGGAAAGACGAGTGAGTTGCCATTTAAGGATACCATTGCCATTCTATCGATCGTGATTCTCAATGGGGTTTTAGGTTATTTCCAAGAAAGCCGCGCCGAACAAGCACTAGCAGCGCTGAAAAACATGGCAGCACCTCAAGTGAGGGTGTTACGTCATGGTCAAATCAGCGAAATTGATAGCAGTGAATTAGTCCCCGGAGATATGATCTATCTCGAAGCCGGTAATCAATTAGCAGCAGACGCTCGGTTGGTGGAAGCGGTACAACTGCAACTGCGAGAATCGGCGCTGACGGGGGAAGCTACAGCTAGTAGTAAAAGCGCCGAGGCTGAATTAGCGGCTGATACACCCTTGGGCGATCGAGTGAATTTAGTCTATCAGGGAACTGAAATTACTACTGGCCATGGCATTGCTGTTGTCACCAACACCGGAATGAGTACCGAACTTGGCAAAATTGCTACTCTATTGCAAGGTGTCGAAAATCAGCCTACTTCGCTACAACAGCGATTGACTCATTTGGGCAATGTGTTAGTAATTGGAGCCTTGGCGATCGTGGCCCTGACCATTGTGATGGGGATGTTGCCAGATTTATTGATCGGCTCTTTTAATCTTGCTACTTTGAAAGAATTGGTGAAAACCTCTCTGAGTGTGGCAGTAGCAGTAGTTCCAGAAGGATTACCGACTGTAATCACCATCACTTTAGCGATGGGCACCCAGCGGATGGTAAAACGCCAAGCCCTGATTCGCAAACTCCCAGCAGTAGAAACCCTAGGTGGGGTAACGATTATTTGTTCTGATAAAACAGGTACTTTAACTCAAAATAAAATGGTGGTGCAACAAGTTGTCACCTTGAGGGCTGAATACCAAATTAATGGCGAAGGCTATATTCCTACCGGGGAATTTCAACACAACGGCGATCGAGTTAACCCTATAGATGACTCTGCACTCTGGAGTTTGCTGTGGGGTTGTGCTCTCTGTAATGATGCGCTGCTACAGTACACCGATAATCAGTGGCAGATTCTGGGCGATCCCACCGAAGGAGCCTTATTAGTCCTCGCCCACAAAGCCGGAATTGAGGTGTCGCCCCAGAGTTATGCTCGGGTTCAGGAATCGCCGTTTGATAGCGATCGACAGCGGATGAGCATTATCTGCCAACAGGCTCCCTACTATTTACTGTTCGCCAAAGGGTCGCCAGAATCTATTCTCGATCGAGCCACCCATACCTTTAAAAATGATCAGTATCTGGAATTAACCAAACCCGATCGACAGCAAATCCTCGCCCAAAATGCTCATCTAGCGACTCAAGGGCTGAGAGTATTGGGCTTTGCCTATCGCTACTTCACCAATCTTCCAGAAGCAGATGTGGCAGAGTCAGAGTTGATTTGGTCGGGTTTAGTAGGAATGATGGATGCGCCTCGCTCCGAAGTTCGGGCGGCTGTCGCTACCTGCAAAGCCGCTGGCATTCGGACGGTGATGATTACTGGTGATCACCCATTGACTGCTCAGGCGATCGCTCAAGATCTGGGCATTGCTCAAGCCGGTAGCCCGGTTGTCAGCGGCAATGAAATTGCCCAAATGGATGATGAAACCTTGGCACAAACAATCGATCAAGTCAATGTCTATGCCCGTGTTGCTCCCGAACATAAGTTACGCATTGTCAAAGCCCTACAACAGCAAGGCGAGTTGGTAGCCATGACGGGGGATGGAGTTAACGATGCTCCGGCATTGAAGCAGGCCGATATCGGGGTGGCGATGGGAATTACGGGCACAGATGTGAGTAAAGAAGCTAGCGATATGGTGTTGTTGGATGATAACTTTACTTCGATCGTGGCTGCTGTGGAGGAAGGACGAATTGTCTACACTAATATCCGGCGATTTATTAAATACATTCTGGGCAGCAATATCGGTGAAATTTTGACGATCGCTGCTGCTCCGCTGATGGGTTTGGGTGCTGTGCCCCTCTCACCGCTACAAATTCTGTGGATGAATCTAGTGACGGATGGTTTGCCAGCGGTCGCCCTGGCATTGGAACCGGGGGATGCGAGCGTGATGCAGCGAGAACCATTCCAGCCTAATGAAAGCATTTTTGCTAGGGGCCTGGGAGCTTATATCATCAGGATTGGATTAATTTTTGGTATTGTGACGATCGGGTTGATGAAATGGGCTTTCGATCGTACTCATGCCGCTGACTATATCGGCGATCCTGATACTTGGAAAACGATCGTTTTCACTACTCTCTGTATTGCCCAAATGGGTCACGCTTTAGCTGTACGCTCTGCAAACAAACTCGTTATCGAAATTAACCCATATAGCAATCCATTGTTGTTATGTGCGATTTTGGGTACGATTCTATTGCAGTTGGCTGTGGTTTACATTGCTCCATTGCGATCATTTTTTGGCACCCAAGCTTTAAGTTTGTTTGAATTGGGAGTCTGTTTTGGTTGTAGCTTACTGATCTTTATCTGGATTGAAGGGGAGAAGTTATTTGTGAGGTGGTTTCGATCTAAAAGTTGATAGCAGGAATCGATTTTTATTCCTTAATACTATGAAAAAGTAGTTTTTGGAAGTGTATTTTCAATCGCATCACAAGCTATGCTAACACCATTTTCTATTTTAATGATCTGTCCAATTTCGGTAGCTTTGGCGGCATAGTTAGGATCTTCTAGCAATGCTTGTAATTCTTTGGCAACTCCTACTCCCGTATAGTGCTTACGCTCGATCGTCCTTGATGTACCCAACCTTTTGACTCGCGCAGCATTGTCTGGTTGGTCGTAAGTATAGGGCATTATCAAGGTAGGGCGACCCGCTCGGAGAGCTTGTGCTGTCGTCCCAATTCCACCTTGATGAACAATGGCACAAGCATGAGGGAAAAGTTGCGAGTACGAGATATAATCGATCGCAATAATGTCTTCCGAAAGATTATCTGGAAGATTATTTTTACCAATTAGCAACACTGCACGACGTTTTAATAGTGTTACTGCTCGAATACTTTCCTGATAGAAAGTTCCAGGAACCATCACTACGGCTGAACCCAATGTGAAAACAATTGGTGGTTTTCCTGCGTCTAAAAATCGCTGTAGTTTTGGTGTTATTTCCCCCTCTTTACCGTCGCCATCATAAAATGCAAATCCTGTTATTATAGTATTTTTAGTCCAGTCGGACTGCTGTTTTGCAAATACTGAAGAGAACATCGCTAAGACAAGACAGGCAGAAGACTTATCGACAATCGGATTGTTAAAGAGTTGAGGCAATCCGAGTTCTTTCCTCAGTTGATGAATTGGTTCTGCCCAAGATTTAGCAACCGCTTTTAATAACTGAATTATGACTTGGTTAAGTGGAGCGCCTAATCCACGTAACTTTGCTAAGAATGGAAATAGAGGGATAACTGATGGATCGTAAGCCGAAAAAAATGCAACGGGTGCGAGTGCTAATGATGCCCACGGAATACCCAGTTTATCGGCAGCTAAGGGAGCTGCATACACTATATCTCCAGCAATGATAAGATCTGCATCTCTAGCACTATCAAGTAAGTCAGTATATGTATTCAGTAAATTTGGCAGCAGCCATTTGCGGACAGTATATTCCGAACCTGTTTTTAAGTCCGTCATCTTGGCTATTTCTTCGGGATTATTGATGGGAGTACCATCAGGCCGCATTGGATGAAACTCAAATCCTAATGGTTCAATGATGTCCCCATATTCCTTCATAGTTGCGAATACAATGTCATGCCCGCGTTTGCGAAGTTCGATCGCCAACGCAATTTGAGGGTGCAAATCGCCAAGCGAACCAATAGTTGTTAAAACAATTCTACTCATTAATTTACTCTTGACATTTGCAAAGTGAGCGATATAGGGCGGGCAGTTTTCACAATTGACCTTGTTTTGCAATCAAATCAGGTATAACCATACTTCTTGATGAACCAAGTTTTGACAAGTTGAGTTAGTATGCAGTAACAAGTTAAGATGCCAGCTAACCAGAGAAAATAAATGGCTGGTAACGCTACAAATCCTAAACTAGAGGCGATCGGTGAAAATGGCAGATACATCCCGATACACATCACAGTGGCGGTAATCAGCAGCATGGGTAAAGAAGCTCGACTCTGGAAAAAAGGCACCTTAGCCGTCCGAATAACATGAACGATCAGGGTTTGAGTCATCAGACTTTCCACAAACCAACCAGTTTGAAATAAAGCCTGATTTTCTAAAGAGTTTGCGCCAAATACAAACCACATGATGGCATAAGTAGCATAGTCAAAAATAGAGCTGATCGGTCCAATGAAAATCATAAATCGCCGAATGTTCTTGATTTTCCACTGTGGTGGCTTAACTAGATCTTCTTTATCAACGTTGTCGAAAGGGATACCCGTTTGGGAAAAATCATACAAAAGATTATTAATTAAGATCTGGACTGGCTGCATGGGTAAAAATGGTAAAATTGCACTTGCACCCAAAACGCTAAACATATTACCAAAATTTGAGCTGGTGCCCATTCTGATATATTTAACTATATTTGAGAAAGTCTGGCGACCGATCGTGACTCCAGATTCCAAGACTAATAAGTTTTTCTCTAATAAAATAATGTCTGCCGATTCCTTGGCGACATCGGCGGCTGTATCGACTGAAATACCAACATCGGCTTCCCGTAATGCTGCCGCATCATTGATGCCATCACCCATATATCCGACAATATTGCCCGCTTTTCGGAGTACCTGAATAATTTTGGCTTTTTGGGTGGGCGAGAATTTGGCAAAAATAGTGGTGGTTGC
>JANNEH010000161.1:0-22906 GCA_031378405.1 Synechococcales cyanobacterium OTE_75_metabat_409
CTAGCTTTGTTAAGGTGGACTGAAGACACCTTCTTCGGTATATTTACTGATAACTTAGATGTTTTGTATTTGTCTGCAATTTTAATTTTGTAAAGCCCAATCGATTTAGGTTTATATGTTTCAGCAACACTTTCAGCGCAGTCTACTCTCGATCGGCCTGCTATCTTGCTTGGTCGCAGTACCTTTTGCCGGTCGGGCAGAGACTCCTAAGCCCAGTACGCCCAGTGTGCAGGCTCCCGTAAGTGGTGACAAACCTGCCCAAACTACGCCTGCGGCCACCCCCACGCCAACCGACAACTATGTACCCAAAGAAGATGAGATTAATTTATTGCTGAAGTTGGGTGAGCGACGGGTTTATGTTTATCGTGGCCAAAAGCTTTTGAACAAATACCCAGTAGCCGTCGGCAAAAAGAAATGGGAAACCCCGCAAGGTAACTGGAAAGTGGAGCTAATGCTCAAAAATCCGGGTTGGACTAACTTTAAAACTGGCGAACAATTAGCTCCCGGCCCTGACAACCCCTTGGGTGAGCGCTGGATCGGTTTTTGGAACGATGGCAAAGACGAAATTGGTTTCCATGGCACTACCAACTTGAGTTCGATCGGCAAAGCGGCTTCTCATGGCTGTGTGCGGATGAGCAACCGCAATGTAAAAGAAATGTACCGGTTGGTCAAGGTGGGCACTGTGGTTAGAGTGCGCGCTTAAGCTTTAAATTTCTGCCCACAAGAAACCCCCAGAAAGTCTGGGGGTTTTTTGTTCCGAATATCAATCCCGTTAGTTATGGCAGGATAAAAACTCTAGCCGCGACCGCGAGGAGGACGACCAGGATTTCTGGGAACTACCGGTGTGGGAACCGGAGACATGGGCGTGGTAAATGCTGGTGGATCTACCAACTGTACTGGCGGATCTTGGGTAGGAGTGAGTGGAGTTGGCTCCGTGAGGGTTAATTCTTTGGCGCGGTACTCACAGGCGCGAGTACGAGGACAACTGCTTTCGCAGGTGTTGCTGTTAGCTAAGGCTGGAACAGAGGAGAAGCCGATTACTGCTAGAGTCATCAAGCTGGCGGAACGAAGAATCGATTTAAGCATCTTTTTGCGGCTGAATTACGATTGGGCTAATGATATTACATTAGAACTATCTTTATATTTATAGTAGAGACTTCGGTAAATGTCATCACTGAAAGAACTCAAGATTATCTAAGCATTTACAATGTAATACTGAGTGATTTAAAGTTTTAATTGTGCCTGTTGGTGTTTATAGCAAAGGATTACAGTAGATATACAGCAGGATATTGTGATGTTATTTCAGCACAATGGCTGAATAAATCGATCGACTATTTGATGCAGCTCAATCTGTATAGATTAACCGTAACAAATCTTTGCTGTTCTTCGCCTTCAGTTCAGATAGAAGATCGGTGGTAGGCTAAGGGGGCAGAACTTTCTGCTCTGCTCGCTCTCCGGCCAAAAACTCGGGCCAAAATTGCCGCCCAAAATTGCTATTATGCGCGTTGAGCAATTACAAACATTTTTAGCTGTGGTCGAAACCGGCAGTTTTTTACAGGCAGCGCGGCAGTGTGGTATTACCCAATCGGCTGCTAGCAGGCAAATCCAGGCATTAGAGGCCGATCTACAAACTTCTTTGTTTCATCGCAGTAGTCAAGCCAAGCTCACCATAGCGGGCGAAAAACTAGTCGGTCGTGCCCGCCGGATTTGTCAAGAATGGACTACGGCCACCAGCGAAATTCAAGATTTATTAGCGGGTAAGCAGCCAGATCTGTGTATTGGGGCGATTCATTCGGCCTGTGCCCATTTTTTGCCGCCAGTGCTTCAGCAATTTTGTCGGCAGTATCCGGCAGTGCAGTTGCGGGTAACGGCGTTGGGCAGCGATCGAGCATTAAAAGTAATGCGGGATGGTTTGATCGATGTGGCGATCGTGATGCAAAACCGGCTGTTTACTAACAGCATTGATTTGGTGGTACGCGAACTCATCCAGGAGCCAATCCAGGTGTTGATGGCCAGAGAGCATCCCTTGGCTAAGCTGGAGATTATTCCTTGGTCGGAGTTAGTCCAATACCCCCAGGTAGTATTTAAAGACGGCTATGGAATGCAAAGATTGGTACAAGAGCAGTTCGATCGGCTCGGGGCAAAGTTGCAAGCAGTATTAGAGCTGAATTCCTTGGATGCTTTTCGGGGGGTAGTCCAACAGGGCGAATTGATTGCTTTGTTACCCAGCTCAGCCTTGGTTGATATTGACCGGGAGCCAAAGCTGACGGTGAGATCGATCGATCCAGTACCGTTTCAACTGCAACGCCAGGTGATACTGGTAACCACGACCGATCGGATGGTTATTCCCCCGATCGCCAGTTTTTGTGCCCTAGTAGAAGCCCGAGCACAAGAAATCCGTGCATCATCGGCGCAAGTGACACCTCAGATCTGATAATGTTAAGCACCTCACCGGTATCAGAGCATGGAAGAGTTTCGCGAGTTACTAAAAAAAGTTGGCAGTGGTGCCCATACCAGTAAGAACTTAAGTCGGTCAGAAGCAGCGCTGGCTATGAAGAAAATGCTGCTGGCAGAGGCTACTCCGGCTCAGATTGGGGCTTTTTTGATTGCTCACCGCATTCGACGGCCTACCGGGGAAGAAATGGCCGGGATGTTGGATAGCTGGGAAGAATTTGGCCCGCGTTTGCAACCGGTGAGTGATCTGGCTCCTAGGGTGTTTGGCATTCCGTATGATGGTCGATCGCGGACTGCTCCTTTGGGCTTGGTAACTGGGTTGCTATTGGCTGCGGTGGGCGTGCCAGTGATTTTGCATGGGGGCGATCGAATGCCCACGAAGTATGGTGTACCTTTGATGGATTTTTGGCAGCATTGGGGTGCCGATTGGGGGGCTTTAGATGTGGCTGGGGTGCAGCGGGTCTTTGCGGAAACCAACTTGGCTTTTCTCTATACGCCTAGACATTTTCCCTTAGCCCAGGGCTTGGTAACTTACCGTGAACAAATTGGCAAACGCCCCCCGATCGCCACGCTGGAATTGCTCTGGTCGCCTTATGCTGCGGCCAGTCATTTGATTTTTGGCTATGTGCATCCGCCTACCGAGAAAACGGCGCTGATTGCTTTGGAGCTGCGCGGTACTGAGTTACCGATCACTACAATCAAGGGATTAGAAGGAAGTTGTGATTTGCCTCACGATCGCACGGTAATTATTGGTACCGGCAACCAGACCGAGCTGGCACGGATTTTGCTGCATCACCAAGACTATGGAGTCAGCAATATCAATCCAGCTTTAACTGACCATACTTTTACCGACTTAGATGATCTACTGCAAGGTAAACCCAATGAGCTACTAGAATCAGCCGTTTGGAATGGTGGTTTTTATCTGTGGCATTGTGGGATAGCTAAAGATATGGCGGCGGGGATGGAGCTGGCTAAGGAGCTGTTTGCAAGTGGTCGAGTATTACAAAAATTGCAGCAGATCATCAGCAAAGTCTCTCAGTTATAAATAAGCTTGACAGCGCAGCTCTATTACAGCCGCAATCACAGCTCTTCTATTACCCAAACTCGCTAAATACTGAACAGTTTGCGGACTTCGATATTAATATTTGGGAAACTGAGCGTAGTTACTAAGCCACTGCTGAACTTGATTTCTTGGGTATAGCCTTCATTTCCTGGTTCTCTAAAAACGATTAGTTCTGGGGCGGTGAGGTTCACTACCCAGTATTCTAAAATTCCAGCCTGGGCATAGATTTTTTGCTTGGTAGTGAGGTCTTTGACTAGAGTGCTATCGGCATATTCAATAAGCCAAAAGATATTTGCTGGATAGGGATGGTGCTCTAGATATTGAATATCTGGGGCTTGGACAATCGCCACATCTGGCTCCGGTTCAGAGTTATCGAGCAAGGTAATGGGATGGGCTTCGCGGATGTGGGCGCGATCAGTCAACAATGATCTTAAATACGTCACTGCTCTGCCGCAGTAAACGGCATGGGACATTCCTTCTGGAGCCATGTCTACAATATTTCCTGCTAATAATTCTACGCGCCGATCGGCTAAAACCCCGGTACTGGTTAGTTCGTGGTATTGCTCAGTTGTCCAGGTGGTAATTGTGATGCTCATGGCAAGTCTTGGTGAATTGCTTCTTTAGTTTAGTTATAAACTCCTAGGATCTACACCTAGATCCCTTAACTTCTTGGCCAACTCTGCTGCCCACTGTTCAGCCTGAACTACCGCTTCTTGAGCTTGGGCTATCTCTGCTCTAGCTTGAGTTATTTCTGCTTGAGCTTCGATCGCTTGATTCTTGGCCTGAATAACTTGTTCCTCCGGGCGCAAATACCGATCGCCATTTTCATCAAACCAAGAAAGCACTTCTTCTTGGGAATTCGGGAAAATTTCTGGAGAACGGCCAATTCCCAACCCCACTTCTGGCAGCCAAAAAGGCTCACCACTTTGCAGCTCATAGCTGCCCCGAACTAGCTGATAGATCTCCAGGGGTTGATGACCATCCCGCCGCCAAAACTCTGGATTATAAATGACATAGTAAAGAACACCCAGATTTGCATAAATAGTCTTCTTTTCATCGTACTCACCACCAGGTGTCCAGGAAACCACTTCCAGAGCAAGGATTGGCGGAATATTGTTTTCTTCCCAAAGCACATAGCTGCGACGCGATTTATCATTTTTGCGGCGAATTACACCCAGACTTAAAAAACCATCAGGCACCACTGGCACTCGGACATTCTTACCGGTAGTGTGATAGACCCCCATATCCACCCCAAAAAACCAATCAGTTCGATCGATCCAGATATTCTTTAAGAGCATCAACAATACGTTGGGAATCCAGTTCTGATCTTCATTGTCCACGGGAATATCATCGGAGTCGGGTAACTCAGTGCTAGGTGGTAAATATGTTTGAGAGTCTGTTAAAACATTGTCTAGCCGTTGAGTTTCTAACATGGTGCAAGGAGCTAGAGGGCTGATGACAATTATACTGCTCTATTCTGAATCAGTATGATGACATGTGAACTGAGTGGCACTGACAGAACGGAACCCCATTTAGCGACGAAGAGCCACCGATAAATTTATCAACTGGCCTTCAGCTATGTAAACTTATATCCTGATGGGCACAATAACCAAGTGGAATCTGTATAGAGATACCAACCGTTCGTCCATAGGTGTAAAAAGCAAGGCGACCGAATCGACCTATAATCTGGGGCGCAAATTATGTCGGAGATCGTAGAAATTGGTTCCTTCCGGGTACCAGCCGCCGAACTCGGCGACATGCTGATTACATATCAGATGTTGCCAAACTTAGTGCGAGAAATTGCCATCGATCGAGGCATAGCAGAAATTCAATGCGATGATGCCGAAATCACCGCAGCGATCAAGAACTTTTATGCCCGCTTACAGCTCAAAACCCGTGAGCAATTACAAGAATGGCTCAATGCCCAAGGTTTGACCAGGGTGCAGCTCGATAAAATTGCAGTGCGCCAACACAAAATCGAAAAATTCAAGCAAGAAACCTGGGGGCCGAAAGTAGAATCCTACTTTTTGAGTCGTAAAGGCCAACTCGATAAAGTAATTTACTCCCTCATTCGCACCAAAGATATTGGCATGGCACAGGAGCTATACTTCCGGTTGCTAGAAGGCGAACAAAGCTTTGAAGACCTGGCTCGCCGCTACTCTGAAGGAGCTGAAGCCCAGACCGGCGGCTTAATTGGCCCAGTAGAAATCAGCACCCCCCATCCAGTGATTGGTAAATTATTAGCTAGCCATCCTCCCGGTCAAATCTGCCCCCCGATCAAACTCGATCAATGGTTTGTGATTGTGCGTCCCGATAAGTACATTCCCTGTCAAATGGATGACCAAATGCGCCAGAAGCTAGTGGCTGAAATGTTTCAAACCTGGCTACAGGGCGAGATTGCCAAAGGATTAGCAATGAAGCCCGAATCCCTACCAGCCCAAATACCCGAGCTGAGTACCGCTGCCCCAGAGCACCCAGCCCAAACCGCTTCCTAGTTAATCCCCATCTTCCCCATGACGACTTTTACCGCCAACGCTCAAGCTAAAAAAATCCAAGATTTTTTTAATACCACCCCGCCTTTTTCGCAGTTGCCCGATCGAGCAATCACCGAACTAACTGAGCAGGCGCAGTTTGTGCGCTATCGGATGGGTCAAACAGTGCTGATGCGCGAACAGATGCCCGCTCAGATCACCATTATTTATACTGGCCAGATCCGGTTACTAGGCTACGACCCCCGCACCCAAATGCCAATCACTCTGCGGTTGTTAGAAATTGGTGAACTAGTAGGGTGGGCGGGCGCTTTACGGGGCAAGTCTTGCGAAACCGCGATCGCTTCGGTAGATACAGTCTGTTTGCAGATCCCGATCGATTTCTTTCAGCAGATGGTCACTAGCCACACTCAGCTAGAAGCCGCTTTTACTTATACCGCCCAACTAATCGAAGTCTATGACTTGCTAGGGCAAGTCCTCCATGAAAAAGCTAATAGCGACGCTCTCATGGCCGCCGCTGGTGCTAGTGACCTGCGGGAATTAGCACTGATGCTTACTCCGATCGCCATTGTGCGCAACCTGGCACCAGGAAAATCGGCAATCAAAGAACTCGATGACAATCGCACTTGGTTGGTCAGTCGGGGTTCGATCGCCGGTTATGAAGTGGGCAAGGGCATTACGCCTCGGGAAGAACCAGCCGGTAAAGAATTAGTAGTAGCCAAACCCGATTTGGCTCGCTTAGTAGGAGTGCCGGTTTTAGAAGAAGACGAACTCAGTGGTGACTTGACCAGTACTTTTTATAATCCCTCGGCTTTTTCGCCCACTGGTTTGGGCATTCCCTATGCTCCTGATCAGCCGGTAGCTGGCGAACTAGGACCAGTGGAATCGGTGCACGGCTCCCGCAGCAAGCTGCCATTTGTGAGTGGTAAAGGTGTCCATGACAGCACCATGGCTTGTTTCAAAATGTTGGCCAAGTACTTCCGGCTGAACTTTAAGCAAGATACTATCAATCGGATTTTGACTAACCAACTGCGCAATGGCAGCTCGTTGTCGTTGCAAACCTGTGGCGCGATCGCCGAAATGCAGGGGCTAAATGCCCAGATGATCCGGATACCAAGTGCTTCGATCGGCAAACTCACGACTCCAATCTTGATTCCCTGGCAAGAGTCATTTGCGATTATTTACGAAGTCAGTGAAAAAGAATATACCGTAGCCATCCCAGAGGTGGGCATCCGGCGTTACAAGCCCTCGGTTTTTAGCGATCTATGGGGCAGCAGCGGCGAAATACTCTTAATTCAGCCACCGAAAGCCACTAGCCCCGAAAAATTTGGTCTGAGCTGGTTTATTCCCGCTGTAAAAAAGCATCGCAAGGTGCTGACCGAAGTCCTGATAGCCTCGTTGTTTGTTCAGGTGTTTGGTCTGGCCAACCCGCTGATGACTCAACTGATTATTGATAAAGTATTGATGCAAAACAGCCCAGCTACCCTCAATACCTTTGGGGCGTTGCTAATTGTGATGGCGATCGTGGAAGCAATCTTGACGGCGTTGCGCACCAATTTATTTGTCGATACCACCAATCGGATTGATCTTTCGTTGGGTTCGGAAATCATTGATCACTTACTGCGATTGCCCCTGAGCTATTACGAAAAACGCCCGGTAGGAGAACTAGCTACTCGGATCAACGAGCTGGAAAATATTCGGCAGTTCCTGACTGGTACCGCTCTGACAGTGGTGTTAGATGCCATTTTCTCGGTGGTGTACATCGTGGTGATGCTGTACTATAGCCCGCTCCTGACCATGGTGGCTTTAGCAACCCTGCCCGCCTTTGCCATTTTGACCTGGGTGGTATCGCCGATCGTGCGGGGACAACTGCGCACCAAGGCCGAACGCAATGCCGAAACCCAATCTTATTTGGTGGAAGTAGTAGGCGGCATCCAAACTATTAAAGCCCAAAATATTGAACTCCGCACCCGCTGGCAGTGGCAACAACGTTACGCCCGCTATGTGAGCGCTGGTTTTAAGACGGCGACAACATCCACTAATGCCGGGGCAGTGAGTGGCTTTCTAAATAAATTTTCTAGCCTGCTGTTGCTGTGGGTGGGTGCTTATTTGGTACTAGAAGGCAAGCTCAGCCTTGGTCAACTGATTGCCTTCCGGATTATTGCTGGCTATACCACCCAACCCTTGTTACGCCTGGTGCAGCTCTGGCAAAGTTTCCAAGAAACAGCCTTGTCTCTAGAGCGCTTGGGCGATATTATTGACACGCCCCAAGAAGTTACTGCCGAAGATATCAACAATATTCCGTTGCCATCGATCGACGGCACAGTAAAATTTGAAAATCTGAACTTTAGCTTTCCGGGCAGTCCGGCTCTGCAACTAAATAATATCAATTTAGCTTTTGCACCTGGCCAATTTGTGGGCATTGTCGGGTTAAGTGGATCGGGTAAAAGCACCCTCATGAAACTAGTCCCGCGCTTATATGCGCCAAAGAGCGGAAGGATCTTAATAGACGGCTATGATATCAATAAGGTAGAGCTGTATTCCCTACGGCGACAGGTAGGAGTAGTTCTCCAAGACACCCTCCTCTTCAATGGCACAATTCAAGAAAACATCGCTCTCACTAATCCGGAAGCGACTTCTGAACAGATCATTGAAGCGGCTAAGATCGCTGCTGCCCATGATTTTATTATGGACTTGCCCGCTGGCTACAACACCAAAGTGGGAGAGCGGGGGTCAGCATTGTCTGGTGGTCAACGTCAGCGGGTAGCGATCGCCCGCACCGTGCTCCAGAATCCTCAACTCCTGATCTTAGATGAGGCCACTAGTGCCCTAGACTATGACAGCGAACGCCAAGTTTGTGTGAACTTAGCAGCGGCTTTTGAGGGACGAACCGTGTTCTTTATCACTCATCGCCTCAGTACTATTCGATCGGCAGACATAATTGTTATGATGGACAAAGGTCTGGTAGTAGAACAAGGTACCCACAACGAGCTGATGGCAATAAAAGGCCGTTACTACTGCCTATATCAACAGCAAGAGTTTACAGCTTAAAATTATTTATTAATCACCCCAATTTCAATCACCCAGAGGAGTGCAAATGGACAGTAACAAGAGTGTGGAAGATCGACTACCAGGAAATGGTAACGGTCAATTGACCAAGGCTGAACCGGCAGAGCTACGGCCTGTCCGACCCAATGCCAATTTGGCCAACCGCGAAGAAAGCAGCTTGTTTACTGCCACTAATTTTGGTCAATCAGTAGTATTCCAACAGTCTCAAGTCTGGTCGCGGGCGATTGTTTGGGGCATTATGGGGATCACCGCTGCTCTAGTAACTTGGGCTTGTTTTGCCCGCATCGAAGAAGCCGTGCCTGCTCAAGGCAAGCTAGAACCATTGACCGATGTAAAAAAGGTGCAAGCACCAATTAGTGGAGTGGTGAAAAAAGTCTATGTGAAAAATGGCGACAAAGTAAAAAGCGGCGACCTATTGGTGCAGCTAGAATCTAGTGTGCCAGAATCGCAGTTAAATTCTCTGGCCAGCACTAAAGCCGCCTTAGAAGAAGAAAATCGCTTCTATCGCAGTCAACTCAACGCAGCTACCGCCAGCACCTCGGTGCCCAAAAATGCCAATATCAAGCCAGAAGTACTCTCTTTAACCAAGAGTCGCAATGCTCTGGCTGCTGAAAATCAATTATTTCGATCGGAACTAGCTGGCACCAATGGCAATGGTACCCTGACCGCCGAACAACAAAATCGTTTACGCACCAACCAAGCAGAGTTAAACACTCGCTTAGCAGCAGGTCAGTTAGAAGTCGGCCAAGTCGAAAAGCAAAAGAGCGAAAACCGGGTCAAGCGCCAAGGTCTACAGACCCAAATCGAGAGCCTCACCGGGATTATCTCTAGCCTGCGATCGGGGATGGATGGCGCGCAGTCGCGGTTGGCTTCGGAGTTAGCCCAGGTAGATAAACAACTGAGCCAGAACAAGGCTAGAATTATTGCTGCCCAACAGACTTTGACTAGCAACCAAAATATTTTAACTGGGTTGCAGGCCGCGTTGGCCGATGGAGCCATCTCGCGGGTGCAAGGCATTACCCAACAACAAAAAGTTGATGCTAACACCAGTGAATTAGAGCAGCAACAGCAAGAAAGAGGTCGTCTGCAGATTGAAAAGCAACGGTTACTATCAGCCAGTAGTACCGAACAGCAAAATCAAAAGCAGCGTTTGCAAGAACAACAACAGTTAATCAAACAGCGCACTTCCGAGATTGCCCAGCTAGATGAAGAAATTGTGCGGTTAGACCTCAGCGCCAGACAAGGCAAAGCCAAGCTCAGCCAAAACGTGGTCGGCAATCAAAAAGACCTCTACGCCCGCACTTCCGATAATGACAAGCGTATCGCCGAAATTGATAGTCAGATCAACAAAGTAATTGTCGAGAACGAAAAGAAAATTACTGAAATTGGCAGTCAGTTGACCCAAGCTGGTCAAAACCTTAAGTATCAAGAAATTCGATCGCCTGCTGATGGCACAGTATTTGAACTCAAAGCCTTTAATGATGGTACGGTCAATAGCAACTCCAACGAACCAATTCTACAAATCGTTCCAGATAACAACCTAATTGCTAAGGTCTTTATTACCAACAAAGACATTGGTTTTGTGAAAAAAGATCTGCCAGTAGATGTGCGGATTGACTCTTTTCCCTTCAGTGAATTTGGGGATGTGAAAGGCACCCTGGAATGGATTGGATCAGATGCCTTGCCACCCGATCAAACTTTCAACTACTACCGGTTCCCGGCACGCATCAAGCTCGATAAGCAGTCTTTGAACATCAAACAGGGTGGTTCTACTAAAGACATTCAATTACAAACCGGGATGAGTATTAATGCCAATATTAAACTGCGCGATCGCACAGTAATGAGTATCTTTACCGAAATGTTTACGCGCCAATCCGACAGTATGAAGAACATCCGCTAATGATCTATCTGGGCTTCGATCCGGGCAAAGACAAATGTGGCGTGGCAGTAGTAGATCAAACCGGGACGGCTTCATATCATCAAGTCCTGTCGTCAGCTACTCTGTTAGACCAACTGCCTGCCCTCTGTTTGCAATGGCAAGTAACCCAGGTGGTAATGGGCGATCGCACCACGGCTCGGCAGTGGCAGCAAAAGCTTACTGTCGCTTTGCCAGAAATGGCGATCGCTTTAGTAGACGAGCATTACAGCACCTTAGCCGCCCGTGATTTATATTGGGAAATGTATCCGCCCCAAGGCTTCCAACGCCTAGTTCCCCAAGGAATGCGTCTGCCCCCTCGCCCGATCGATGATTTGGTGGCAATTATTTTAGTGCGGCGTTATTTGCAGCTATCCGCTTAAAATGGGGTCTGTTGATGGTTGGAGTGCAAGTACTGTTTTGGCTGTAGACTACGACTTAGTAATTATTGGCAACACCTTTGCGGCACGAGTAGCGGCACAGCAGGCAGCAGGGCACGCGCGGGTCGCGTTGGTCATACCAGAAACCTCATTGGATACTGGCTCGCATTTTTACCCCCATGTCCTGTATCAAGCTAGCTTACATGCGGCTAATCGCAGCCCGCATTATCCCTGGCAATATGCAGCCACGGCGATCGATCATTTAACCAGCGCTATTTCCTTGCCCCTGCTGGCGGCCAAAGGTGTCGATATTGTGGAAGAAACTGGCTCTTTTCAACGCTTGCCAGAGTTTGCTTTCAACACTGCTCGGCGCAGTTTGCGCAGTAAAAAATATCTGCTGGCGATGGGTGCCCAGCCCACCACCGATTACCCGATCGCCGGACTGGCGGCAACCGGCTATTTGACCGCTGCGAGTTTATCCCAAGTGGTAACTAGAGCCGAAATTCCCCGCCGCTGGGCGATTATTGGAGACGAAGCCATTGGTTTAGAAATGGCCCAGGCGCTCCGTTGTTTGGGATACGAAATTACGCTGATTGTGGAGTCCGATCGCATTCTACCCGGGGAAGACCCCGACGCGGTAGCAGCCATTCAGTTTCAGCTTGAAGCTTCTGGAGTAAAGCTGATTACCAATGCCATAGTTTCGGAAGCGGGCAACCAGGATGGCAGTAAATATGTTATTGTCAATCGGCGGATTATTCATGTAGAAGAAATATTTGTGGCCATCAGTGAGCAGCCGCTGGTGGATTCATTTGACCTAGTGGCCGCTCGGGTAGACTACGACGATCGAGGGGTGCGGGTAGATGACAAAATGGAAACCAGTAACCCCCGAGTTTATGCCTGTGGCAGTGTCTGTGGCACTGTGCGGGGTGGGTACTATGGTGAACATCTGGCCGAATATGAAGCCCATTTAGCGGTAAATAATGCTTTGCCGGGGCGGAACCGATCGGCGAAATATCATCAGATTCCTTGGACAATTTTTAGTTATCCACAAATTGCCAGAGTGGGTATTACTGAGGCGATCGCCCGGGAAAGATTTCAGCAACGGCTGACAGTGTTGCGCAGTTATTACCATGACAACTCCAAAGCGCTTTTGGCCGAGAACGATCGAGGTTTTATTAAGCTATTGGTGCGCCCCAATGGTTATGTAGTCGGCGCTACGGTGGTGGGTGAAGATGCCGCAGAGTTGGTGCAAGTGGTGGCTTTGGCGGTGTGGCAAAAGATCAGCATTGATGCCCTAGCAGATTTTCCTGGCATTACTATTACCCATAGTCGGTTGTTGGTAGAAGCAGCCCGTCAATGGCGACAGCCGAGTTTGTGGCTGAGAGCAATTGATCCCTTCTGTCAGTTGCAGTCGGATATTGCCCGCACGGTGCGGGGATGGATCGCTGGTTTGCAATCCAAGAAAAATGTCGATCGCCGTGCGGCCAAACCCCAGAAGAACAAACCGCTCAAGTCACCCTAAGCTACGAGAAATGGCTGATCTTTAAGCGATCAGTAAAGTATTGCGATGTGTTAAATTCTAGAGGACAAATTTTAATTTCCAATTCTGAGGAGACTGTCATGGCTAGATTGTTTTGGGGGAAAGTCTTGACGGTTGTGGCAGCACTGAGCTGTGCCACTGTTTTGCCAGCAGCTCCGAGTAAAGCTGAGTTCACCTTGTTTAGCGGTGTAGATCCGAAAGACCAACTGAGTTACAGCCTAGATTTTGGCAACCGATCGACTTCAGATCGCTATCGTCTGCGGGTATCTGGCAGCAAATTCCCCTTGGGTGCCACCCAAATTGATATTGTTTATCCGGAATATTACAAAGGCCGGTTCGATGCCAAAGCGGTAGAAGTAAATGTCGGTGACAAATCGATTCCGGTGATTAAGTCCAACTGGGATAAAGAAAAGAGAGCTTTGCAAATCACTCTCGATCGACGGTTGCAAACGAAGCAAGAGATCGAAATTGTCTTGAACAACGTCCAGAACCCCGATAACGGTGGCATTTATTACTTCGACTGTCAGTTTAAGAGTAGTGCCGATTTCCCCCTGGCCAGATACGCTGGTACCTGGATTTTGAGCATTAATTAACTTTCAATATCCGGCAATACTGAGGCGAGCTATCTGCTCGTCTTTTTTTGTGAAATTTCTGGCATGGATTTGGTCGCACACGATAAGTTAGCGCCCAAACTTGGGCAAGCTAATATTACGAAACCACACCAGCTCTGAAGATTCAGTTCGTCTCTTTTGGCGATATATTTATTTCCTGTTAACGCTAAGCAATCTGCCCAGCGTTGCTGCTCACCGCAGCATGACTTCAGCCACCCTCGGTAGCGAGCGGTAGTCATCGACTTCTAAAAAGCCCCAAGTAATAGTGTTACCAACTGAAATTTTGGTGGCATGATTTACAGTCCAAATTTTGTTTGAGTTGAGTAGGATTGAGATCCCTTCTATGGCCATTACCCCCGATTTGTTAGCTGAATACCAAGATCTATCATCTGCCGAGACTATATCAGTCTCGACAATTGATGATGAAGAAGAGCTTGCCCTGGAAGAAACTAATATAGAGCTTGAGGAAGAAGAACTAACCGGTGAATGGGTAGAACTACTGGAAGATGATGACGAAGAAAGTGAAGAGGCTCTGCCCAAAGCTAAAATTTCTTACAGTAAAGATTTAGTGCGTCTGTATTTACAAGAAATTGGCAAAGTCAAACTTTTAAATCGAGATGAAGAAGTTAGCGAATCGCAATGTGTGCAAAAATATCTGCATATTGTCGAACTACGCAATGTAGCGGCTGCTGCCGTCCATGCGGGCGAAAGCAACGATGGGATTATTGAAATGTTTGTGCGGCTGATGACTATCCGCGAAAAGTTAACGGCTCAATTAGGTCATCGTCCTGCGCCAGAACGCTGGGCATTGGCAGCAGGTATTGAAGTAGATATTCTGAAGCCCCAGTTAGCTGTTGGTCGGCAGCGCTGGGCAGAAATTGCCCAGATATCGGTGGCTGAGCTAGAAGAAATTCAAGCCAAAGGGATTTTTGCCAAAGAGCATATGATCAAGGCCAATCTGAGATTGGTGGTATCAGTGGCCAAAAAATATCAGCATCGGGGCTTAGAACTCTTGGATTTAATTCAGGAAGGCACCATGGGCTTAGAGCGGGCAGTAGAAAAATTTGACCCCACTAAAGGTTATCGGTTTAGTACCTATGCCTATTGGTGGATTCGGCAAGGAATTACGCGGGCTTTGGCCACCCAAAGTCGAAATATTCGCCTGCCGGTGCATATTACCGAAAAACTGAACAAAATTCGTAAAGTGCAGCGCCAGCTTACTCAAGGGGGAGTTGCCCCCAAGCTCGAAGAAGTAGCTAAGCATTTAGATATGACTCCGGCACAGGTGCAAGAAGTGCTGATGCGGGTACCTCGATCGATTTCCTTAGATGTAAAAGTTGGGAAAGATAAAGATACTGAACTGGGTGATTTACTAGAAGCCGAGGAAGTTTCGCCCGAGCAACTACTCATGCGGGAATCACTACATGGTGAACTACTCCAGCTCTTGGCTGATCTGACTGAAAGAGAACGGGAAGTAATTGGTCTGCGCTTTGGCCTGGGCTACGATGAAGCTTATTCTTTGGCGGATATTGGCCGGATTTTAGATCTCTCGCGAGAACGGGTGCGCCAAATTGAATCTAAGGCACTACAAAAGTTGCGGCAGCCCAAGCGTCGTAATCGGGTTCGGGACTATTTAGATACTCTTTGTTGATGCAGAAGCTTAAAAACAATGAATAAGCTAAAATCAGGAAAGTATGAGGTATAGAAATTATGTATCAAAATAATCCTGTCCTAACTGTCAATACATTGCCCACTATGTATGACTTGCCCAGTGAAGATCCGGAGGAGATGGGTTTGCCTGATAAGTTCCATGATTTGCAGCCAAGGTTGTTAAGTGAAACCTGTTTGCCCAATGCTGAAGATTTTTTCATTGGGATTGATATGAATCTTTACTATGATGTTAAACATACTGGTTGGTATAAGCGTCCAGATTGGTTTTTGATACTGGGGACATCGGATAGTAAATTTCAGTCGGAATTGAGACTGAGCTATGTCGTCTGGCAAGAGGGTCTGACACCATTTTTAATGGTGGAGTTGTTGTCTCCGGGTACTGAAGCGGAGGATTTGGGGCAAACGTTGAGAGTAGTGGGTAAACCGCCTACTAAGTGGCAGGTCTATGAGCAAATTCTGCGAGTGCCTTACTATGCAGTTTTTGATAGGTATACAAATCAGTTTAGGATTTTTTGTTTGCAGGGTATTCAATATGTGGAGTTAGCAATTAGTGGTCAGGGGTTTTGGTTTGATGTGTTGGAGTTAGGCTTGGGAGTATGGATTGGTACTTATAGAGGTGTGGAAGGTCAATGGCTGCGTTGGTATGATGCTGCTGGTAATTGGGTACCTTTTGAGCAAGAGCGTACTTTGAAGGCGGAGCAGCGTGCTGAAAGTGCTGAACTGCGAGCTGAGTTGTTGGCTACCAGGTTGCGAGAGTTGGGTCTTGATGTCGATTAAATGCCCTAGGCTCTGGAAATAATGTTGATTC
Organism: Synechococcales cyanobacterium OTE_75_metabat_409; assembly: GCA_031378405.1. Taxonomy (GTDB): domain Bacteria; phylum Cyanobacteriota; class Cyanobacteriia; order Cyanobacteriales; family Chamaesiphonaceae; genus JAAFHZ01. Next base: position 16,001 of record JANNEH010000161.1, read on the forward strand.
CCAAAGTAATGGTTGGGTCGATCGACTCTCTTTAGTGGAAATATCGCTTAGAGTGAGAAGTACAAGTCAACTAAAGGCTGTGATTTGCTTGCGCTGTCAGCTACCAGTAAACACGGGCGTTCCACCTAGAATTTCTGGGTCGCTGTGTACGATCGAAGTCGTTAACGCCATAGTATTCCTAACTCCTATAAATTTTCAAACTTCTTCTTGACTATACTTGGGATGTTGAGGGTAGCAGCTTAAAAACAAGGAATCAGCTAAAATCAGGGAAGTATGAGGTATAGAAATTATGTATCAAAATAATCCTGCCGTACCTGTCAATACATTGCCAACTATGTATGACCTACCCAGTGAAGATTCGGAGGAAATGGGTTTGCCTGATGAGTTTCATGATACTCAGCCTGACTTGTTGAAAGAAACTTGTCGGCCTGCTGTTGACAAGTTTTTTATGGGGGCTGATCTCAATCTTTACTATGATGTAGAGCACACTGGTTGGTACAAGCGCCCAGACTATTTTTTAGCGATCGGAGTGCCAGCTAGCACATCTTCAGAAGATCGAAGACAGAGCTATGTAGTGTGGCAAGAAGGGGTGAATCCTTTTTTAATGGTGGAGTTGTTGTCACCGGGTACTGAAGCAGAAGATTTGGGGCAGACTTTACGAGTTGTGGGTAAGCCGCCGACTAAGTGGCAGGTTTATGAGCAGATTTTGCAAGTGCCCTATTATGTGGTGTTTGATGAGTTTGCTAGTCAGTTTCGACTGTTTTGTTTGCGGGGCGGTCAGTATGTAGAGGCTAGAATTAGTGGTCAGGGTTTTTGGTTCCCAGAGATTGAGTTAGGGTTGGGTCTTTGGGCTGGTTTCTATCAGGGTACGAGGAGTCGGTGGTTGCGTTGGTATGATCGATCGGGGAACTGGATACCAACTCTCGAAGAAAAGGAGTTATTAGCTGATCAACGAGCTGATCTGGAAAAACAAAATGCTGATCGGGAGCGAGAACTAGCGAGGAAGGCTAAAGAAGAAGCTGAGCGAGAGCGGGAAAGGGCTAATCAAGAGCAGCAAAGAGCTGAAAGTGCTCAACAGCGAGCTGAGTTGTTAGCTATTAAGTTACGAGAGTTGGGTCTTGATGTTGATCAAATGCTCTAGCCCTTGGAATCGTTCACGAGGTGTTGCCCCAAAGCAACTTATCGGAGGTGCAAGCATAACTATCGAATTCACAGCTTCCAATATTTTTTGTTTTCTAAGTATTTCTAGTCGATCAGGTAAACTGTGATCGGTTGTTGCTCCTCATCGGTTATAAATCTGCACGCTTCTTCTTTTCCCCAATTTCAACGACTTTTCCAGGGGTGATTGAATTTAATGCAAAAATAGCTTCGGAAACCAGTGGCAGTAAGTCTGTAAGTTTGTTGGTTTCTGCTACCAAAACAATAATAGCAACTCCGGCTTGATCAAGATTTTGTTGATAGCGTAGATTCTGATCAGTTGTTAATAAAATGGTAAACCCCTCTTGTTGCATGAGCTTTAGCAGCTCACCATTTTTCTGACCAGGCCACCCCATTTCAACAACTGTACGAATTGGGTAGTCTACAAATTCGCGTTTTAGACGACGCGGAGCACACTCATCAAGCAGTACACGCATAGTCCATCAAGGTGTTTTGAGCTAGTTCTATTAGTGCAACTGCCTGTGTTCGAGCTACGCTAGGGAAGTCATCTAGAAATATATCTAATGAATCTCCAGCGGCTAAGTAGTCCCAAAGATTTTTTACGGGTACTCTGGTACTGGTAAATACGGGTGTTCCGCCCAGAATTTCTGGATCGCTGTGCACGATCGAAGTCGTTAACGCCATAGTAGTTCTAACTCCTGTGAATTCTTTCATTCTTCTTCTCTCATTGTACCAGCAATTCCAAATTCAGATTTCTGGTAATAAGCCGGGTTGATGCTGGGGGCTAACCCCCAGACCCCCATTGAGGGGAGGCGTTCCGTCCCCTCAAACTCCCCTACGTAAGGGTTGATCTTGCTGAGTTGTCGCGTTGTCTTTACTTACGGAACTGAGTAAGGTTGGCATCCGCAACTGCGCGACAACGCTGGTTGGTGTTTTTAAATTTAGAATTGCTGAAGTTCGATAGCTCCGCTTGCACCTCCGGTGATCGATTCTGTAACTTTTCACAACGCCTCACCCCCATCAGAGGTAAATCAGGCGATCGACTGAGCTACAATCAAATGCAGCTAATAACCGTGCCCCTTGGGGCAGAAATATGAGCATAGACAATTCTGTGTTAACAGAGTTATTAGGGCAGCATCCCGAACTGCGCCCTCACCTGTATTTTAAATCTTCCCTGACCGCCCTCTCCCGCGCCATGGAAGATTTAGTGCTAGCCGGTGCCGATCGCCCCTTAGTGGTCGCCACTTTTCAAGAAGAACGACTCTATAGGCAAGAATCGCACCGTTACCAACGCATTGCTAGCCAATCTGATCGCGTCTATGTACTGGCCGTAATGGAGGAAAAGCCGACCGCTACTGACTATAACTTGATTCCGTTGAAACCCACCGACAGCATTGCCCAGCAATTGAACCTGGTGGTGATCGGTGCCCAGTCAGCGGCCTGTTTAATTTGTCAAGAACGGCAAGGCGAATGGGTCAAAACTCCTGGCCTAGAATCTTCCCAGCGTTTTGATGGGGTCTGGACATTCGATCGGCAAGTAGTTTTGGATGCTGCCCAAATTTTATTAGCCAAGGTCGCCAAGCAGCGTCCCAAGCTCAAAAAAGAACTCCAGCAAATTTTAAAAGAACTCAATGAGGTATCGATCGTCGCTCCCGATGCCATCTCTACCAGTGCCGATGCCTTCGTGCAACGTTTAGTTACTTATCTGCAAGCCGGTCAATATAAGTTGATCAAGGCTTATCGATCGATCGCTGCTCAAGAAAACCGCGAACGATTGGTGAACCTGATTGCCAATGCTCTGCGCCGATCTTTAAAGCCCGACGAAATTTTGAACATTGCGGTACAAGAAATTGGCGTAGCAATGCAGGCCAGTCGCTGCTTAATTTACCGCTACCAAGCAGGAGAAACCGATACGAAAATTGTTTACGAATATGTGGGGCAACCGGGCTGTACTTCCTTGGCTGGGAAACGCTGGAACTTAGATCAGCATCCCTTGTTAAATGAGATTGTTAGTACCCAGGCACCCAGTATGCTGGTGGCGATCGATAGTCTTGCGCCGACTACTGCTGACTTAATTGCCAAGTACCAAATCAACAATATTTTGGTGGTGCCAGTGCTTTCTCAAGATCGCTTGCTGGGAATTATTGAGCTACACCACTGCGAATCGACCGACCATCAATGGCTGCCGGAAGAAATTAGCTTAGTAGAAGCGGTGGCCACCCATGTGGGCAGTGCTTTGATGCAGGCGGAAGCCTATACTCATCTGGAATATTTAAACGAACAGATGGCCGTACTCGATCGAATTCGCGGTAACTTGGTGGCAATCACTGGTCACGAGCTGCGCACGCCCCTGTCCACGATTCAGATTTGCTTAGAAAGCTTGGCCTCTGAGCCAGATATGTCTTTGGATATGCGCCAGGTGATGTTGAATACGGCGCTGACTGATAGTGAGCGGATGCGTAAACTAATTCAAGATTTTCTGACGCTTTCGCAGTTAGAAAGTGGTCGCTTTCAGTGGCATCCCGAAGATTTGTCTCTAAGAGAATGTGTGGATTTGGCGGTAAGTGGCATGAAAAACCAACGCCGGGATGCGCCGAAATCCGATCGACCAAAGGTAGTTATTAATATCGATCCAGACTTGCCTTCGATTAATTTGGATGGCGAGTGGTTGGTAGAAGTTTTGAGCAAGCTGTTGGACAATGCCTATAAATTCACTTCCAAGAAAGGACAAATCACGATCGAAGCTGCTAGCCATAACATTATGCTGGAAGTGATTATTTCTGATACTGGCCGAGGCATTGAACCCAATTTATTGCAGGTGGTGTTTGAGCGTTTTTACCAGGAGGAAGGGGCTTTGCGCCGCACTACTGGGGGAACTGGTTTGGGTTTGGCCATTTGTCAGCAGGCGGTGTTGAGTTGGGGTGGGCAAATTTGGGCGGAGTCGGAGGGGAAAGACAAGGGCAGCAAGTTTCACTTTACGATTCCGTTGCTGCCGGTGCCTGATAAAGAGTTGGCGGAGATTAGTTAATTTTTAACCTTGCCACAGTTCGATCGTGCCATCAGCTCCGCCGATCGCGATCGACTTGCCATCGGCACTGACTGCTGCCGACATTACTGAGCGACCAGGTTCGCCACGCAGAGTTTTGCGGGGTTTCTCGCGGAGTAGATTAAAGCCCACATCCTGTGACCAAATCCGGGCTTTACCGTCTACACTGCCAGTAATTAGGTATTGACCGCTAGGATGGAAGACACAGGCGTTGATTTGACCAGAGTGAGCCTTGAATTTTTGCAGCGGTTCGCTGTTTTGCACATGGGAAGGATCTAGGCTCCAGAGCACGATCGAACCACTGACGGTGCCCGCTACTACGGTAGTGGAGTTGGGGGCGATCGCCAAGGAGCAAATGCAATTACTGTTGCCGGTAAGCTGGGCAATGGTTTCGCCGGTTTGTACCGACCAGAGTTTGACCAAACCATCATCCCCGGTACTGGCCAAAATTTGACCAGTGTGGTTGAGAGCAATGGCGGCGATCGGTTCTTTGTGCATCATGGTTTTTACCAAGTCACCAGTAGATAGCTGCCAGACTCGCACGGTGTTATCAAAACTGCCGCTGACTAAGAGCTGGTTATCGGGACTAGTGGCCAAAGAGCGCACCGAAGCAGTATGACCAGAAAGATTAGAAATTAATTGACCGCTGCTAATATTCCACAGCTTGATTGTTTCATCCCAACTACCGCTGGCCAAGGTTTTGCCATCGGCACTTACCGCTAAAGCAAATACCCCTTTGTGGTGATCTTGCAAGTCATGGAGCATCTTGCCATCAGCCAAATTCCACAGCTTGATCGATTGATCGAAACTGCCACTAATCAGGGTTTGGTTATCGGGGGTAAAGCTCAGGCAGCGCACCCAGTCAGTGTGAGCTAGTAAAGTCTTTTTCAACTCCCAGATTGGGCGCATCCATAGATCACCGCCTTCTAGTTCTCCCGAGGTCAAGTCTCCAGAAGCTAAGTCACCAGAAATTGGATCGATACCCAATAAGTCACCCGAGACCAAATCTTCAGCAATTTTATCAATACTCGGCGCGCTGGGATCTTTAAAGAAACCAGAGTCAAATCCTTGCATTCTAGTTGGGTTGTTATCTAGATCATCACTGAGATTGGCGGATAGTTCATCTAACCCCAAATCTGCCAAGCTAAACATTTCAGGTGGGGGAGAATTGGCCATTGCTGACCCAGCGGCCAGTCCCGTTACTCCGGCCATAGCGCTGGCTCCCAAAATCTCATTGGGGTCAAGGCCAGACTTTTGGGAAAGTTTGACGATCGCCTGTTCTAAATATTCCACGCGGTTGGGAATTGCCGCTCCATCTAACGCCTCGACTAAATTAGCGATCGTCCCTTCTACCCCAGAAATATGCGTCTGTACCGAAGTCATTAACCGCTGCTGATCGCCCACTTGTTTTTCTAAAGACTGAAAACTCACCAATTCGCCACTGGCTGCCGGTAACTCTGGCTTCTGAGCAGCCATGGTCTGCTTCACCAAAGCGGTGGCAAAACTGCGACTTTGCACCAGCTCTTGTTGCATTTGCTCGTTTTGGAGCTGCAAATCTTGAGTGAGCTTATGGATGCGGCGACTTAGCACTCGATCGGCGCGATAGCGGTTCAAAGCACTCACCCCCACAGCAAAAACGGTGGGGATAATCGCCCACAATGGAGGTTGATTGGCCAAAGTGACTACCAGACCGACCAAAGAAGCGGCGATCAGTCCGTACTCAACGTATTCAAGCGGTTGGGGAGATTGCGACATAGCCCTGGGATAATTTTTAAGGAGCAAACCAATGAGCCATTATAATCCCTAAACGCACATTCAAAATACCCAGAACCGCACTCCCCACTGCATAGGCGATCCCCCACTGCCAGCGGTCTGCAAGGAGTTTAACGGTATCTAGGCCGTAGGTAGAAAAAGTGGTGTAGGCTCCCAAAAAACCAGTGGTCAGCAAAAGATAAATTTCAGGAGAAATCCAACCAGAGCGAGTTTCTAGCAAACCCACCATTAACCCCATCAACCAACAACCACTGAGGTTGATCGTAAAAATCCCCCAGGGAAACTGATTTCCCCAATTAGCAATAATCCAACCATTCAGATGATAGCGACTCAAAGCTCCAACAATTGCGCCCAAACTCACCGCGATCGAACCACGTAGGTCGGCCATATTAATCCATGGCGATGCGCCCTTGTTTGCCTAAGCGCACTACCAAGAAATAGCCCAAACAAATGGCATAAAAGACCAAAGCCGCAATCCCAAAACCACCGAGGGTGCCAGCATCGGTGCTGTTATGAAAATATTGTTTGTACAATAATGGCGGCTGGAACCAAGACTGACAATAGTCAGTTTTGAGTAAACCACCAGCGAAACCACATTGCAGAAACGGGATGAAAGAAATTGCTCCGATCGCCGAATATACGGTAATCGCCCAGCGCCAAGCGGTCAAGGTTAGCTTAATTGGCTTGGGTGGCAAGTCATTAACTTCATCGTTGATATCAATCCAGAACCACAAGGATAGTGGAATTAAAACCCGCGCAGCAAAAGCAGCAAAGAAAGCTAAGTTAGAACCCCCAATCATCAGATACACCGTAATGGCCAGCAAGCTGGACACCCGCCAATAGATCGTCATCAGGCTCATGGCCACCGGAATCTTTGTACGGAAAGACCAAATTAGCAGTACCATCGGCACGATGACGGTGATAATGAC
>JANNEH010000170.1:0-6440 GCA_031378405.1 Synechococcales cyanobacterium OTE_75_metabat_409
ACCAAAATTTAGCAATGACATACTGGGAATTTCTGATTCAGCGGCAAGACGATCGAGCCTGGAAAACCCTCACTAGCCCAAACCTCCAGATCGTCGAGGGCAAATATCGGATAGTCGCCAACACCAGCGCGATCGATGCCACCGTGAGAACCCAAGTTTTTTACCATACCGATACCCAGCCACCCCAGCTTTCACAGAGCCGATCACAGTCGATTAGCCCCGAAGGTATTTTGGTGGTGTTGCCCTTTACCCATCTCCAAGCAGGGATGTGGCACTTTAAATGCAACGTCAGCATTTCGGAAACAGAAGAAATCTGTCAGCCTTTGAAACTCAAAGTATTACCCAAGTCGCCTGTTGCTGCTCTCAACCAGCCAGAACTATTCACGCCAGAACCACAGCCTGGGGAAATAATGGAAACTGCCGTGGGCGACCTCGATCGACTTTTGGATGGTATGGAAACCCAACCTATTATCTTTACCGAAATCTCTCCAGAAGTTCTGACCATCGCACCACCAACCACTGGCCATCATGACCAGATCGAACCCTGGGTCACATCAAATACCAGTGATGAAATCGACGAAAACGAAGATCCTTTTGATGCTGCCCTGCGGATTGCCACTGCTGATCAACAAGCCCGCACTCAATCACGTCGCGTTTCACTAGGAGCCTCAACACCACCCGTTAAACCGGAACCAACCCTACAGCAAATTCTGGCTGCCACCACCGTAGAAGCCTTAGCTTTAGGCACACCTGATGTGCCTTTACACAGCTATGACGTAAAAACCTACGAAGTCGTCGTCGAAGACTGAATCTTTGAATATTAGGGCTTTTCGGGGCGGTTGCGCGGTGGAATGGGAGTGCCTTGGTGTAATCGATCGATCAACTGCCCACATTGCCAGCGTCCTAATAAGCTCAGGCCAGTAACCGCAGCGGCTATATAAATTGGCCACAGCATACTACTGGTCACAGCCAAGATCGACCCTCCCACCCAGCCACCAAAAGCCATTGCCCCAAGGCCCCAACGGATCTTTTGCAGGTTTTTTAAGGCGGCACTACAGCTCCGACAATTGATCGTGTGGGAGTGATACCGATCGAGCAATTGTTGCTTAGATTGGGCTGGTGGTAATGATCTGCCAGGAAAAAAGTGGGGTTGATATTGCTCAATCCACTGTCGGAATTCAAACACGTATACATCGGCCTTAGTGGGTAGATAGAAAGCCTTAGTAAAATTCTCATCACGTTGTTCTAGGTAACGCTCTTGATGATGCAGAAAAATTTGGTCGTCTTCCAAAATGGTGTGCTGACCAATGTGGGAATACCACTGGGGATTGAATTTAAAAATCACCGAGGGAAAAATATTGCCTTTGGGAAACTTGAAGGGGAATCGAGCAAACAACCGACACTCTCCTGGTCGCATCGGGGTGGCATAGACCACCGTAATAGTGCGACCAAACTGCTTAGAGGTCAGATCATGCCACATTAATCCCGGCGCAACAAAAGTAGTGTTTTGGGTACCCAGCTTGCCCTTGCGCGGGCCTTCCGGCCAGATGCCCGTGAAACCATGTTTATCGGAGGTGAGAATTTGCAGTTCTACCGGGGCGGCGTTCGATCGATTACCCACGGTGTTGTGATGGGTGTAGGGTAAATGACTGGCATCCAAGACATTTTCCATTAAGGTAAAAGCGTCGTAGGGTAAATCTCTAAAGGTGTTGATAGTCACCCAGCCCTCGGGTTCTGCCTCCACTGGAGTAATTAAGGGCAAAGCTGGTGGCATGGCACTTCCAGGATAAACAAAGAGTAAACCTTGGGCGGCAGCAGTGGGGAAAGACTGCACACAAGCCCGCTGCGACTTTTCGGCTTGGCCACCCTCCGGTTGCTGAGGTATGCGATCGCACTTTCCTTCGCCAGTAAAAGACCAGCCATGATAAGGACATTCCAGTTGACCATCAAGGTTAATGCGACCTTCCGAGAGACGAGCCAAACGATGGGGACATTGATCTATCATGGCGCGCCAGGTGCTGGTCTGAGGTTCCCACCAAATCACTAAGTCTTGACCCAAGAGGGTGAAGGCATTGGGGGCTTTGGTATCTAGATCATCCAGGTAATGCACCGGATACCAAGCTTCCTGGGGATCAAAATTTTCAGGATCTGCCCCACCTGCTGCGGGTTGGGGTGCTTTCGTCGGAGTGGTAGCAAGGATCATGGCAGACTGGGGTATAGATAATACATCTTCATATGTTGTAACGAAAATTTACAATCGTTGGCAACCAAGATAGCCAGAACTGACATTTTTCAGGCTAATTACGCCTAACTTAGCTAGCGAACTATCAGGCAAGTTAAAGTTGATAAGAGTTCTCTTCACTTCAACCAATAAATATGTGGCCAACCTGTATTAACAACCTGACTCCTTTTGCCGCACCTCTGCGTGCAGAATTACCCGCATTTTTGGTACAAGCATTTCACAGACAAGGGATTTTGGAACCAGCGCAGATGTTTATTCCAGTGCGCATAATTGCACTCTTGGGAAAATGTGGTACCGATCGATATATGGAATGTCCTAATGTGCCACAGTGGCATATTGATAATGCTCATGAAACTTCCTTTGGCCGTGACCCAGTAGAATATTTTAAGGACACTGGAAAATACTATTGGTTTGATTTTGATATTGTTGCTTCTGACCAGAAGGTAATAGCATTAAGAGCCGTATTCAATGAAGGCAGTGCCGATTGTAACGATGGAATTTGGGGTGCATGTTGGGATCGAGACACTACAGAATTGGTCGCAAACTTCACGAGTATTGGAGATTGTGAGTCAGAGATTAAGGTGGTGTCAGAGCAATATATTAATGCCTATAAACCTCATAACACCTGGATGCCATTTCAACCTGAAAATGGGGAATTATCCTATCTTCAACTTTACTACGCCAGCAATTTTGAATTAGACAAACTAATTGGGTTGGCAATCAGATGGTGTGGTGAGTATCTTTAAGCAAAACTTGCCGCAGCTCCTCAGCGTTTATTGATTAGTTGAGTAAATGCCTGATGCCTAGATCCTGATAACTCTTCATAATCGGTTGCTTTATGTGCTGTCACTAAGCTTCCTCTTCTGGTGATTATTTTCTAATACTTCATTGGTATTTTGTTGATACTGCAAGGGTGATAACTAGTAAGAATAAATTGAACATCCCGGCGCTTATTAAGTAACTCCGATACAACATCGTTGTCTTGTAGCCCTGAACAAATATCTGGAAGAATAAAGAGAGAGAAGGGATTGCAAGTATTAGTATGGAGCCATTGTCACTTATGTAGATAAAGCATCAAAATACTTAGTAGCAGAATTGATTGAGCAACTAGTAATTAGCTCGATCGACCTCCCTTAAACCTCACAAATTAACCGCAAACGCAAAGCACTAACTATCTCGATCGAAGTTCCAGCCATCTGAGAAAGCATATACACCATTTGCTCAGGGCGTAGCATCGTACCATCGTTACGACAACTACCAACATAGCGAATCTCGGCAGCTTGAGTCTGAACATGCAATAGATCCAACTCAAACAACCGCTCTCGCAGATTTACATCCTTGACTTTACCCGACTTAGTAGTCTGATTCTGGACAATCTCGGTAGCTGCCAGCACACCAGATATCCAGCCTTGCCAATCAGTAGAATCCGACTCAGTTTGGATTTTTAAGTGATACTCCGCCCGCTCCAATACCTGAGTTGCCAACGGTTCCGACAGGGGCATTTCGGCGATCGCATAAATCGGCAAATCGTCATTTAACTCCGCCGCCAACCGCCGTTGAAACTCACTGGGTTCTAAGTGTTGACGCAACTCAAACTCAACGATTTCACCATTACTGGTGTAACCCAACGACAAAGCATTAGCCGCCATAATCCGGGGTGCCGGATGAAAACCACCCGAAAAAGCGATCGGCAAAGCAGCACGACGGACGGCTCGATCGAACAACCGCATCAGATCTAAATGACCCACCAAGCGCATATCCCCCAGTTTGCCAAAAGTTAGGCGCAAGCGTTGCACCTTAGTAGTATCTACCTGAAAATGCCCTAAGAAATCTGGAATCGGTGGCGCAGGCACCACTACATTGTGGCCAAAATCGGTACCACAAACCCCACAGTGACTACAGCCTGCAAAAGAACAATCCGGCACGATCGCTGCTTCTAAAGCCCGTTTGAGATCTTCCTGTAACCATTGCTTCGACACCCCCGAATCCAGATGGTCCCAAGGAAGTGGTGCATTCAAAATATCTGGATTTTCTACCCCCCATTCGCCACTATCTACCTGGCGATATTTGCCACTCAGACCTGCTGCCTTAATTGCCTGTTGCCAAGCCCCAAAAGCTCTATCTAAGCTTTCCCACCAAGAATCCATCCCTGCGCCTAGTTCCCAGGCTTGGCGGATCACTGGGGCTAGAGATCGATCGCCTCGCCCCACAAAATCTTCCATCGCCGAAATTCGCACATCGGTGTAGTTGACTTTTAAACCTCGAAATTGGCTTAACTCATTGCGCAATAGTGCTTGCTTGCGCTTGAATTCACTGGTAGAAACCGAATGCCATTGAAAAGGCGTATGGGGCTTAGGGGTAAAATTAGAAATAGTTAGATTAAAATTCATCCCCTTGCGTTTCTGTCCCTGACATTCCCGCTGTAACCAACGTACCGTATCGGCAATACCGATCAAATCTTCATCAGTTTCACCAGGTAAACCGATCATGAAATATAGTTTTACTTTGTTCCAGCCCTGTTCCCAAGCAGTTTTGATCCCGCGTAGGAGTTCTTCATTGGTCAGACCTTTGTTAATAATGTCCCGCAGCCGCTGAGTCCCGGCCTCTGGCGCAAACGTCAAACTCCCCTGGCGCATTCCACCCACAATATGAGCAATGTTTTCATCAAACCGATCGACCCTCTGACTAGGCAAAGACAAGGTAATATTTTCATCCTTCAACCGATTCTTAATCTCCACACCCACCGCTGGTAAAGCCAAATAATCAGAGCAGCTCAAAGATAGCAACGAAAATTCATCATAACCAGTAGATCTCATCCCTTTTTCGATCGCTTCCACTACCGCCGCTGGCTCCACATCCCGCGCTGGTCTGGTGAGCATCCCCGGCTGACAGAACCGACAGCCGCGCGTACAGCCTCGGCGAATTTCAATGACCAATCGATCGTGGACAGTTTCCACAAAAGGCACAATACCGATCGAATAAGCCGGAATAGGTGTAGCTACCCGCCGCAAAATTAGCTTAGGCACATCAGGACGACTGGGCACCACTAAACCATCGAGTTGCTGGTGATAAAACTGTGGCACATAGACTCCAGGGATTTGCGCTAAGTCTAATAACAACTCCTCCCGACTCAGACCAGCCAACTTTCCTTCTTCTAACACCAAACCCATTTCTGGCAATAGTTCCTCGCCATCGCCCATCACCATCAAATCAAAAAAGTCGGCGTAGGGTTCTGGGTTAGATGTGGCAGTCTGACCTCCAGCAAAAATCAAAGGATATTCATCAGACTTGCGTTCTGCCCAGGTGAGGGGAATCTTGGCCAAATCCAGCATTTCTAAAATATTGGTTGCGCCTAACTCGTAGCTGAGACTAAAACCCAAAATATCAAAGTCAGTGAGGGGGCGACGGGATTCTAGGGCAAATAGCGGTGTATCAGTAGCTCGTAGCTTGGCCGAAAATTCTGGGGCTGGCAGGTAGGCTCGATCGCACAGTTGACGCGGCTGGACGTTGATGATGCTGTAAAGAATAATGTGGCCGAGGTTAGAAGAGCCGACTTCGTAGACCTCCGGGTAGGTTAAAGCCCAGCGCACAGTGGTGGTATCCCAAGGTTTATGCACCGCTCCACGCTCGTTGCCTAAATAGCGAGCGGGTTTGTTTATTTCGGGGGTCAACAAAGAGTCGATGGCAATCATTGGAATTCATCCTCCACGGCGGCATCCCTCATGGTAGCGCAAGGGTGATCGTTAAGAGGTAAAAGCCAGAGCTAAAAGCAAACGCATACAGATCACAGATCGGCCTTAGAACGGCAGTTATCCCCTTCACTGAATATTGCCCGTGAGCGGTGAGCTAGCACTGGCGATCGCTCTCATCGGAATCCGACCAGCTAAATAAGCCATGCGCCCAGCTCTGGTGGCCAAACCCATGGCCTCAGCCATCCCCGGTGCATTTTGGGCTTGGGCAATAGCCGTATTGATCAATACCGCCGCCGCACCCATCTCCATGGCCTGAGCCGCTTCACTGGGTGTCCCGATGCCAGCATCTACCACCACCGGAACTCGAGCATTTTCAATAATAATTTGAATATTGGCAGTGTTTTGAATGCCTTGTCCAGAGCCGATCGGCGACCCCAAAGGCATCACTGTCACACAGCCCACTTCTTCTAGGCGCTTGGCTAACAGGGGGTCGGCGTTGATATATG
>JANNEH010000194.1:0-4537 GCA_031378405.1 Synechococcales cyanobacterium OTE_75_metabat_409
CCTTTCCAAATATAGCAGGAGTGAATATTGTGACTCCAAGCCTCACCCACCATGAATATTTCATACTTCTCATAGGATTCAAACCGGGCTGGGGGCATCACATTGAGCATTTTGTAGTAGCATTCTTCTGTAACTTCTTGCCAAGCTGTCTCGCAGCTTTCTAAGTATGGCATTAGCCATTTATCCTGAAGTGTTTCCCAGTCCAATAAAATCAAGTTACCACCGTTGCGCTCATTGTATTGAGCAAACGTCAAACCACTAGTGTATGCGACTAAATTATCTTCATTGATAAAGCTGGTCACTTCACCATCAGTAGGGAATGTCGATGGGTCAATGATATATTTCTTCATGGTGTTTCTATTCAGGTGTAATCGGTGTTTAGAAAGTTAAGAACAAAGGAAAACAGCTAAGATTTTGCCTCTAGTGAAATACAGCAAAGCCTTTGTCTCATTGGACTATAACTCGTTCAAGGTGGAACAGATGTGATCGTCAAAATTCTTAACTTAAATTTAGCTTGGCAACAAACGATGAAACTCAGATGAAATTTGGTCTGCTGCAATCCGATAAAACACCAATTCAATTGGCCAACAAATACAAGGTCAATAAAGATCCTCCATTCCAAAGGCTATGCACCAACATCGAAGCCAATAAATTACCAGTACGATAATAAACATAAGCCAAAATACTCCCCAATACTGCCAAAGGCAGCACTTCCGAAACACTGAGGTGAGCCACCGCAAAGATTAGACCACTCAGGCCGATCGATTGCCATACCGAAAAATAGCGGGTGAGCGAAGGAAACAAAAAGCCTCGAAACAAGTATTCTTCAAACACTGGGGCAGCCACTGCCGCAGTAAGTAAAAACAACAGAAAGACCAAATTGTCGTTGTTTTCTAGCAACAATGATAGTAGCGGGTTACTGCCGCCCTTGCCCTGCCAAACTCGATCGTTCACCACCGATACTAGTAAGACGATCGGAGTCGCCACCAAATAGCCGCCAATCCCCCACAATACCCAGTTCTTGGTACCCTGAAAGCTAAACCACTCTGGGGAGATGGGCTGATATGACCTAATTGATATGTGCAAAAAGCTGATCACCCCGATCGCCAGTACACCATAGCTCACCAAAATATAGGCAGCTTTTTCTAATAGCGTAGACTGCTGTAAATTCCAGCCAATAACCGCCATCAAAATGCTAAAAAGCTGTGGCAATAATAATTGACCGATCACAAAGAAGCCCAAAATTACTTGCCAAATTGTTTCCCAAGCCCAAGGCACTGAAGGCAGGGAGGGCTTACTGCTTACGACGCGGCCTAGCACATCGGTACGCAGAGGCACGATCGCTCCAGTACTGGGTGGGTTCATGATAGATCGGCTTTGCCAAAGTTGAGTAATCGCCCACCATAGCCCTAAACCAATGCCCAATAATACGCAGCCCCCGCGAACCACCCCGATCGTCGCCAAGCGGTAAATTGAGGCGGTTGCAGTAACAATTTGGTGCGTTTGTAGTTCTTGTAGTTTAGTAGTAGCACCCTGTTTGGTGTAGAGCTGCTTCAGAGATTGATACTGAAACCAGCCCTGCAAGTTTTTGGTAATAATAATCTCTGCCTTGACCGGCACGGGCTTTTCGGCAGTCCAGAGCTGACTGAGCACATCGGCAGTAATGGCGATCGGCGATTCTGGTAAATCGCGCTCAATTTGTTGCCAGAGTTGTTGGGCCGCGATCGGTTGTTTTTGGACAGCCTGAATTAAGCCTAGATCTAGATTGATTTCTTGGAGAGTGCGATTAGCCGACTGAAAATCAGCCGCAACGGTTTTACGGATACTAGCTCCAGCACTAACTTGTTGCACTTGCTGCTTTAGTTCGTCTGCGGTGTCCCGAGCCGTTGTTCGAGCTTCTTGATATTGGGTTTTGGCTAAACTCAGAGCCTCTTTGCCAATGAGTGAGTCATACAACACAGGTGAAATGTTGGAATTTTCATCTTCTGCTAGAGTAGAACCCTGCAACATAATATTGGTTTGGTATAAGTTTAATTTTCCCGCTACTTGGGGTTCACTCCAGCTTTTGAGCAGCGCTGAAAAAATAAATAGTCCCACTACCAGAGACAGTACTGACAGGACAATTCGCCGCACTGTCCAACCCGTTTTTTCGCTTTGCATAATCTACTGCTATTGGCCAACCACCTCATTATTCCACGGGATTGCCGATTGTAGACTCTGAGTCAATTTAGGATTTAGTAGCTTTCACTTTTCCGGCGGCTTGCCATGCAGCATCGCTGATAAGCGGGCTTGGGATTCCGCATCGAGGGAGTTGAATAAAAACCGGCTACTGCCAGCACCTTTTTGCTGGCGATGCGATTTACCATAGGCCGCATCGCGCGATTTCCGCGCGCTAGATTCGATATTATTGACTAATTGCAAGGCCGAGAGCCATTCAGCTCCATAACCACCTACAGTTAACTGCTGTGCTCGATCGGAGGTGGCCACCAAAATGCGGGTCTTCAGCCGGACATCATTTTTGTGACCAGCGCAGAATTTTTCAATGTAAGTATCGGCGGTTTCTTTGTATTCTGTATAGTAAACCGAAAGATTGGGAGTAATGACTTCGGTCACGGCTGGAGTATCACGGCTATGAGCATCAAATACCACAATTGTGGTGTAGCCTTCAAAGGCACTGAAGTTGATCAGTTGTTCAATTAGTTTGGCGCGGGCAGCTTCTAACTCGACCCCACTGGTTTGCTGCAAGGGAGTTTCTTCTTTGGGATATAGATCTTTCCAGGCACCGATGACGTTGTAGCCGTCAACGAGCAATATGACTTCTTGCCGTTTAGGTGCCATGAGTTAAGAATGCGTAACATTGAGGTGAGGGAGTTGCTATCTATATTAAGTTTTTTTGCGAATTTCTGCGAATAGATCTTGAACTAACTTCAGGTCTTTTAGGCCGGGACTGACTTCTACGCCGCTAGAAAGGTCGATGCCATTGGGGTGAAGCTGGTTGAGAGCGATCGAAATATTGCCGGGATTTAATCCGCCTGCTAACAACCAGGGAATCGGAGGCTGAAAATCGATCAGTGACTGCCAATCCAAAGTATGGCCAGTACCGCCCAGAGCTTGGGGATGGTAGGCATCAAGCAAAAGAGTATCCACCACCGAACTGTAGGCTTGGATAACAGCTCGGTCGGCGGGGCTACGCACTCGCCAAGCTTTAATGATTTCTCGATCGGGCAAGCGCTTTCGCAGTTGCTGACAATAGGCTAAAGATTCTTGGCCATGTAACTGCATTGATCCAAAGCCAACGGTTTCGGTGAGGTGTACTAGGTGATCGAGTTCAGCATCAGCAAAGACTCCGACACAGTTTACCTGGCTCTGTAGCACGGGTACCATGGTTTGTAGATTTGCTGGGGAAACATAGCGAGGAGAGGCCACCACACAGATAAACCCCAAATCTGTTGCGCCATAGACGGCGATCAATTGACCTTGTTCTAACTGAGTGATCCCACAAATTTTGATGCGCTGCATGGTTGTTGATTTTTAATCGACTCGTCTTACAATCATGCCAGGTATTCAGCAAAGTCTAGTCAAATCATTAAGTGGAATTTGGGTCATGGTAAAACGTTTTCGGCAAATAGCCTCTAATTGGTTGATGGTAAGTCTAGTTGCTTGCCTTCTGGCTGTTAGTATTACCCCGGTTTGGTCGCGCTCTGTCCCCCATAAATCAACACAGCGGAATACCATTTTGATGATCGGTGATGGCATGGGCTGGGAACTGGCCAGAGCCGCTGCCATTCAAAATTTAGTCGATAGCGGCGGATCTGGCAAAACCCTGAAAGATTTTTATGTCCAGGGAAAAGGCTCCGGACTAAAAATGCAAACGCTGCAAAACTACGCCCTGAGCACCACCTATGGCACCATCATCGCCGATAGCAAGGGTAAATATAGTGGCAACAATAGCGCCTTAGATGACTCTAAAAAGCTGACAGGTGCTAGCTCTTTGCGTCCTAACTTCAAATTTGATCCCCAGTTTAATCCAGGGCAACCAGGTAAAAATAGCCCTAATTTGGCTACCCCCAGAGCAGGAAATTTAGTTGGTTACGATCCGCTACGCGGTGGCTCAAATCCTTGGACACTGGGAAGTGATTCCGAATACATTAAAGCCAGCTATCCCGACTCAGCCAATACCGCCACCACTCTCTACACTGGAGTAAAAAGCTATAACAATGCGATCGGGGTAGATATTTATGAACGCTCTCTGACTACCATTCTCAAAACAGCGGCTACCTTGGGCAAATCTACCGGATTAGTCACCTCGGTACCGATCGATCACGCCACTCCTGGTGCCGCTGCCGCCAATGTCAATCGGCGGAGTAAATATGATCTCAATGCACCCGATGCCACCCCTTTAGATAATATTTTGCAGCAGGAATTGCGGATCTATCAACCCACAGTCCTTTTAGGTGGCGGACATCCACTCTCCAATATCAAGAAACCATTACCCACTGGAGTAGAACCAGATCACACATATATCAGTGAGACCACT
>JANNEH010000232.1:0-8469 GCA_031378405.1 Synechococcales cyanobacterium OTE_75_metabat_409
GGAGCCAACTCCCCATCAGGATGGTACTGAAAACAAAACCGATCGCCTTGGTCATCAATTAAATACGCACCTTCCCCACGCACGGCTTCACTGATTAAAAAGCGTGGTGCTCCTGGTACATTCAAAGCAGTGGGGTGAAACTGCACAAATTCTAAATCTGCCAACAAGCCCCCAGCTCGATCGACCATCGCCACTCCATCACCAGTGCTGACTTCTGGATTAGTAGTGTGGGCAAAAACCTGTCCGCCGCCACCAGTGGCCAAAATCACCGCTGGCGCACGCAGCCAGCTAATTTCTCTGTTATAAGCAAGGCTCACCCCCCGGCATTGACCATCTTCCACCCAGAGATCTAACGCCAAAGCGGGGTCAATGGTATGAATATTGGCTTTCGATCGCACTTGCTCCAACAACACCTTCATCACCGTTCGCCCGGTGGTATCGGCGGCGTGCAACACTCGTGGTCGAGAATGGGCGGCTTCTAAGGTAAGAGCAAGGGCAGAGTCGCCGCCGAGAGAAGAAACTCGATCGAAGGCCACGCCCATGCTAACTAGTTCGGTGACACACTTAGCCGCATTTTCCACCAAAAATCTCACGGCTTCCGGGTCACACAAACCAGCTCCAGCCTTGAGGGTGTCTTGAATATGCAACTCTACCGAGTCGGAAGCACTGACGACAGCAGCAATACCGCCCTGCGCCCATTTGCTGGCAACTGGCGGCGATTCTGTGGCGATCGAATCTTTACTAATAATGGCAATCTGTAAGTGGGCGGGCAAACATAGAGCTGAATAGAGTCCAGCCGCACCAGCACCTACAATAATTACATCGTAGCCACGGGCTAGTTCAGCAGGCGAGATGGAGTCGATCAATGTTCAATGCAGGGTATACGTGGCTATATATTGTAGAGCTTCCTGTATCTTCTGTGGTTGCAGGAGTTAGCGCTGAAGATTTTATTGACTTTCTCTATCAGCGAGAAAGCATACCTGAATCAAATGCTAAAAAATGCGTTTGCCAAGCTTTCAGAAGATTCTTTAAATGATAAATATTAAGGTATTATAACTCTAGTAAGATCTTGGGTTTTAAATATATATGTATCGCTCTTCTCTATTGCTTACCACCACCCTCCTTGGAACCAATATCGCATTATTGCAAAATGTGGCTGCGGCTAAGTCAGCAGTAGAAGTGGGCGAAATTGCCACCGCCATCATTGTCGAAATCAAGACAGCCAACAAAATTGGTTCTGGTATTTTGTTACAGCGGCAAGGCGATACTTATACCATTTTGACTGCTGCCCATGTAGTCAATGGCAACAGTGTCTTCAGCATCAAAACTGCCGACAACCAGATTCATCCAGCTAGTTCAGTTCAGCGAGCTAGCAAAAACTTTGACTTGGCAGTAATGAAATTCCGTAGCAATAAGATTTACCCAGTGGCCAAAATTGGTACCTCCAACGAGATGAAAGTAGGTTCTTTGCTCTATGTGGCCGGATTTCCAGCACCTACCTATGCGATCGAAGCTGGGACATTAAATTTCACCAAAGGTGAACTGATTGGGAAAGCCAGCAAAGCTAACAAAGATGGCTATTCATTGATCTACAGCAATCTAACTGTACCCGGCATGAGTGGTGGAGCAGTTTTAAACGACGCAGGCGAATTGGTAGCAATCCATGGTCAAGGTGATCGTCGCGGAGTGGAAGGGGAAGGTGAAAAAACAGGTCGCAACCTAGGCATTACGATCGAGAATTTTGGCACCGTGGCCTTTTCAATGGGCGTTAAGCTAGATCAACAAATTGCCACCCAACCAACCAATCAAGCACTCAACGCTACCGACTATCTACTAACTGGCAACGAAAAAGACGAACGCGGAGACTACCCTGGAGCTATCGCAGCTTATAACCAAGCAATTTCGATTAACCCCCAATATGCCATTGCCTACAGCAATCGTGGTCTGGTCAAAGCCGAAAGACTTAACGATCCACCCGGTGCCCTGGCTGATTACAACCAGTCAATCCGCATCGATCCCCAAAATGCCACTGCCTACTATAACCGTGGCTCGCTCAAAGAGAACAAATTTAACGACCTACCCGGCGCTCTGGCTGATTACAACCAGGCGATTTCTCTTAACCCCAAATTATCTAAAGCCTACAACAACCGTGGCTCTCTCAAAGAAAACAAATTTAACGACCTACCCGGTGCTCTGGCTGATTACAACCAAGCGATCGCCGTTGACCCCAAAAACTCTGTGGCCTATAGTAATCGTGGCCTGTTAAAAACCGAAAAACTCAACGACCCATCTGGTGGCCTTGCTGATTATAACCAAGCACTTGCTATTGACCCCAAAAATGCTCTTGCTTACAACAACCGTGGCTCTCTCAAAGAACATCGACTTAAGGATTTACTGGGTGCCCTGGTTGACTACAATCAGGCGATCGTTTTTAATCCCAGAAATGCTATTTTTTACTACAACCGAGCATCCCTCAAAGAAGGCAAACTCAATGACCTTTCTGGTGCTCTGGTTGACTACAACCAAGCGATTGCTGTCAACCCTAAATATGCCGTGGCCTATAGTAATCGCGGCTTACTCAAAGCCGAAAAACTCAACGACTATTTGGGCGCTTTGGCCGATTACAATCAATCGATCGCCATTGACTCCAAAAGTGCGATTAGCTACTACAATCGCGGCACCCTCAAACACCTCAAACTGAATGATCTGACCGGTGCCATGGCTGATTACAACCGATCGATCGCCATTAACCCTAAATATGCGATCGCCTATGACAATCGCGGTTTTTTGAAAGCCAACCAACTCAACGACCGAGCCGGAGCAATCCAAGATTTTCGTCTGGCAGCGCGGTATTACCGTGAACAAGGACAAACGCGCGGTTTACAAAGCGTCATCGAACAACTCCGGAAACTAGGATCAGGATTGACAGGATTTTAGGATGAACAGGATAAGAAAATCCTGTTCATCCCAAAATCCTCCAAATCCTGACCCAGATGATTAGTTAACCTGATACCTTGCCCGAAACTCGATCGACCGACCAATTACAATAATTGCCGGAGCGCTAAACCCAGCCTTTTTAACTTGATCCTTAATCGAAGCCAGTGTTCCAATTAGTTCTTCTTGAGCTGCCGTAGTACCCCAGCGAATCAAGGCGATCGGAGTATCTTCTAGCAGCCCAGCTTGTAATAATCGATCGACAATATAGGGCAAATTGTGAATTCCCATATACACCACGATCGTCTCGGCACTTTGGGCGATCGCTTCCCAATTTACTGCCGGACGATACTTACCAGCCGATTCATGGCCAGTGACAAAAATTACCGAAGAACTATAGTCGCGGTGAGTGAGCGGAATCCCGGCATAAGCCGGAGCCGCAATTCCTGCTGTCACCCCTGGTACCACCGTGGTCTCAATTCCTGCCGTCAAAAGATCTCCTAGCTCCTCACCGCCTCGACCAAATACAAACGGATCACCGCCTTTTAGCCGCACTACCGTCTCTACTTCCTGAGCCTTGGCAATTAATAATTGAGTAGTGTCAGCTTGCAGCAAAGAATGCCGACCCATTCGTTTGCCCGCATTGATTTTTTCTGTGGCAGCCGGAATCATGGCCAAAATTTCTGGGCTGACCAAAGCATCGTAGATCACCACATCAGCCATTCCCAACAGCTCATAAGCCTTCATTGTCAATAGCCCTGGATCACCAGGACCGGCACCCACCAAGTAAACTTTGCCCATTTTTAGAAATCTAAGAGAAATTTCCCGTACCAAACAACAGTTGACCGATTTCCTGAATTACTCTGGGGTCTTCGCCCAGTAAAGAAGTCGATCGCATGTGGCTATGAGGGAACCGCAATTTTAGCTCACTAATGGCTGCATCAATTAATCTGGAAGTTTTACCTGGAAAGAGAAAATAGAGCAAAATGCCAATTTCTGCTGCTGCACAGAGGTCAGTACAGAGGTCAGTGACTTTATTTGTCAATGTTGCCTCTGGATCGGTGCTGGGAAAAATTGCCCAATAAGCCGGAGTGGTCTGGAGTTCTGCTGCTAAGTCAATCAAAAAATTACCAGCTTGACGACTACCATGTGCCAGCAAGATGGTATCTGTCGGTAAAGTTTGCCTGAGAGTTGGCAAAATTTTGGCCATGGCGTTACCCAGTGGGTCTAACAATCGCAACTTACAGCTTGCCCCTAGCTCAGCTTGAGCAACGGCGACTGCGGCAGGCAAATCGATCGAAGAATGTACCCCCGGTGCCAAAAACAAAGGCAGAATGCGTAGCTCAGTACCACCGCTCTGGCGAGCAAAGACCGCAATCTGAGCCTCTAACGAGGTAGGAGCTAGCTCTAGGTAGGCGGTGCCCACAGCCTTTGCTGAGCGGTACTGTTCCCGCAGGGTCTCAGCCAGAGCCTCAACGGCCTGGGCAAACTGTGGATCTCGGCTGCCATGAGCAACCAGTAAATATGCAATCGACATAATAATTTACAAAAATTCGACTAATCCCTCAAAATAGCTTAGCGTAGCAGCCATAGCAAATCTCCCTCAAGTTCATTGGTCGGTATGATATTTGGCAGATTATTCTGGGTGTTCGTGATATAGCTTTTTTAAACATCACCTAAAAATATGTGATTGAATATTAAACTAAGGTTAAAGCTTTGATCCCCTTTTTGTGAGTATTACACTCAGTCTTTGCTTTGTAATAATCCAGATCTACATCGATAATAATTTACGCATCCACTTTTTTCTATCCTAGGACATCAGGAAGCTACCATGTTAGACAAGCTCTGGCGCATTGCAAGAAGCGACAACCCGACCACTTCTACTCTTGAGGTCGTGGGCGGAGATCAGCGCATCGTCTACCCAGATACCAAAGCGGCAGCAGACATGGCAGAATCAAATGAAGAATTGACAGCGCCGATCGACACCAATGATCCGGCGGCTTGGTATCACCAAGGAAACCTCTACCGCGATGCCCACAAAATGGACGCGGCACTTTCCTGTTATTATCGCACCGTAGAAATGCAGCCCGAGCGGCAAGAGGCTTGGCAGAGCATCGCCTGGACATTAGTGGCGCTCCAGCAGTTACCCGCAGCCCAAGAAATCTATCATCGAATTGTGGAAATAGACCCCCATAACCCGGAAGGCTGGGCAAATCTGGGTTGGGTGCAAAACCAGCTCAGCCAGCATCATGAGGCATTAGTCAGCCTAGAGAAATGTCTGCAAATTTCACCCCAAGATGACTTTGCCTGGGAGCAACGAGGCGATGGACTGGTGGCGATCGGTCTTTATCCAGATGCCTTGTCGGCCTACGATCGAGTTTTGGAACTGCGTCCCACCGATCATCGGGCTTGGAGTAATCGCGGCTGGGTGCTGTTTAACTTGGGGCGGTTGATCGAGTCCAAGCACTGCTATGAACGCTGCTTAGAAATTGATGGCATGGACCCCTATGCTTGGAACAACTTTGGTCAGGTGCTCTGTCAGGCCGGTGAGCTAGAAAAAGCCGAAGACTGCTATCGGCAAGCGATCGACTGTCAGGGAGACTTCTACCAGGCTTGGAATAATTTGGGTGTAGTCCTGTTTGAGCAACGCAAATTTCCCCTTGCTCTAGAAGCCTATGAAAAAGCCGTGGCCATTCAGCCCGATTTTTATCAGGCTTGGGCAAACTTGGGCAAGACTTATTTCCATCTCAATCGCCAGCAACAAGCTTTGGACTGCTACGATCGCGCCCTAACTCATCAGCCAGATTTTTATCAGGGTTGGCACTACAGCGGCAATATCTTGGTACAGATGGATCGCAGCACCGAGGCACTGGATCGATACGCCAAAGCCACCGCACTAGCGCCACATTTTGTGGAAGCATGGCGGGCACAGGGTGAAATTTTGGCGCGGATGGGTCAGCAGCAAGATGCTCTCAGTTGTTTTCAGCGAGGTAGCCAAGGTCAAAACGTCAATTTAGAGAACTGGCATGGGGAAGGCAAGTCTTTCTTTCAACTGGGCAAATACGAAGAAGCGATCGAGTGCTATCAAAAAATCTTGGCGGTGAACCCTCACTATGCTGAGGTGTGGAACGATCAAGGAAAAGCGTTGTTTCAGCTCGGCCAATATAACGAATCGATTCATAGTTATCAGCAGGCGATCGATGCCCGGCCCGATCTACCCGCTGCCTGGAATAATCTGGGGGTGGCCTGTTTTCAACTTGGCAAATATCGAGAGGCAATATCTCACTATGAAGAAGCCCTGCGCATTGAACCGCAATTTTATCGAGCTTGGTACAACCGAGGCATGGCGATGTTTCGTGCCGAGAACTTTGATCAGGCCAGATATAGCTATGAACAATGTCTGAAGCTGCGACCAGAATATCATCAAGCCTGGAATAACTTGGGTTTTGTGCTGGGGCACCTGGGTAGTCATAAAGAAGCTATTAATAGCTACAACAAAGCCCTGAAAATTAAGCCAGATTTTTATCCGGCCTGGTATAGTCGCGGTAAATCTTTGGCAGAAATCGGCGACAACGGCGAAGCGCTATCTAGCTTTGAATGTGCGCTAGAAATCGAAGAAAGCGATGCTCACCTGTGGTACTCCTATGGCAGATTGTTGCTAGATTTGGATTCTTGGGATGGGGCTTTAGAAAGCTTCGATCGAGCGATTTCTCTCCAAGATCGAGAAGCGGATTTCTGGTACTGGCGCAGTCAGGCATTATCGAAGTTAGATAATCATGCAGAAGCTTTGAACGGCTACCAAAAAGCAATTAATCTTTCGCCCGAACGGGCAGAATTTTGGCATGGTCGTGGTTCGGCCCTATCTGCCGTGGGCAACTATAATGAATCACTGGCTAGCTTCGATCGGGCTATTAAGCTCAACCCTAGTTTGTATGTGGCCTGGTATGAGCGAGGCAATTCTCTCTGCGCCCTTACTCGTTACGAATATGCTGTCTCGAACTACGAAAAAGCCCTGAGCACCGATCCAACTTTTGCCCCAGCCCACCAAGGTAGAGGCTACGCCTTGTTACAGCAGGGCCATTATGCTAAGGCGATCGACAGCTTTGATCGAGCTTTGGCTCATGATCCTCAGAGCTACAATACCTGGTGCCAAAGAGGGAATGCGCTCTGGCAGGTCGATCGGCATGATGATGCCCTTCATAGTTATCGCTCAGCAATTGCCATCGATGGTGATCGACAAATTGCTTGGTGTGCAGAAGCCAATGCTCTGCGTAATTTAAAAGAATTCGATCTGGCTTTGACTAGTTACAATCGGGCTTTGACTATTGTGCCCACCGATGCCCGCTGCTGGAACGAACGAGGGCTGGCATTAGAAGGTAAGCAACAGTTGACCGAGGCGATCGATAGTTATCGGCGAGCGACTAATTTGCAACCAGAATATCCAGAGGCTTGGCAAAATCTAGCAGCGGCGCTAGCTGAAAATAACGAAATAGAAGAATCTTTGGAATGCTATCGTCAAGCAATTGCCCACCAACCCCAAAATGCCAAAAGCTGGTATGGAGTGGGTGAATTGCTCTCTAAAAGTCAGCGCTGGTCAGATGCAGTTACTTCCTATCAACGAGCTACCCAATTAGAGCCGGATTTCAGTTTGGCCTGGTACGGACAGGGCTTGGCCTTGACTGGAATGCAACAATGGCTCCCGGCCTTAAAATGCTACGATCGAGCAGCTCGTTTACTACCCGATAACTACAAGCTATTTTTAGATTATGGTGCGGTCTGTGCTCAGATGGAACGCTGGCCGGAGGCTTTATCTTGTTATCAACGAGCCACGACAATCAGCAACCAGCTAGAACCAGCCCAGTGTTTTGAGGCTTGGCAACGACAGGCCGCAGTATTGGCCAAGCTTGCTCAGTGGTCAGAAGCCGCCGAAGCCTACCGCACTGCACTATGCTCTAATCGCGGCTCATCTGATACTTGGTACGCCTACAGTATTACTCTGGGCTATCTGGATCGCTGGTCTGATGCCTTGATTGCGATTCAAGAAGCGCTTAGTAACGGTGAACCCACTGGTCAATATCTACATCAGCAGGGTGTTGTTTACTATCATCTTGGGTATTTTGAAGAAGCAATCAATAGTTTAACTGCTGCCAATCAACTAGCCATTAATGATTCTCACTGCTGGCAATATTTGGGTCGCACCTATTTTGAGCTGGGTCGCTTGGTCGAAGCTACCGGAGCCTATCGACAGGCGATCGATCTAGATCCTTTCAATGCCGATGCTTGGTACCATCGCGGTGATTTGTTGGCGGTGCTCGATCGATATGAAGAAGCCTTGACTAGCTATGATCGCGCCCTACGCTGCCAACCTGATATGCATACAGCTTGGTACCAACGCGGCAATATCTTTTTCCAGCAAGAACTCTGGGAAGAATCTCTAAATAGCTATAAGCGCTGCTTGCAGCTTGCCCCTAGTTACCATCCGGCTTGGTACCAACAGGGCAATGTATTGTTCCGATTACAGCGAATGGAATTAGC
>JANNEH010000317.1:0-7716 GCA_031378405.1 Synechococcales cyanobacterium OTE_75_metabat_409
AATTACTTGCTACCTAACATAAATGATGTTACACTGTATTCTAACAATGGTATAAACTAATAGTTAGTAAGCAGTGAGCTAAATGTTTTCTTCAATGAGTCGTAAAGGTTCAATGAGTTTCTGATGGGGATTTGCTCCAGGTCAATACCTGTACTGTTGTAGGGGAATCCGACATGCGGTTTCCCCGCTATTATTTACAAAATCAAAATATAACCTACGCCTAATTGGTGATGTCTAGTTCTTCCCATCGAATCCGTCGGCTAAGTTGGATGCTGAGTACCGGCTCCTTATCTGAGGCTTTTACTCTGCGGCAGAATTTGCGCGATCGATGGCAGGAGTTGTTACTACTGGCTTGTGAGAAAGCTTTTGATGACGCTGTTCGGGGTGAAGAAATTATCCATATCTCGCAGCTCGTTGTCAGCTTGAAAATTGCGCCGGGGGATGAACTGATGAAGGTGTTGCCGGTATTGATTCAACAGCAACTGCAAGAACAACTACCAACCCTAATTTCCAGTAAATTGCGTACTACTTTTAATGTAGTAGCAAGAACATCACAGACTCAATGGGAAATTCTGCTACATTACTTACAAACCGGCTTAGTGCCTTGGCAAGCGGCAGATACCATAGCAACTAAAACCACCACAGAACTACAAGTTACTTGCCAGCAGCAGCGATCATTACTACTAAATCACCTAGCCAGTAAACCAGAGACAACAGCTTTCTATTTCCGGTTGCTACAACTCCTATCGGCTGAAACAGCCATGGAATGCATCAATGTTTTAGCCAGGAGATTTTCACCGTCATGGCGAACAACAATCACTACTTTAATTGAGTTTGTTTTTCATCCCACCCAGGTTTATTTGAATCGCCATACTCAAGGGCAATTAGTCGCCGCCATTATGACTGCATCTGGGAGTCAAGCTTTGTTGTCACCAGATTTTAGGGAGATTTTAACAACCTGTTTGGCGCAAAATGGGGTCGATCGAGATGCTTTTATCTCGTTGCTACCAGTTAGTGCGAAAATTTTGTTTCAGACAGATACTCCAAACCCAGACACCACAACTATTGTAATCCGAGCTTCAGAGGTGCCAGCAAGTAGTTTAGAGCAGATCGGGAGTGAACAATCATCTCTCGCTCCCGATGCCAGCAATTTGTGGGAATCCAGTATAGATCGATCGCCTCAAGAGCTGGAATTCTTGCACAATAACCTCAATTCTGATGCTGGCGGGTTCTCCCCAGATAACAGGGAGCGATCAGCCAATATCCTTAGCTCAGATACTGACGGTTTCTTTGCCGATGGCAGGGAGGGATCGAGTCCAGGATCTAGGTTATCTGGGGATACCCCAGGAGTTATTTCCACTAGTGATGAATTCCCGCTTTTGGTTAACTATGCCGGGCTGATTTTACTTCATCCGTTTATCAGTGCATTTTTTGAGGCCACGGGAGTCAAAGAAACTGATAGCCCACAGATTGCCAACAATCAATTAGATCGGGCTGCTGCCTTGCTCCATTGGCTGGCCACCGGAGTAACAGAACTCCATGAATATGAGCTGAGCTTCATCAAAATCTTGCTAGGACTGTCACCCACCACTGCTTTGTCAGTGGGAAGCGGGCTGGTTTTAGAGACCGATTGCACAGAAGCCGAAACAGTATTGCAATCTGTCCTGAATTACTGGACGGTGCTCAAAAGTACTTCTGTGGACGGCCTACGTTCCTCATTTCTTCAACGTTCTGGGTTATTACGCAAGACCGAGAACGGCTGGAGACTGCAAATAGAACAGCAGTCTTTTGATATGTTATTGGAGCATTTACCCTGGAATATTAGCGTCATCAAACTATCCTGGATGCAAGATCCCCTGTACACCGAATGGCAGACATTTTAACTACAAATGCCCAAGATTTGGAACGCGAGCTACAGTGGTTTGCCGCAGTTTTAGATACTCGGCTCCGATCATATTTTCAAACAGATCAAGAGCAAACAAGCACACAAAACACCTTACCGATGGGGGATATTTCTCCACCAAATCTCAACCACAGCAATTCTTATTACGCCCAGCTTATACGACAAAATAACTTTTCAAGTAATGAGCGCTTGGTGATTTTACTGGCTCTCATCCCACATATTCGTCCGCAGTTTTTAGATATTCTCTGGCACAAAAATGAGGTGATCGATCGAGGCTTTACCGAATTTGGGGGCTGGCAAGGTACCGCTCATGGGGGCTTTCTGCCCACTGGCGAAACGGTGGCTTTTTTAGTGGCTGGTGATGATTTAGCCGATCGCTTTCGACTGATGCATTTATTTGCTGGAGATCATCCTTTTGCCCGTAATAGTATTCTTTATCTTGCTCCAGTAACACCTGGTGAGCCACTTTTAAGTGGGGCACTGACAATCTCGCGAGAATATTTATACCGATTTACCACTGGTGTTGAGCGTAAACCTAACTTCAACAATGAGTTTCCAGCTCGATTAATTGAAACAGAGCTACGGTGGAAAGATTTGGTGTTACCTTTTGCCACTTTAGAACAGCTCGATGAAATTAAGCATTGGATTTTGCATGGAGACACCTTGTTACAAGAGTGGGAGATGCAGTCTAAACTCCGTCCTGGTTTTACCAGTTTGTTCTATGGATCGCCGGGTACAGGCAAAACTTTTTCGGCCTGTTTATTGGGTAAGCACTGTGGCTGTGATGTTTACAAAATTGATTTGAGTATGATTGTTTCTAAGTATATTGGCGAGACCGAAAAAAACTTAGCCAAAATCTTTGATATGGCTGAGCATAAACAATGGATTTTGTTTTTTGATGAAGCGGATGCACTGTTTGGGAAGCGCACCAAAGTAGATGATTCCCACGATCGATATGCCAATCAGGAAATTAGTTTTTTGCTGCAACGCATCGAAGAGTTTAATGGGGTAACAATTTTGGCTTCTAACCTCAAGGGCAATATTGATGATGCTTTTTTGCGCCGCTTTCAATCGGTGGTGTATTTTCCGGTACCTAAAGCTGCTGAACGCTTACGGCTGTGGCAAAATGCTTTTTCCCCCAAGGCTGTGTTGGCAGAAACAGTTGATTTAGACAAATTGGCGGATAAATATGATCTCTCTGGAGGTATTATTATGAATGTAGTACGGTATGCTTCTCTGAAGGCTTTAAGTCGCCATGAAAATAAGATTCTGCTGGAGGATTTAGAAGAGGGCATTCGTCGGGAATTTCTCAAAGAAGGCAAAACTATTTGAAGCTGCGATCATAGCTTTTGCCATGCCAGCTAGGAATTTTGTCTCCCCTATTAAATTAGGAGCTACCCAAATTGAAATCTGTACAATACAAAACTGTTAACCGAGCTGCCACTGTCCAGAAAAATGTCCAAAAGCCAGCCGCCGCCACACTGGGAGTGCAGCGCAAGGCCGTTGCAGCCAAAGGAATTGTCCAGTTGGCGGCTATGAAGGTGTCTTCACCCAAAGATCCAGCCGAAAAGGAAGCTGACAGTACAGCGAAAAAGATTATGCGGATGGCTGTGCCAGAAAGCTCGATTGGCTATGTCCAGTCTGGCAGTGAGGGTATATTTCGCAAGATTAAACAAGAAGAGAAGGAGAAAAAAGTCCAAACTAAACTCCGATCGCCATATATTAATCGCTTTGCTAATTCAGGTATTTTCACTCAGCGCCACCCAAAAAATATTATTCAGCGTAAATCGGAAGGTCAACCCGATGTGGCCTCTAATGTAGCCACAGATATTCAAAGCAGTCAATCTGCTGGTACACCACTGCCTTTGAGTGTGCGTCGCTTTATGGAGCCACGTTTTCAGGCTAATTTTAGCAATGTCAAAATTCATACTGGTGATAAGTCAGCTCAGCTTAATCGTCAGTTAAATGCGCAAGCTTTCACTACTGGTAATCAGATCTTTTTTGGTAAGAATAAATTCCAACCAGAAACCTCGGAAGGTAAGGAATTAATTGCTCATGAGTTGACTCATACCATTCAGCAAGGAGAAGTAGTGCAGCGCAGTGAGGATGTGACTGTCACTCAGCAGTCACCAGTCCAAGTGCAACGTTTAGGAATCAGTGATGCTCTAGATTATTTTGCAGATAAAGCTAATCTGATTCCGGGTTTTCGGATGTTCACGATTATTTTGGGGGTGAACCCAATCAATATGAGCGCGGTTGATCGGAGTGCTGCAAATATTTTACGGGCGATCGTAGAATTTTTGCCCGGTGGTGGATTGATTACCCAAGCTTTAGACAATCATGGCGTGTTTGAAAAAGTAGGTACCTGGGTTGAGCAGCAGATCAAGACTTTGGGGATGGTGGGCAGTAGTATCAAGCAGGCGATTAGTGCATTTTTGGATTCTTTGGGTTGGCGAGATATTTTTGACCTCGGCGGAGTCTGGACTCGCGCTAAACGGATCTTTACTGAGCCGATCGATAAAATTATTAGTTTTGGTAAGAGTTTAGTAACTGGCATTATTAAGTTCGTCAAAGATGCCATTTTAAAACCACTAGCTAAATTGGCCGAAGGTACCGAAGGATACAATATGCTAAAAATGTTACTGGGCGAAGATCCAGTAACCGGTGAACCAGTAGCTTTCAATGCTGATGTGCTGATTGGTGGCTTCATGAAGCTCATCGGCCAAGAGGAAATTTGGAACAATTTAAAGAAAGCTAATGGTGTGGCGAGAGCGATCGCCTGGTTTAACAGCGCCAAGGTTAATCTGCTGGGTTTCGTGCGCCAGATCCCTTCACTGTTTATCAGTGCCTTTAAAGCTCTAGAAATAATGGATATCGTGCTGGTACCTAGAGCTTTTGGGAAACTGGTAAGCGTATTTGGCAGTTTCGTGGGCAAGTTCATCACTTGGGCAGGTAATGCAGTTTGGAATCTATTAGAAATTATCTTTGATGTGGTTAGTCCCGGTGCTTTTGGTTACATCAAGCGCACGGGGGCAGCTCTCAAGAGCATTCTGAAAAATCCGCTGCCTTTTGTCGGCAACTTGGTCAAAGCCGCAAAACTGGGCTTCCAAAATTTTTCTGACAATATTGGTGGACATTTAAAAGCCGGGTTGATTGATTGGCTCACTGGATCACTCACTGGTGTTTATATTCCCAAGGCTCTTTCGCTAATTGAGATGGGTAAGTTTGCGCTCAGTGTGTTGGGCATTACCTGGGCGGGGATTCGCGGCAAGATTGTGAAGGTGTTGGGTGCCAATGGTGAAGCGATTATGGCTGGCCTAGAAAAAGGCTTTGATGTCATTGTTGCGTTGATTAATGGTGGGCCAGCGGCGGCTTGGGACACTATCCAGCAGTATCTTACTGATATGAAAGATATGGTGGTTTCTGGTATCACCGATTTTGTGGTGGATACGATTGTCAAAAAAGCCATTCCTAAGCTGATTGCCATGTTTATTCCTGGTGCCGGTTTCATCTCGGCAATTATTTCGATCTACGATACGGTGATGGTCTTTGTCAAAAAGATCTCGAAGATTATTCAGGTGGTAACTGGGTTCATTGATTCGATCGTGGCGATCGCGGGTGGGGCGATCGGGGCAGCAGCTAAACGAGTGGAAGGTATTCTCTCCGGTCTGCTATCTTTAGCTATCAGCTTCTTGGCGGGCTTCTTGGGCTTGGGCAAGGTCACTGACAAAATTATGGTGGTGATTGAGAAGGTTCGCACTAAGGTTGATAAGGCGATCGATACGGTGATTACTGCGATCGTGTCAAAAGCAAAGACGCTATTTGCAAAATTGTTTGGTAATAGTGGTAAATCAGCACAAATAGACCTCGATGCATCTGTTCAAGCAACAGAGAAACTCGTTGATGAAAATCCTTCTTTGGAAGGTATTTCTGATCAACTTGCTGCGATCAAGGCACAATATGGACTGAAACGACTTGATGTCAATCGAATATCGCAGACTGAAATTCGTATCGAAGCAGAAATCAATCCAAAGAAAGCAGAAACTCGTCGGCTTACATCGGAACAGCGACTCAAAGACTGCAAGAAGAAAAAGCTACATGGTAGGAAAGTAAGCATTCAAGGAAGTGGCTCTTCCCGACGTGCTGCTGAGATGGCACAAACCAAACTATTTCAATTACGTACAAATCAGAAAACAGCATTACAAAACATCAGTAAAGCAGAAGATAATATTGGTAAAGCACAAGAAAAGATTCGGGGAGCAAACATTCAAATTGTTGCTCAAGAAAGGTTGGCACGTTCACGTGGTGTGATTGAGGCCGATATTCCAAATGTAACTAAAAAATTACGCGGCATATTGGAAAATGCGCAAACTCAAATACAAAAAGCACAATCTCAAAAACAGAAGGCACAAGCTCAGATACCAGGTTTTGAGTCTGGTATTGCTGGAATTGAACATGAAGAGCGTGTTGCTAACAAGGAGAAGCCTAGTCTACGTAATGTGATTGTAATTTGTGATAATTGTGGAAATGTTATCCAGGAATTCGATATGATTAAAGATACTGAAGCTAAAGAACGGATAGTTATTGAAGCAAAGAGTTCAGTAGATGCAGTAAAAGTCAATCAAATCATAGGTGAGCAAGAAAGTGCTAATAAGCTTTGGAAAAATTCAGAAAAGGATATACAAGTTATTCTTGCACTCCCGATTGGCTCGGATATTCAGCAAATCGAGCAAAAGTTCAAGCAAGCTGGTAAAAAAGCACCTATTATTCGTCTATATTAATTCATTATGTCTGACTATTGGCCAACAATTCTAGAATTAACTTCCCCATTGATGATTACAGCAGTATCTTCGGTTCTTGATCTGTTGACAATAGAATACATGGCTGATTTTCATAAATGGTATGAACATGATTTTTGTGATAGTAGCACAGTCATTCTGGGTGACAACGAAGTGTGGATAGAAATTCAAATTGATGTTAGAAACTTGGACACTGAAGAAGCGCAAATTACTATTCGTTTGGAATCAAAAGCCTATGAGTCAGCCCATAATATGATCACACAGCATACCAATCAAGAAGGGCGAAAAGATCTAATAAAATTCTGTACTGATATCGCAGAATCTGCCTGTGCAGAAGGATTTCGTTTAAGGTTTGATAATAAAATTTTACCTCCATTAAATATTTCCGAATTTGTGAGAATTCTGAAATCTATTGATGAAGATCCTGGTTTAATTAATGGTCTAGCTATTTCATCAGTGCATTGGCCTGAAATCAATTCATACTGGCTTGAATGGAACACACTAGACAATTACTATATCAAAGATTTTTTCTAAAGCGTGCTGATCGAACAACACTCAATACGGTTCGTTGAAACTATCAAAGATCTCGAAAGTATATTGTCAAAATATTGATATAGCGGTTCCATCTCGAATGAAGTACATCCTGGTAGCCTAAGCTGTTTCGGTTAAAGATTTTGTCTACTTCACTCGATCCGAATCCGCTATATTGAAATCTACTCAGCCTTACTCCACAACCGCAACTTCCGCGCCGCTGGCAACTGCCACCAAGCCAAATGAGGCAAATCATGGTGTTCCTCGTGGTAGCCAAAGTGGTAGCAGCTAATAAATGACCAAAACTCCGAAAAAGGTGTGCTGGTCGATCGACATTGATTTACATAACCATCCACCGGTTCACTATGGGGCAAAAAAGTACCAAAGAAAAAGAGCTGAAACGAACTCATCACCGACGGGAAAACCCAAAACCAAGAGAGATTGCCTTCCGGGACATGCAGCACCTGATGCACCGCATGAAAA
>JANNEH010000014.1:0-13225 GCA_031378405.1 Synechococcales cyanobacterium OTE_75_metabat_409
CATTACATGCACAAAATCGGGAACGATATATTCCAGCAATCTTTGATAGTGGGTGATCACCAACATACAGTTGTCGGCTTTGGCTAATTGATTTACACCGTTAGCAACAATTTTCAGAGCATCAATATCTAGCCCCGAATCAGTTTCATCCAAGATCGCCAAAGTGGGTTCCAAGAGAGCCATTTGCAAGATCTCATTGCGCTTTTTTTCACCACCCGAGAAACCTTCGTTCACGCTGCGGCTCAAGAAAGCTGGGTTCATTTTCACAATATCTAGACGCTCTTGCACCAATTCATCAAAGTCAAAAGCATCTAGTTCTTCTTTGCCTTGGTGCTTTTGGCGAGAGTTGTAGGCCACCCGTAAAAAGTCTAGGTTGCTGACCCCAGGAATTTCTAGTGGATATTGGAAGGCTAAGAAAACACCCGATCGAGCGCGGTCTTCTGG
Organism: Synechococcales cyanobacterium OTE_75_metabat_409; assembly: GCA_031378405.1. Lineage (GTDB taxonomy): Bacteria > Cyanobacteriota > Cyanobacteriia > Cyanobacteriales > Chamaesiphonaceae > JAAFHZ01. The sequence goes on from JANNEH010000014.1 coordinate 445, forward strand.
TGCTAACTCCAACAAATTTTGCCCTTGAAAAATCACTTCACCACCAGTCACTGTGTAGGCCGGGTGTCCGGCCAGGATCTTCGAGAAGGTGCTTTTACCAGATCCATTTGGTCCCATAATGGCATGAATTTCTCCGGCTTTAATTTCTAGATTAAATCCCTTGAGAATCGGTGTTCCATCGACATCGGCAGTGAGGTTTTTAACAGAAAGAATAACTGGACTGTTGGCATTAATCATAATCAGATAGTAGGAAGTATACAGTTTTGAAATCAGGGTATTTTGAACAGTGGCAGTAATCAAGATTAACTGCTGTCTCCTGCTACCATCCATTTGAGAATTCCGAGTATTCGATCAATTGGTGACAATCCATATTCCTCAGCGTCAATGGTGATCACGTCACCCTGCATCTGGAAGAATTGCCAAGTTGTACCGTTGGTGACGATACCATAAATATGTTCGATCGACTGACCACGCATTTCATTGAATCTACTGGCGGCGACCATTTCGGCGATACATTGACCCCAACCATCTTTTAGAACCCCTTTTTTCGCTTCAACTAAAGCAATTACTGGGGCATTAATCTTAAATTGGGTGGGCGATCGACTAATTAAAAAATCACAAATCCCATTCAATCCCAACTCTTTGTCAACTGTAAAGTCTTCTCCAGAAAACACGCTGATGGTATTATTCATCATGGTTCGTAGCTCCACCAAAATCGGGGCAATAATGAACTCCGATCGGGCTTTTTCCGAGCCAGTCTCTTGCGCTAAAGGCAAGGTGGCTGCTAAAACTTGTTGAAGTAAACTGCTCGGTGCAACAGGTTTTAAAACCGGTAGAAAGTGACCAGCTTGCAGTTGCAAACTGAACTTTTGTTCAACTTCATCTAAGGTAAAGCTACTGTATGGCATCTTTCTGTACCTCTTTCATATCGTCACCTGAGAATTTCTTGAAATCCATCAGAGGAGTTTCTTTGTCTTTTCTGTATTCACACCATTGGTCGTTCAAAGCTCTAATTGATGTCATATACGGCTGTATCTTTGGTTCTTTCATTAGGTTCTGAACTTTAGGATTATTGAATAGAATAAAAAATCTGCCAGCAAATGTTCGATCAATGATTGATATATCGACAACCTTCGTATCTAAAATAAGGTACACGCGCTCGAAGAAGCTGATACATCTCAAAATTCCAGCTCGTTCAGCATCACTGAGATCAACTGATTCATCTAGCAATTTACCGCTGATCGCCACATAAATATCAGTATCAAGAGAAATATCTCTTTCTAATTCATTAATTAACTGTGCTTGAGCAATGCGGTTGCTCGATTTAAGCTGGATTGCCACAAAAGAAATGGCTGCCAAAGAAGCAACAGCATTTACAGTGGAGGCGATCGCTCCCACCACTTCCCATTTATCTATTGACACTACTTGTTCTCCATTTCATAACCCCAAAGATGAGAAGGGTTAAAGTTGTTTAGTAAATACTCAACCACAATTAAATTGAAGTGTTGAAGCAAGTTGCATGTATTCACAACAATATTTCGGATATCTTCTGGCGTTGGTCTATCTGCGGCATTACCATGAGCTATGTTATGCCGCCTGCTAATGAAACTATTTAAAGAAAGACGCAATTTGTCACTACCAGATCTGATTTCGATTATCTGCCATATACTTTCTAAACCAACATTTTTGAAAAGATTTTCCACTTCTTCACTGCCTGGAGAAGCAAATCCTTTGACTTGAACAGCTAGATTAAAATCGCCCATTGCACACCTTAAATACAGGATTCATCGAAAGCTCCATAAGCAGCTTATTTAGCCCTTCCCCATAAAGACCGCTTCTTAATTCTTGTGCATTGAGTTGCACTGAACTGGAACTCAATCTAGCAAAAACATTTAATCGAATATCTGGATCTGATTCTTTTAAAATCACAATACAACGAATAGATCTATTAAGTAGAGTCCTAGTATTAGCTACTCCTAAATTACAAAATTTTCTACCATTTAGATCAGGTCTGATATGTAGTGAATCTAAACTAAATTCATTATTCATAAAGCGATAGATAGCCGTAAGCCTTTGCTGGCCATCAATTACGCTATAAACATTACTTACTTCTGCAAAGTAACACATCGGAATTGGCAAACTAATCAGCAATGATTCTATTAGCCGACTAGACTCAATATCATTCCAGATCCTACGGCGCTGAAAGTCATCAGTGAGAATCAATTCCCCATTATCAACTTGCTCTTTAATTTGGCGAATGATCAAATCGTATGGATGTGTTATTAACTTTTTTTCCTGACTGCCAATCTCCATGATAAAAGTATCTTCCTGGATTTCTTCAGGCTCAAATTCCTCTACAGGTAGTGGTTCGGTAATTAATGTGGGTATTAATAATTCTTCAGTAATCATATTGAGTCTCCTATATGATTCAGTTTATAGTTTAAAAGGGTATCAACTTAACGCGGGACATGCTGGATTGCCCTCGCCCCAGCCCTCTCCCAAGTTTGGGAGAGGGAGCAAGAGACTACGCTTGGTGCTCCGGCTCCCCTTCTCCCAATTTTGGGAGATGGGGTTGGGGGATGTGGGCAAGTGCAATATTTTTATTATTTTGTCCCGCTTTATGTTGCTACCCGTTTACAAGATTCTATCCTACAGTACCTTCGAGTTTGAGACTCAAAAGCCGATCGGCTTCCACGGCAAACTCCATCGGCAACTGGTTAAACACATCCTTACAGAAACCGCTAATCATCATCGAGATCGCGTCTTCTTGGGAAATACCCCGTTGAGCAAAGAAGAACAACTGGTCTTCGCCAATCTTAGAAGTAGAAGCCTCATGCTCCACCTGCGCCGACTGGTTATTCACCTGAATGTAAGGGAACGTGTTGGCCTGTGCCCGATCGCCAATCAACATCGAATCACACTGGGAATAATTCCGCGCTCCCGTAGCCGTCGGATTCATCTTCACCAGACCCCGATAACTATTTCGTGACTTACCCGCCGAAATCCCCTTGGAGATAATCGTGCTCTTGGTATTTTTGCCCACATGGATCATCTTGGTGCCAGTATCAGCCTGTTGCAAATTATTGGTCAAAGCCACTGAGTAAAACTCACCCACCGAATTATCACCAATTAATACACAACTGGGGTACTTCCAGGTAATCGCCGAACCAGTCTCTACCTGAGTCCAAGAAATCTTCGAGTTCACCCCTTGGCAAATCCCCCGCTTGGTCACGAAGTTATAGATCCCACCCTTACCATTCTCGTCACCAGCAAACCAGTTTTGTACCGTGGAGTACTTAATATCTGCATTATCCAAAGCCACCAGTTCCACCACTGCCGCGTGGAGCTGATTGGTATCAAAAGCCGGTGCAGTGCAGCCTTCTAAATAAGTAACGCTAGCACCCTTCTCTGCGATGATCAAAGTTCGCTCAAACTGACCACTATCCCCGCTGTTGATCCGGAAATAAGTAGATAAGTCCATCGGGCACTTCACACCTTCAGGGATATATACAAACGAGCCATCGCTGAACACTGCCGAGTTCAACGCTGCAAAGTAGTTATCGCCGATCGGCACCACGCTGCCTAGGTATTTTTCAATGATGTGGGAGTATTCGTGCAACGCTTCTGAGATCGAACAGAAAACCACGCCCACCTTAGCTAGCTTCTCTTTAAAAGTGGTGGCGATCGATACACTATCAAACACCGCATCTACTGCCACATTCGCTAATCTCTTCTGCTCATTCAAGGAGATCCCCAGCTTCTCGAAAGTCTCTAGCAAGATGGGATCTACTTCATCCAGGCTGCCCAGCTTCTTCTTGGCTTGCTTAGGAGCCGAATAGTAAATAATGTTTTGGTAATCGATCGGCGGATATTCCACATGCGACCAAGTTGGCTCGGTCATAGTCAGCCATTTTTTATAAGCCCGCAGCCGGAAGTTCAGCATGAACTCTGGTTCTTCTTTCTTGGCCGAAATCAAGCGCACGGTGTCTTCGGTCAGACCACGGGGGATTTTGTCAGCTTCGATATCCGTGACGAAACCGTACTTATAGGGCTGGTTGATGACGTTTTGAACTGAAGAACTCATGGCAGTGAGGTAATAGTGAGGATGGACTTGATCTATACTAAAGCAACTGAGTCGTTGTTAAAGTGAATTATAGTCTACTTTAACAACCTGTGTGTTGTCAAAGTGTTAATGCAAAAAAGTTATACCCCTCAAGCTCAGCACATTGAAACTGACGGAGGAGCAGTTTTATCAGCTTTGCGTTGCCAACCCAGAGTATTCACTAGTGCACTCTCAATTACCGGGGAAATTCTACTTATTGATGAGACAGTAACTACAGTACTTAAAGAAACTCCCCCAGCCAGTTCTCTGGTGGAAAACCTGAATTCTCGATTGCGTAACTATTTTTCCTGCTAAAAATTTTGGGCAAACCTTATTTGAGGAGTCGGCAAAACTCCAAAGCAGTTGGTGGCTAGATAAACTCATCAGATATTCAAAAATACCCGGCAGTCCTTCAGCTCAAGATTGGCCAGTTGAGTGAGGTAGTTATCCCAAATGGTCGATCGAGAGCTGATTTTTGCGGGTGCAGATAGCGTGGTAAGACTAGGAGTCACAGCAAACTAACGAATATATTCTTTCAGAATACTATTGCGATTGGGGTGACGGAGTTTCCGTAAAGCTTTGGCCTCTATTTGGCGAATGCGCTCCCGAGTTACATTGAAGATTTGGCCAATTTCTTCTAAGGTCTTCATGCGGCCATCATCTAAGCCGTAACGTAAACGCAATACATCTCTTTCGCGGGGGCTGAGGGTATCCAACACACTTTCCAGGTCTTCTCGTAAGAGATTCTTAGAAACCTGGTCTTCGGGCATTTCGCCATCGGCTTCAATAAAGTCGCCTAAGCGGGAATCTTCTTCTTTGCCGATCGGGGTTTCCAGAGAAATTGGTAATTGGGCAGACTTAGCAATAAACTTTTTGGCGATCAACACCACCAAGCGCAGATTCGACTGCACCATTTTGTCTTTAGCTCTACGACCCTGGTACAGGCGACTACGGAACTGAATTGGTTCCATTTATACCGCACTGGCTCATTCTTTTTGTTGGGGTTCTCGTTCTAGTAAGTCAGCAATTTTACGGGCTAGCTCAATTTCTTCATCGGCCCGCAGCAATCTGATCCAACCGATTTCCTGCAAATACAGCCGAATGGAGTCTTCGGTGTACTGCTTCTTTTTAGTCTGGGCCTGGCGGCATGCGATCATTTGTGTCAACTTAAGCTTAAAACCTTTGCAGGTTGTGACACTAATCCTCAGCCCGTCTTAGCTTTTGGGCGAACCAACGCACTGCTGCGCCATTGCCTTTATCCACTTGTTGTAATGTTTCGCTTAAAAGATTGATCGGCAACCCCGTCAAAACCAAAGAAATCCGGCAATCTTCATACCGACCAGCAACTAACTGAAAAGCCCAAATTTGCCGACCACGCACATCAATAACCCAGTATTCCAAAATCCCCATTACCGCATAGAGCTGCTTTTTTTCATCTAAATCTGTGGCTAGGGTAGTATCCGAAATTTCAGCAACTAAATCTGGCGCGCGACAAGTCTCTAAATCTATGCGGCGAGGCTTGCCAACTTCCCACTGGGGTACATTGCTACCCACATACAAAACTTTATCGGGAGCCGCGCCCTGTTTACCGGCTAAAGCTATCACACAGCCACTCAAAGCATCAAATTCGATCTCTGGTCGTTCCATAAACCAGATACCAAAAATCAAGGTAATCAAATCACAAAATCTGGCGTGGTTAATACCTTCGTTACCCATTTCAATCCATAGAGAACCATTATTAAAAAACACCCGGCAATCTTCCAACTCCGGGTTAGCCAATTGAGCGAGGTAATCATCCCAAGTGGCCGATCGAGTTTTTGCGGTTGCTGATAATGCAATAAGACTAGGGGTCATAGCTTTTATTTAACCTTTATTCTGAATTTGGAATCATTACTTGTTTTCCTCAATAATGGATAACTTATTGTAAACAGAAAGACCTGTCCGTGATAAATCATAAATTCTCTAAAAATATGGAAACAACAGCCCAGACTGAACTCAGCCTGGGCAATTTGTTAGCGAATATATTCTTTCAAAATACTATTGCGATTGGGATGACGCAGTTTGCGCAAAGCCTTAGCTTCTATTTGACGTATTCGTTCGCGCGTGACGTTAAAGATCTGGCCAATTTCTTCTAAGGTCTTCATGCGACCATCATCTAAACCGTAGCGTAGGCGGAGCACATCTCTTTCCCGGGGGCTAAGCGTATCCAAAACGCTCTCTAAGTCTTCTCTTAATAGGTTCTTAGAAACCTGATCTTCGGGCATTTCGCCGTCGGCTTCAATAAAGTCGCCTAAGCGAGAATCTTCTTCTTTACCGATCGGCGTTTCCAGAGAAATTGGTAACTGCGCAGACTTAGCAATAAACCGCAGTTTCTCGATCGTCATTTCCATTTTGGTGGCAATTTCTTCTTCGGTGGGCTTGCGACCCATCTTCTGTGACAACAGCTTAGTCGTTTTCTTAATCCGTGAGATTGTTTCATATAAGTGAACCGGGAGGCGGATGGTGCGAGATTGATCGGCGATCGCTCTGGTAATTGCCTGCCGAATCCACCAAGTGGCATAGGTCGAGAACTTGTAGCCTTTTTCGTGATCAAACTTTTCAGCGGCGCGGATTAAGCCCAGACTGCCTTCTTGAATCAAATCTTGAAACGACAGGCCGCGATTCATATACTTTTTGGCGATCGACACCACCAAGCGCAGATTTGACTGCACCATTTTGTCTTTAGCTCTACGACCCTGGTACAGGCGACTACGGAACTGGATTGGTTCCATTTCTACCGCACTTGCCCATTCTTTTTGCTGGGGTTCGCGCTCTAGTTCGGCATGAAGCTTTTCTCGGACTCGTTCTAGTTCTAGTAGGTCAGCAATTTTGCGGGCTAGCTCAATTTCTTCATCAGCCCGGAGCAATCTGATCCGACCGATTTCCTGCAAATACAGCCGAATGGAGTCTTCGGTGTACTGCTTCTTTTTAGTCTGGGCACGGCGGCGGGTGGCTACTTTGCCCTTCTCAGGCTTTTCTTCTTCTTCTTCGGCCACCACATCTACCAAATCATCTGCCTCCCCGTCATCTTCAACTAAAGATTCCAGGTCAACTTCTGGTTCAATTAAGGTGGCGAATACGTCGTTAGCCTGAGTCATGCGTTCTCGTGCTCCTTATAAATCAATGAGAGTAAAAGTAAAATGCTGTAGTTTTGGCTTAAATTCAGGTAAAAAAACCTGCCTTAAAACCCCAAGACCTTAAAACTACCGATGAGTTATCAAGCGGCAGTGAACTATTTGTTTGCTTTTTCGAGACCTGATAACTGCCTACCTCACTGAAATGTCCGGTCTTAGCGCGGACTGCTCCAAATTTTGGTGGTTGTGAGTGGTGTGTTATCAAGTTCGTCAAGATTTATGGTCTAGAATTTTTTGTGAAAGAAAGTTTTTTTGCATAAGCATTTATTGGCCGCAAACGGACAAATACTAAGGCTTCTAACCTAATTCCAGTCAGGTCGGGGTAATGTTTGAATCCATCACCTTCACCAACCAATACAGTTTAGCTGTTATGTTTTCGTTTGCCCAGCTATTTGCGATTTTTCCCCTAATTCTTTTTATTGACCTTGACTTGCAGCGATTTTTGCGGCAACCTGGGCGGCATCGTACACTTGCTGCCAAGGCACTTGATGCTGCTGAGCTAATTGGGCACAGTCAGCAAATTCGGGTTGGATATTCCAGATTTCGTTGTTGCCCGGTAGATTACTAGTAGCCACTTTGACTCTGATTGAGCCATATTTAGTATCCACAATTTGGATGCTGCGGGGCAAAATGCTGCGTTGCTGAAGCGATCGACGAATCCCTAGGGTAGTGGTCTCTTGAAAAATAATTGTTTCGCAGGTAGTGATTTGGGCTAGATGGCAGATGGTAGTCAGTAAAATGCCAGGGCGAGATTTTTTCATGCCTACGGGTTGTGTGAATACATCTACTGCTCCGGCGGTGAGGAGTAGATCGAACAAATAGCCAATTATTTGGGGGTTCAGATCATCGATCTGAGTTTCCAGCACCCAGATTTCTTCTAAGGCCGGTTGATCGGTAGTCTCGCCAATCCACAGCCGCAAAATGTTGGGCAAAGCCATGTGCTTCGTACCGGCACCCAGGCCGATTTTTTGTAGATTCATGGTGGGCGCAGCACCAAACTGCTTGGCCAGAGCCACGACCAACGCTGCACCAGTGGGGGTGACTAATTCTAGATTGATACCGTTGCTATATACCGGTACCGATCGAGCTTGCCAGAGTTGTAACACGGCGGGAACCGGTACTGGCATTAGACCATGGGCGGCTTTAACTGTGCCGCCACCGGTAGGCAGGGCGGAACAATAGATTTCATCGATACCTAAATAATCTAGCCCTAGACAGGTACCAACAATATCGACGATCGCATCCACCGCTCCTACTTCATGGAAATGTACTAATTCTGGGGCAATCCCATGGACGATCCCTTCGGCTATTGCCAGTTGGCGAAAAACTTCTTTGCTCCATTGGGCAACGCGGGGTGGTAGGTTGGCTCGATCGATCAGCTCGGTAATTATGGGCAGATTGCGCTGGGGACTATGGTAATGCTGTTCTTTATCCAGGACTGGCGGATGGTGATGATCTCCATGATCATGATCTTTTTGATGCCCGTGATGGTGATGTCCTGAATCATGGGAGTGATGATGTCCGTGATCTGCGGGATTATGATGTTTATGCTGGTGATCGTGAGATTCGTGAGATTCATGACCATGGCCGGGATGATGATGATCTGGAGCATGATCGGCCAGCAACTCTACTTCTACATGGGTCGCTGCTTGGCCGTGGTGCTGAACGATGCTAGTGCTGAAGCGATATTCGTCCGAGATGCCTAAAAGTTGCAGTCGATCGAGCAAATAATCTACCGGTACTCCAGCATCGATTAAGGCCGCCAAACACATATCACCAGCAATGCCGGTGGGACACTCAAAATAGGCAACTTTACTCATGATTTGGGCAGCGAGGAGGACAAATTCGGCAACGGTCTATAATTGTAGCTCTTGAACTTGTTGCTGCCATGCCTGTAAAGATCTCTGCCATCCATCCTCGTTTACTACAGCTCTTGATTGCCGGAGGGAGTGGGCTATTAGCAGGGCTGGCTGTAGAGCCGATCGGGGCTTGGTACTTGGCCTGGATTGCTTTGGTACCGCTGTGGATGATGGTAGTGCGGGAAAGGCGATCAATCCTGCCCAGCCTCTGTTGGGGCATTGGCTATCATGGCGTAGCGCTGTTTTGGATTACCGGCATTCATCCGATGACCTGGATGGGCGTACCCTGGCTAACCAGTTTTTCGATCGCCACGGTCTGCTTAATGTTTATTACTCTCTGGGGTGCAGCAGTAGTGACCTGTTGGGGAGTTATTTTTGGCTGGGTCTGTCAACGTTTTAATCCGCCAGTTTTGGTGCGAGTCGTAGTCGGCACCGCAATTTGGTGTGGTTTGGAATATCTCTGGAGCCAAAGTGATCTGTGGTGGTCTACTTTGGCCTTGACCCAGACTCCCCATAATTTGCCTATTTTGCACTTAGGGCAACTGAGCGGTGGCATGACTGTCACGGCCATCCTATTGGCCGTAAATGGATTGATTGCCGAAGCAATCGTTGCTCGATCAGGATTGGAACCAAGATTCCGTCCGGCTCCCATTCTCCCGGATGAGGGTTCCCCTCGATCCCAATTCTCTGTTGCCCTAAAGATCGATCGGCGCACGTTATCGATCGCCGCTGCCACTCTATTTATTACTGGTCATCTAGCAGGATATCTACTTTCCCAAGTTCCCTTAAATCCTCAACCCCAAGATGCCCTGAAGATCGGCATTATTCAAGGCAATATCCCCAACGAAATCAAACTTTATGCCCAAGGCAAACAAAAAGCGATCGAAGGATATACCACTGGTTATCTGGAACTAGCTGCTGCTGGTGTAGATGCGGTGTTGACCCCGGAGGGGGCTTTGCCCTACATGCCTGCTGAAATCAAAAAAAGCTCTCTTTACCAAGCCGTGCTCGACAAAGGAATACCCATTTGGCTCGGAGCCTTTGGTGATGCCGGTGCCGACTACACCAATAGTTTGCACTCGATCGATAAAACTGGTAACTTCATTGGTCGCTACAACAAATATAAGTTAGTGCCCCTGGGCGAATATGTGCCCTTCAAAGAAGTCATCGGTCAATGGGTGAAGCGCTTGTCACCACTAGATGCCAGTTTACTGAAGGGGTCTGAGCAGCAAGAATTCTTTGCTTGGCCAGGATTACGCGCCGCTGTGGGGATTTGTTACGAATCCGCCTTTGGTGAACATTTTCGCCAGCAGGCCAAGCAGGGCGAGTTTATTATTACCGCCTCCAATAACGCCCATTATGCCGCCAGTATGCCTGCTCAGCATCATGCCCAAGATGTGATGAGATCGATCGAAACCAGTCGCTGGGCTGTCAGAGCCACAAATACTGGCTACTCGGCAATTGTCGATCCCCATGGTCATACTCTGTGGAAATCGCAGCTAAATGAATTTGCGATCCATAGCCACCAGATCGATCGGCGACGCAACCAGACTCTTTATGTGCAATGGGGTGATTGGCTCACGCCGTTACTGGGGATGATTTCGATAATTTTGCTCTGGGTTTACCGTCGTCCTTCAGACCGCGCCGCTGACTAAACCAATCTTGGAGTTGTTGCTGACATCGATCGGCCTCCACCCCGGCAATCACTGAAACAAAATGGTTGCTGGCTTTGCTATCGGGAATATTCAACACAGTCCTGACAGCACCGGCTTTGAGATCATCAGCTCCATATACCAATAAACCTAACCGAGCAGCCACGATCGCCCCGGCACACATTGGGCAAGGTTCTAGCGTCACATATAAAGCGCAGTCGTTGAGATGCCAATTGCCCAAATGCTGCCCAGCTTGGCGCAGTGCCAAAATTTCCGCATGAGCAGTAGGGTCATGATCCCGCTCGCGGCGATTTTCGCCCCGGCCAATAATTTGGCCTTGACCATCTACGATGATCGCGCCGACCGGAACCTCTTGGGCATTACCTGCTGCTGCGGCAAGTTCGATCGCGCTCTCCATCAACTGCTGCTGCACAGCCAGTGGAAACTTGGCGAGCCATTTCTCTAATGCTTCTCTACTTTTACGACTCATGCCCACATCCTGTTAGAATTTGTGATGCTCTACAGCCTTAATGGCAACTTACAACATGGTAAGCGTTAAAGATTCTCTGGCCACTGACTCTTCGGCCATTATGGATCAGGTGAAATTGTTACTGGCTAAACCCTCGATCGAAAACATCCAAGATTCTCTGCGTTTACTGAGTCTGGAACGGGCTAGTTTTTTGCAGGCTGAATTCATTGCTAAATATGGACTGAAAGTCCAGGCTGGATTATTTGCCGGAATGGAATATCTGCCAGAATGCGCCGAAGGCTGCTACATTCCTAAACTACTAGGTTGTTATGAAGCAGAGCTAGAGCCATATTTTCGCCAAGCGATCCAGAAACCCTACCAGGCAATAATTAACGTGGGTTGTTCAGAGGGCTTCTATGCAGTAGGTCTAGCCAGGTTGATGCCGCAGGTACAAGTCTATGCTCACGATACCAACAAAGCTGCCCATGCCGACTGTCGGCAACTGGCTCAGCAAAACGGAGTGATCGATCGAATCACCATCGGTGGGACTTTTGCTCCAGCAGATTTTCAGCAGTATGCCGATCGAAAAACTTTAGTGCTGTGTGATATTGAAGGCGGGGAGGAAGGTCTATTAGATCCTAGTTTGGCTCCTGCTCTGAGCAAGATGGATATCATTGTGGAACTCCATGATGGCTTTGCTCCTGATATTCAAAAAACCTTGATCCAACGGTTTGAGAAGTCTCATGAGATTTCGATCGTCCCTCATACCCTCCGCGATCTTACCCTGCCACCATTACTACAAGACTGGGGCAGCTTAGATCAATTGCTATCCCTTTGTGAATGGCGAGCATTTCCGACTCCTTGGCTAGTAATGTGGGCAAAGAACTAACTCCAACCATAGTAATTAGTAGGGCGACGTAATCATTGATAATATCGAAATCATCTAGAACCTAGGTGGTGGGCAGTGCCCACCCTACAAGACTTAGGTGGTGGACTCTGCCCACTCTACTAAACTTTCCAAATTCAAATATTTGAATTGATTAACCAGCGTTGTCGCGCAGTTGCGGAGATCAACCTAACTCAGCCCAATCAACTAAGACAACGCGACAACTCAGCAAGATCAACCCTTACGCGGGAGGTGTGGAGGGCGGCGTTCCGCCCTCTGCTGGGGGGTCTGGGGGGCTAGTCCCCCAGCATCAACCTGGCTTAGCACCATAAATTCCCGCTCCAACCAACCAATCTTTTGGTTGGCAATGGTCTGGAATCGAAGACGATCGAGATGTCATAATCTAGGAGCTGAGCGAATCGATCCCTGCGCTTTCCCCACCGGCCAGCCACAATTGTATGCCAGGAAAAACCCTAAAAAACCGATATTTAATAGTAGTCCTCGATCGAGACCAGCTCGGGCAAGGGGCTTTTGGCCAAACCTACTTGGCCAGAGACACCGAGTATCGCACCGAGCAAAAGGTGGTGGTAAAGCATTTACAGCCCGATTTCAGTTCTTGTCGGTCTGAACCAGAAAGGCA
>JANNEH010000051.1:0-4121 GCA_031378405.1 Synechococcales cyanobacterium OTE_75_metabat_409
TGCCCATACCAAACTTGGGATGTAAAACCCGATCGCCCACTAACCATTTTTCAGTCGCCGGAGAATTCTTCGGCATCGCACTAGGCGCAATATGCCGAAATTGTTTGCGCTTCTGATTGCTCTCTAACAATTCTGGTGGCAACTCGCCCAAAAATTGCGAAGGAATCGCCCGTTCTCGATTGCCATATAGTCGCCGCTCTAAGGCATAAGAGATATACAGAACCTCTTGAGCGCGAGTGATTCCCACATAGCATAGGCGACGTTCTTCTTCCAGGGATGCAGGGTCATTAAGCGATCGATAGTTCGGAAACAAGCCTTCTTCCAAACCTACCAAAAACACTACCGGAAACTCCAATCCCTTAGAAGAATGCAGCGTCATCATCGAGATCGCATTACTGTCATCAAGTTTATCTAAATCGGAGCTGAGCGCCGCATTAGCCAAAAAATTCTCCAGAGTCGGCTCCTCAGTTTCCTCTTGGAACTGGGTGGCAGCATTGACTAATTCCTGGACGTTTTGTAGTCTTTCTGTAGCTTCATCGTTACCTTGATCAATCAGCTCTTGACTGTAGCCAGAGTCATTCAAGACTCCAGCAAGCACAGTACTAACAGCTTCAGTAGTCGCAGCCTCTCGCCATTTATTAATGATCTCAACAAACTGCAATACGCCTTTATAAGAACGGCCAGCCAGAGTTTTTACTGAAGTTTCATCGTTAACTATTTCCCACAGTGGTACACCCATTTGTTGGGCGGCATTTTGGAGATTATCGATCGTCGCTTGCCCTACTCCTCGCCGGGGGGTATTGATGACCCGTAGCATACTCACTGTATCTTCTGGGTTATTGAGAACTCGCAAATAAGCAACTACATCTTTAATTTCTCGTCGATCGTAGAAACGCAGCCCACCCACAATTTTGTAGGGGATTCCTGCCCGGACAAAGGCATCTTCGATCGGTCTAGATTGAGCATTAGTCCGATACAGCACGGCAAAACTACTATAGGCAATCTCAGAATTTTCCCGGATTTGTTCTTCGACTTTGTTCAAGACAAAATCGGCTTCCGACAACTCATTATCAGCTTGATACAGAAAAATCGGCTCTCCCGCCGAGCGGGTAGCTTTGAGGATTTTATCGATCCGTTGGGTGTTGTTTTGAATTAATTCATTGGCTGCACTGAGGATATTTTCGGTCGATCGATAGTTTTCTTCTAGCTTCACCATGGTATTGGTATTTTCATCAGGCAAACTGTCACCAAAGTCAGTTTGGAAGTTCATCAGAATGGTGAAGTCAGCCATGCGGAAGGAATAGATCGATTGATCCGCATCACCCACTACAAATGTCGATCGATTTTCCCAGGCATCAAATAATTTGCTATCAATGCCATTGGTGGTCAAAAGTTGAATTAGTTGGTATTGAGTGCGGTTAGTATCTTGGTATTCATCTACTAAAATGTGGCGAAATTTTTGGTGCCAGTAATTCAACAGCTCAGCGTTTTGCTGAAACAGCCGCACTGGCACCAGCAACATATCATCAAAATCCAGGGCATTGTTTTGGCTCAGAAATTCTTGGTAGGCATCATAGACCTCGGCAATCACTCTGCCTCGGTAGTCTTTGTTTTCGATCGCATACTCCGCCGGAGACAGGCTCAGGTTTTTAGCGTTGCTAATGGCATAGCGCACTGCACGAGGTTCAAACTTTTTGTCATCCAAGTTCATCATTTTGGTAACAATCTGCTTAATTGCCCCTTGGCAATCACTGTCATCAAAAATCGAAAAATTGCGCTGCCATTTCCGACCTTTTTCATCGGTGTATTTATCGATATCAAAACGCAATATTCTGCCCAACAAACTATGAAAAGTCCCTACCCACATCCGTTTGATGTAGGTTTTATAGATATGGGATTTAATTTTGGTCTGCTCCACCGGAGCTAGGGCACTGAGTGGCTTCTGGAACTTCTCTAGGGCATATTGCTGAGCAAACAAAACTTCCACCCGTTCCTTCATTTCCTTGGCTGCTTTGTTAGTGAAGGTGACAGCTAAAATGTTTTCGGGATCAACCCGGTGGGTCAAAATTAGGTTGGCAATTCGATAGGTCAGGGCACGGGTTTTGCCAGATCCAGCTCCGGCAACGACCAGCAAGGCTCCACAATAATGCTCGACAGCTTGGCGCTGGGAGGCGTTGAGGATAGCAAGAAAGTCGGTTTGAGTCATGGGGGATCAATCTTGGCGCAGCAGAGGATTCTCAAGTATAGATGAACTTCTGAGACTTTGATATCATGGCATGGCAGAAGTCCAACTTCTTGGGCACGTAGCCGCCAACCCAGAAGTCGAACTTCTGACCATAGAATTTTTTGTCTTCATCGATCGGCCATTACCATCAATAAGCCCAGTTCCACAACTTCATCCTGTCGTTTATGATAGGTAAAGATAAGTCTATCTGGAAAAGCTATGTAGACCATCTCCTCTGTCCTGTATTTGGAGTTTTGCCGTGTTACTAACCAAAGGTTTCGAGATCGAAGTGTATACCGGCACTCCCGAGGGTGACATTGTGGGCATGGCCAACAAAATTGTGGCTGACTTAGATGGCTACATGACCGAGCCAGACAGCCGCAACGTGGAATACGCCACCGACCCGTTTAGAGATTACGATCGACTGCTTTGTGCCCTGCTCCAGCCCCGCCGCAAACTGCGGGAATACCTGAACAACAACGGCGGCTACACCCTAATTCCGGGCAGTACCTTGTCTCTGGGTGGTCACCATGAATTCCACCGCTCCGATCCCAGCCATCCCTACCACACTTTTATCGAACAGACCTATGGTACCAAGGTGGTTACTGCCAGCGTCCATATCAACGTTGGCATTGCCGATCCTGAGATGTTGATCAAAGCCTGTCGGCTAGTGCGACTAGAAGCTCCTTTATATTTGGCACTCAGCGCGGCTTCGCCCTTCTTGGATGGTGTACCGACTGGTTATCACTCCACTCGGTGGGGGATGTTCCCCAAAACTCCGGCGCAGGTACCATTGTTTATCAATCATCAGCATTTTATTGATTGGACAGAAGAGCAGCTCAAATTAGGGACAATGCAGAATGTGCGTCATCTGTGGTCGGCGGTGCGCCCCAATGGCGATCGCCGACCTTATGATATCAACCGTTTAGAGCTACGCATCTGTGACCTGATTACCGATCCAGTGGCACTGTTGGCAGTCACTGCTTTGTTGGAAGCCCGGATTTGGCAATTAATGGAAAATCCGGATCTTGATCCTTTAGTCTGTAGCAAGTTCACACCTGAAGAGCTGGTAGCTTTGGGTGATGCCAACGAGGCAGCGGTGGCTAAAAATAGCTTGGGTGCTACTTTGCAGCATTGGCAAGATGGTCGATCGATCACTGCTGCTGATTGGATTGAGGAACTTTATCTGGGTGCGGGTTCGATCGCCAAAGATCATGGCTTTAAATGCTTCCTGACTCCCCTCCAAAAAATCTTGAACCGAGGCAATACCGCCCAACAATGGCTCATGGAATACGCTGTTAATCAAGACGGTCGGGCTGTTATCCAACAAGCCATTCGGGATATGGAAACCCAGGAAGTTGATTTGGCTGAAAACCTTTGCCAAGCGACCAGTTAGTTTTAAGTCCCAAAATCGTGCAGTCCAATAAAATAAGTAAGTTGTTTGGATGATCAGTTATCTCAAGGGTTCGATCGAACTATTTCAAAAAGCCAGCCCCACTAAAACCATTGTGATTATTGAAGTGCAGGGCATTGGCTACGAAGTGCAAGTCCCCTCCAATATCAACGTGGTGATGGGCAGCACTGTCCAGCTTTTTATTCATCAACAGTTTCGTGAAGACCAAGTTTCGCTGTATGGCTTTAGTTCTACCGCTGAGCGAGACTTATTCCGTCAGTTGATCTCGGTGAGTGGGGTGGGAGCCAGTATTGGCATTGCTTTGATTGAGCATTTGGGTATTACCGAGTTAGTGCAGGCAATCGTGCTGGGCAGTACCAAGATTTTATCCAAAACTCCTGGTATTGGTACCAAAACTGCCGAACGGCTGAGCGTGGAGTTGAAAAGTAAATTGAAACAGTGGCGAGATCTGGCCGATTTAGATTCGATCGAACTCGATGAAAA
>JANNEH010000125.1:0-9528 GCA_031378405.1 Synechococcales cyanobacterium OTE_75_metabat_409
AACACTGGAATACGGCTGGGATAAAGTTTTCCTTTAGTTGTCAGAGGAGCAACGATCAAAGTTTATTTTTGAGGTGACGGATCTTGGGGCATTGTTGAGGCGACAGAAATATCATACCGACCAGCACCGGCAGAATGTAAATCGAAACTCATAATCATTCGTTGGTTGTCAGGAAATAGCTTTTCTTTCCGTTCCATCAATTCATCAATCAAAACCCTAGTAACCTCGATCGCTTCGGCATCTTGCCCCTTCATCACCTTTTTTAGGGCTATTTCAAGTTCTTTCTGTCTAGATTTTTTGGGCATAATCGACATATTCCAAGCCAGACTGCCTAAGGAAAGTAGTACTTCAATCTGATGCCTTCCGGAGACTTTTTCCAGATAGGGTTCGATGAGTGTTTCTAGTGCTTCCGACATTTTGACCAGTCCAGGCTCATCTCTCAGTAATAGAATATCATCACCAAAATCCTTTTTTACTTTTTTTCCTAGGTTGTCTAAGGATTTTTCAACACCTTGTGCTAACTGCTGTTGTGCTAATAGTTCGCTAAATCCTTTGGATTTTCTGGCCATGACAGTGGCTCCTAAAACTGAAGATGTGCTTGATTGTAGCTTGTTTTCTCTAGATGTTCTAGTTTGCCGGAAGGGCTTTAAATTCAAATTAATCTAGAGTATTATATGGCTATAATACCCTGAGGCTCTTGCTAGCGGATTATGTCTAATAGACAGAATATATTGACATTATTGCTATACTACATATTAAATTTTCAACAATTCGCATGATTTTAATATTATGAGAAAATTATTAATTTTGTTTTTAGTTTTACTAATGGGACAAATGGTGAATGCTCAAGCCGATAAAGATATTATGGAAGTCTTGCGCGATCGAGTTGCCATCAGCAAAACACATCAGAGTATCGTAGTTGCCATAGTCAACGAAAATGGCACTCGTTTTGTCAGCTATGGTAAAACGGCGCAAACTCCCAATGCGAAAAATGCCGATGAAAACACTGTTTTTGAAATTGGTTCGATTACCAAAGTTTTCACCGGCACGCTGCTGGCGGCAGCGGTTAAACGGGGTGAAGTTCAACTCAATGATCCAATTTCCAAATACTTACCCAAAAATGTCAAAACGCCCACTTATGCAGCCAAAGAAATTACACTGATTGATTTGGCGACACAATCCTCCGGGTTGCCTCGTTTACCGGCCAACTTGGTACCAAAAAACTTGCATAACCCTTACGCCGATTACACCTTGGCGCAGATGTATGAATATTTATCAAGTTATCAACTAACCCGTGAGATTGGTACAAAGTACGAGTATTCAAATTTTGGCATGGGTTTGCTCGGGCACATTTTGAGTCTGCGTGCTGGTCAAAGTTACGAAGATTTGGTGAAAACCAGAATTCTCCAACCGCTCGCTATGACCAAAACCGCCATTACACTCACGCCTGGTTTGAAATCCAACATGGCTCAGGGCTATGACGAAAATGGGGAACCGATTGCCAATTGGGATTTACCAACACTGGCTGGGGCTGGGGCACTGCGATCGACAGCGCAAGATCTGGCGAAATTTGTGGCTGCGAACGCCGGTTTGTTGAAATCTGATTTGTCGGGCGTATTTACGGAAGCACATCGACTACGACGGAATGCAGGCGAAAATATGAAAATCGGTTTGGCTTGGCAGATATTGCCTCTTCCTACGGACGAGATTGTTTGGCATAACGGCGGAACCGGCGGTTTTCGGAGCTTTGCTGGTTTTAGCAAGGCCAAAAAAATGGGGATTGTGGTTTTAAGTAATAGTGCCGAATCGGTTGACGATATCGGTTTTCACTTTTTAAACCGCGCAATTCCCCTCACCCCAGTTAAACCATTCGTCCCTGTCAGCCAGAAAATTTTGGATGAATATGTCGGCTCTTACGAACTTGCACCAGATTTTGTTTTTACCATTACGCGCCGGAATGATAAGCTGTTTGCACAATTAACTGGACAACCCCAATTTCGCGTTTTTGCCGAAGCCAAAAACAAGTTTTATTATAAAGTTGTTCCAGCACAATTGACTTTCAATCGTGGCATCAGCGGCAAAATTGAGAGTTTAACACTCAGTCAAAACGGCGATAAAATCGCCAGGAAAATACCGCCGACGGCACGATCGATCGAACTATTTAGTCAAATCAAAGTAGGGATGTCAATGCAGCAAGTAATTGCCATCTGTGGCTTACCAGATGCTGATATTGGTAGCGGTATTTATATCTACGTGTATAATCTTATCGATGGTTCACAGATACTAATTAGTGCTGTGAACAAAAACAATATTACTGCCATCAACCATACTCTAAAACCAGTTAAGGGATTAGCTGGTACTGAGACTAAATAAGGTCGAAACGATCGAGGTTCATCACCTTATCCCACGCCGCCACAAAGTCATGCACAAATCTCGGCTGAGAGTCTGCACATCCGTAGACCTCTGCAATAGCGCGAAGCTGAGAATTTGAACCGAAGATGAGGTCAACACGGGTGCCAGTCCACTTGAGTTCACCTGTGTGGCGATCTCGCCCCTCGAACAGATCTTGAGCGTCAGAAGTTGCCTTCCAGGTTGTACCCAAGTCGAGCAGATTCACGAAGAAGTCATTGGTCAAAGTCTCGGGTCGCTTGGTAAAGACACCGTGCTGCACTCGATCGAAGTTGGTATTCAGAACCCGTAGGCCACCAACCAGCACCGTCATTTCCGGCGCGCTCAGGGTTAGCAACTGCGATCGGTCTACCAGCAACTCTTCCGCAGATAGAGGCTGGTCAACTTTGAGGTAGTTGCGGAATCCGTCTGCTTTCGGTTCGAGTGGGGCGAAAGCTTCCACATCTGTTTGCTCCTGGGAGGCATCCATCCGTCCCGGCTGGAAGGGAACTGTCACATTGTGTCCGGCGTTCTGCGCCGCCTGCTCAACCCCGGCACAGCCGCCCAGCACGATCAAGTCAGCCAGCGAAACTCTTTTCCCGCCAGACTGAGAGTTGTTGAACTCCTGTTGAATTGTCTCTAGAGTTTGCAACACAGTGGCCAGTTGGGCTGGCTGGTTAATGTCCCAATCTTTCTGCGGTGCTAGACGAATGCGCGCTCCATTCGCCCCGCCGCGCATGTCAGAACCTCGGAAGGTAGAGGCCGAAGCCCAAGCCGTTGAGACCAGATGGGAAACAGACAGTCTGGCAGCTAGGATTTTACCCTTGAGAGTCGCCACATCTTGCTGATCAATCAAGTCATGGGTGACGGGAGTGATGGGATCTTGCCACAGAAACTCTGCCGCAGGCAGCTCTGGGCCGAGATAGCGCGATCGAGGACCCATATCCCGATGGGTCAGCTTGAACCATGCCTGGGCGAATGCCTCGGCGAGCTGATCCGGGTGATCGAGGAAGCGGCGCGAAATTGGCTCATAGATGGGGTCCATCTTCATGGCCATGTCCGCTGTGGTCATCATGGGAGCATGGCGCTGGGATGGATCGTGGGCATCCGGGACAGTACCTGCACCGGCACCTCCGGCAGGTGCCCACTGATGCGCACCGGCAGGACTTTTGACTAGTTCCCACTCATAGCCAAACAGATTTTCGAAGTAGTTGTTGTCCCATTTCACCGGGTTGGTAGTCCAGGCACCTTCGATGCCGCTGGTGATCGTATGAGCGCCGATACCGGTGCCGAAGCTATTCTTCCAGCCGAGACCTTGCTGCTCAATGCTGGCTCTTTCGGGTTCGGGACCCACTAGTGCCTCATCCCCCGCACCGTGGCATTTACCGAAGGTGTGTCCACCGGCTACCAGGGCAACTGTCTCTTCGTCGTTCATGGCCATCCGTCCGAATGTTTCGCGAATATCTCGACCCGAGGCAACGGGGTCAGGATGACCGTTCGGGCCTTGGGGATTCACATAGATCAGACCCATTTGCACCGCACCCAGAGGACTTTCTAGCTCGCGATCGCCAGTGTAGCGTTTGTCGCCCAGCCATTCGGCCTCAGAACCCCAGTAAATGTCTTCTTCCGGCTCCCAAATGTCTGCGCGCCCACCAGCAAAACCGCAGGTTTTGAGTCCCATCGATTCCAGGGCGCAGTTGCCAGCGAGGATCATCAGGTCAGCCCAAGAGATTTTCTGGCCGTATTTCTGCTTGATCGGCCACAGCAGCATTCGCGCTTTATCGAGGTTGGCATTGTCGGGCCAACTGTTGATCGGTGCAAACCGCTGGTTGCCAGTGCCCGCACCGCCGCGACCGTCACCAATGCGGTAAGTACCTGCGCTGTGCCAAGCCATCCGGATGAAGAGCGGTCCATAGTGACCATAGTCGGCTGGCCACCAATCCTGGGACTTGGTCATTAGCTCAAAGATATCTGCCTTTAAGGCAGCGTAGTCCAGGCTCTTGAATGCCTCAGCGTAGTTGAATACCTCACCCATAGGATTGGCTTGGGGCGATTGCTGGTGAAGGATCTTCAAATTCAACTGATTCGGCCACCAGTCTCGGTTAGACGTGCCATGGCCAGCCGTGAATTTTTGAACTCCGCCCATGAAGGGACATTTGCTTTCACTACTCATAATCTCTCCGATCGTTTGTTGTGATATGTTTTTTCTTTCTTCGCTACGCCACCCTCAGGCAGTAAGCATCGCCACAGTTGTATTAACACATTTGTACTAATAAAATTACATTAGCATAGTTGCATCAACACAATCTGCTCGGGTTTCTTGGCCTTTGGCTGGATGTATTGATGTAGTTCAACATTGTCTCGGCAGTAGCAATCACGGGCATTACCTCGAAGCCATCTCGTTCTACAAACATTTTTTCAATCACTTCGTCTTTTACTAGCATGGAATAGCGCCAAGATCGTTGCCCCATCCCTCGATCGCAGAGGTTCACCATCATTCCCATCTCGCTGGTGAAGTCTCCATGTACATCGGGGATACAGCGCACTCGATCGGCTCCTTCTTCTTGAGTCCAAGTCGCCAGCGAAAATGGATCATTTACCGAAATACAAAGAATCTCATCGACCCCATTCGCTCGAAATACCTCGGCATAATCGTTGTAGCCTGATAGTTGAATAGAAGAATACGGAAAAAAGGCTCCCGACACCGTGAACACCACCACGGTTTTGTGTTCAAAGAGATCTGCCGTCGAAAGACTGTACCAACCCACTTCTGAAAACATCCGGACAAACATACGGAAGGTTACTTGAGGAACATGCTGACCCTCATGATTGAATAACATTTGCTCAGCTCCTTACTTGAATTCAATATCAGTTAGACCCTTCTTAACTACAAAACTGATGAGTAGAGATACTACTCTAGAACAGTAACCTGCTTTTGTGAGCCAAAATGCAATTGTTTGTAACACTTAATATCTCTGCAAAATGAAATCTGTCTTCTTTTGGATGATACATAACAAATCAAATTGTTATCCTAATTACTTATTATCCAGTGAATTTAGCCTGGATCATTCATGAAGCAACTGGTTTGCAGCTTAAGTGTCGAAACGTAAGGAATTGCAGCGATCGAGCCGAAATCTAGCGAACCTGCTGTTATTATTGGTGGATTATTTGTGAAAGAATTTTAAAAACCGCTAATACAGGAGGGTTCATCATGACCAAAACCAAAATTGCTAACGCTGCCGACATCAGCGCCACTGGCGTAACCAAAGTCTCAGCCAACGGTAAATCTTTGATCATCAGCAAAAACAATGGCAACCATTGCGCGATCGCCAACAAATGTCCTCATCTTGGTCTGCCCCTAGCCAAAGGTAAAGTGGCAGATGGCACCATTACTTGTCCTTTCCATGGCTCTAAGTTCGACCTCTGCACTGGCAAAAACGTTGTTTGGGTAGACTCTGTGATGGGAATGGCTGCACCAAGTTGGGCAACCAACATCATTAAAGCGGGCAAAGCACCTACCGATGTTGCGAGCTTTGCCGTTAGCCAAGAAGGTGAAGAGCTATTTGTCGATATCTAGACTGATTCTTGGGAGATCAGCATCAACAGAGAAGCTTTAATTTACAGCGGATTTGGACTGGGGCACAAAAGCTGCTGCTAGAAGTCGGGTATTCTAATGTATATTAGAGCTTTTCTACTGTCTGTTAGCTTTTTGCCTACCCTATGAATGCCACCCTTGCCAGTCCACCGCCCCAAACCAGCGACATGACACCCTATATATTGGGACGGTTGCCAGACATCCCCCTAGATAAAATCGGCTGTCCCCGTCGTGCCAAGCTGGAAATTGATCTACTTTTACTAGCGATCGAGTCTCTAGAACTAGGCGGTGCTGAACAGGTACTAGGAATGGCCAAGGAGCTAGGGTTAGATACGATCATTAAAAACCGCACATCTCTGTGGCGAATGCGATCGACCAATCCCCTGCGGCGTGCCCACAGTCGGCGAATTTTGAGCATGAATGAAGCCAAGGCTATGACCATTGTGGCTTGTCAGATGTCTCGCCGACTGACCGTGACTATTCGCCAACTCTTAACCGAACAGCAACTTTTGGGCAGTAAGCATTTGCCGCCAGAATGTAATTTTCGCCTCTCTGAATATTTAGACCTCTTTCGATCGCACTTTCGCAGCCGGATGAACCCGCGTCGATCGATGGTGGTAACCTATGCCGACAATGATAAATTAAATGAGCTGGCGATCGATTTGCTCAGCAAGTTATTATTTTGTACCGGCACTGCTGGCATGGAAAGATTTTGGGTGAGTTTATTTGATGGAGAGTTGAAGTAATTATGAGTATCAGAAGACAATACAGTCTACCCAATTGCACCCTGATTTTAGACGGTCTGGGTGATAGCCAGCGTTCTAATGATTCCCGCCCATTAATGTCTACTTTGGTAAATGCTGAATGCCACCTGGCTGGCCACAAAGAGCATCTCAGCGGCGGCATGGAATTTTTTCAGCAGCTTATTACTGCTGTTAGCAACTATACCCAAGAATTACTCAGCAAAGTTGTCAATCCGCCCGCTGCTCAACAAGTTGGTAAAATTCGCCTAGAAAAAGGTCAGGAACATCGACTCATTGCCCAATCAGAGAACGGCGAAGTAGATTGGCAACTCAGTACTGTGCAGTTGTTTGATCTGACCGAAGCGATCGATCAGTTTTTGGCTGATGGTTCGACGCTGCCAAATTTGTTGGTGGGAATTCAGCCTGCTCCCCGAGCGGCTAAAGGGGTAATTTCTGCCCAAGCAGCCCCGATCGGTTTGGGTCTCTCTGGCTTGGCCGCTACAGCCTTGGCCTTTTATTTAGTCCCAGCCCCCGGCAAGATCACTATTCCGGCTGCAACTACCACCCCCATCAGCAAACCAGTAGAGAAGCCCAATAAGTCTGCGGAGCCACCAACCCCCAAGCAAAGCGTACCAGTAAGTCCGGCAGCTAGTGCCAGTCCATCTGTTAAAACTTCCAGTAGTCCGGCAGCTAGCACATCAGCTAGTCCTAGCTCTATCAGTAGTCCAGCGGCAAGTAGTAAACCATCCGATCGATCTGCGGTTGACCCTAAAATTAACGACAACCCTACCCAGGTAGCTTTTATTGAACGTAAGTTGCGGCGGGAAATTAGCCAAGAATGGAAAGACCGCAAGGGTCTGGCCGATAAATTAGACTACACTATTGCAGCTAATGCAGAAGGGAAAATTATTAGCTATGAACCCAAAAGTTCTGCGGCCAAGAGTAATCAAGAGCTGATTCCTTTCCCTAAGATGGTACCGAGTCCTAGCTCCGAAAAGAGTGCGGCAGAACCTGAAAAAATTGCGGAATACAATGTTAGTTTCACTCCTAATGGGGCGATCGAAATTAAGCGATCGAAGTTGCTCAATGGTAATCCGACTCTTGGCCAGACGATTGCTGATGCCGATAAAGTCAAGGGCTTAGCTACCGATCTGAATGACAAGGTGAAGCTGGCTGCTGCTCCCACGTTCAAAAAAGACTTGAACTATCGGGTAGCAGCGGATGAAAGTGGGGAAATTGTAGATTATGAGCCGATCGACCAAGCTGCTTTCGACTACGAAAAAGAAACCCCACTCCCCGTAGTCACCAAGTATGATGCTGCGGCTGCTGCTGGTACTAAGCCTTTGGCTCAGTACACGGTCACCTATCGCCCCGATGGCAAGGTCGTGGTTAATCCGCGCCAGTAAGTGGTGGTTAATCTTCACCATAAATTGATGGATCAACAGCATGGAATAGTTCTTCGGTAACATTATAGTTATCCCGAACTACTTGCTGACAGCGCAAGCAAGCTGCGGTACCTTCTTGGTGCCACCAACGGCATTTAGCTCGAATAGCACAGGCTGGAATTTGATCAGTCACTATCGGTAAGCCCTCAATAATCCGTTCGGTAAGACGACAGTTGGTACCATCAAAATGCTTGCAGCCATTTTCAATACAGGTAGCAGCAATCCGAAAAATTTCTGCTGGTTTTACAGGTGCCTCAAGAGCTAACAACTCTTGAGGAATGGGCTTAACTCGATCGAGATGAACTACATGGGGTGCTGTGGGAGTACCAACCACTACACCAAAAATCACACTGCCAGACATCTCGGCATCAGCACTGGGACACATCAAAGATTTTGGCGCACGACGGGACAAAGAATCAGACATATAATTGCTCTCGATTGATAGGAGTTAAGATTGTAATCACCTGAAAATTGTCGCTAATGAGGCTTAATAATCACGCCATTAGTAAGTGGCTTCTTAATTTGTGGTTTGATGGGATGCAGGTCTCTAATAATGATGCCATTGATCAGAGGTGGCCGATCTTTGATGATAATTCCATTAATGAGTGGACCTTTACTGGGTTTCACGATTCGTCCAATGATAACTCCATTAGTGACTGGACTTTTACTAGGTTTCACAATGCGGCCATTGATAATTGGTTGTTGGTAATTGCTACGTCCTTTTTCATTGACTTCAATACTTTTGGCAATCAAAGCACGATTAATGGCAGACTCAACTAAGCTGTGAGTATTGGCATCTAGATCGATTAATTCCGAAATTGTGTGACTGAGACTGGCCGCATTCTGATTGCTTTCTGCTTTGGCTATAGTGGCTGCTGATGTACTATTGGCACCTAATAGTAGACCATTGAGGGCAATTAGTACCAAGAGAAATTTAGTTTTCATAAGTATGGAGGAATGTATTGGGTAATTATTCAATACATTCCTCTTGATTACAATTTCGGAAAAACTTGTAATTTTAGTTTTGAATTTGCAGCTATTCGGGACTAATTTAATAAATATTCGATCGAGGAACTTTTTCTATTCAGGATTAGTCGCCTTTTTAATAAGGACTAATTTTCCCGTAATTTTTTTGATTATTAAGATTTCTCAATAGCTCCGCGACCTGCAACAGTTTTGCCTGAGGCGATCGACCTAGACAAGTTTGGGGCAGCGATATGCGGAAAACTCTCAAAGTTACGACGCACCCAATCCATCCCTACCTCATTGTTCAGTTTAATTTTTTGCGGAGCATCGGCATATATTTTATGCAGAATATCGGCATCTTGTTGGATCACTGTATCTACAAGCTTTAGGA
>JANNEH010000198.1:0-7607 GCA_031378405.1 Synechococcales cyanobacterium OTE_75_metabat_409
CATGGATCTTTCTAGCATTCAGAACCTCGGCAGCAGCCTTCCCCTCATCTACCTGACAGCCTTCATCATTCTCCTGGCCGGATCAGCCATCATCGTCGGCAGACAAGTCCTGCGCAACCGCGTACTCGAAAACGACCTAGGCAAACTAGAAAAAAGAGTCTTGGCTGAAGACTGCACCTCTCAAGAATACTACGCCCTAGCCAGCATCTACCTAGACAAAAGCCTGTTTGTCCAAGCTGTCAAACTACTCCAGAAAGCACTAAAAGACAAATCGATCGCCGCCAACGAGTTTGCCCCTGTTCACAATGCCCTGGGCTATGCCTACGAATGCCAAGAGCAATTCGACCTAGCCATCCGCAATTACAAAGAAGCGATCAAGCAAGACCCCAACTACGTTACTGCCATGAACAACCTGGGGCACGCCTACGAACAAAAAAAATTGACCAGCCAAGCCCTGGAAACTTACGAACAAGCTCTGGCGCTCGATCCCAAAAACGAAACTGCCGATCGTCGCATTACATCCTTGCGCCGTCGCCTGGTCACTACTCCTAACTAACTCATGGATTTATCCAGGAAGGGATTGAGGAGTATCAGATTGATTTATTGGTATACGATATAGAAGATCGGAGCATTATCAAATGGACAAAATAAGTAGCTATCGTCAAATTGTTCAAGATATTCTGACATCCTATGCTCAAATTCAGCCTGCCTATGGTGAAATTGAAATGCAAATTCTGTTTGATACATTTCGCGATCGATATCAAGTTTTGCGGGCAGGTTGGCTGCAAAAAAGCGAGTCTATGGTGTGCTAATTCAGATCGATATCAAGGGTCAAACCATCTGGATTCAGTATGATGGTACAGAAATAGGTGTTGCTAACGAGTTAATAGAAAGGGGCATTCCCAAGGCAAATATTGTTTTGGGTTACCATTCTCCTTTCGTTCGTCAGTATGATGGCTTTGCTGTAAACTAGAAGCTCACCATTAGGTAGATAACATGGCTGAACCAATTGCCCCGATCGAACTGCCACCCTCTACTGACCCCGAAATCGAAAGAAGCTGGCTACGCCACAAACTGCATGTGTGGCTAGATAATGAATACTTGCCCGAGGCCGTGAACGAAAGTATCGCCGATCGCTGTGCCCAGATTTTTATGCGCCACCGCATGGAAGGCGAAAATGACCTGGGTGAACTGGTGATTGCAATTATTATCGAAATGAAAAATTTTAATTTCACCGAAAGTTTTTACGGCGAATTCACTGTTGCCAACGCCGTCAGCGACATGATTTTAGAAAGCATGGGTTTCGATACCTGTTGTGGATATTGATCATGGATTGTATTTTGATTCGGGGGTGATGCGGCTGATCAATGTTAACAATGGGCCAACTTGGTCTTGGCCGTTGACGGCGAGGTCACTGTTGCAGAGGTATAGCCGGTCGTCTACTCGCTGTAATAAATCGCGCAGGACTCTTTCTAGGCGTTGGCGATCGAGCAATTCTTCAACTTCTGCCGTAATTGGTTGACCATCCCAATCTTGCAAAAAACATTGAGAGCCATAGAGTGAAGCCGATCCACCCTTAGCCCATAGCTCTGAACCCACATCTAGCCAAAAATGCCAGCGGTGAGTTTTTTTACTAGAACGATATTGGAAAATATTGGCCAAAGTGATACCTTGTTCCCAGGTACCTAAATGACTGGTGGGATAAGGATTCGCTGTCACTGTACCCTGTTGCAAGAGCACAATGAACTGCTCAGCCAAGCTAGATTCTGGGTCTTGCTCGTTAACTCGTTGCATTACTTGCCAATAGTGTTGGGCAGTTTCTATTAAAGCCCGCAAAGCAGTGAGCCGATCGAACGTCAACAGTTCACCGCGCTCACAAAATTCCCCGATTGCCCCATCCATAATGCCCAAGGCATTGGCCGCTGGTGGCGACTGGAGCCATTGCCAAATTCGCCGATAACTAGCTGCTGCCCTAGCACCCAGCCGGTCCCAGCGCAGGAAACTTTCCAATGGCTGCAACTTTGGTTGCTCGGCATCAGGACTATAGCAATGATCTGCTAATAGTCCCGCTCGCACCGGATCGATCGCCGGGGCAAAACCACCATCTGGCAAACGATAACTAGATAACTCCACCAACATCTCGGCTACTCGATCGCGGCCAATAGTTCGACCCAATCCGGGTAAACTTAGAGCTAATATAGTCAAAATCGCGCGCACTGCCGGAGAACTATACAAAGGCCGTTGATCATTCAAGGCTTTCACCGCAATCCCCTTGACAGCTAAAGATTCGGTCAAAGTATAGCGAGCAATGTTATCTAGACCGGGCACAATAATTACTATTTCTTGGGGCTGAATTTGGTTGGCGGCGATCGACAGGGCTATTTTGTCCACCACTGCTCGCAATAGTTCGCCTCGGGTACGCCGACTGATTTCTTGGATATTGGGGGGCAAGCTTAACCAGTTACTTGGATCATTTACTGTCGTCACGATATTTTCCAGTAGATCACCCTGGGGCTGGAGTGCCGGTAAAGCTGGGGGTAGGTCTACTTTAGTGCAGCGGGGAAGTAGCTTTAACAAATATTGTGGATCACTTTTCAAGCCCAGTTGAATTTGACCATGGGGATTGTAGCTAATCCCGATTGGTTTAGAATCTGGTGCCTCCAGAAAACTCTCTAGTACCGGATAAATCACCGCTGGATAGTCATCGGCATCATCAGCGATCACCGCACCATAACGGGTATTAAAATAGGCTTGATATTCGTCATGATTCCATAAATAACGCCAAAACAGATCGGTAGATAATCCGTAAGTCAGTAATCCCCGCTCTAAACACCAAGACTGCCAGGTAGATATTAAATCTCCCATCCAAGGAAATAAATCGTTGGAACCATAGGCCGATTGTAGTCGTTCGGCTACATCAGCAATTTCGATCATGCCATTGGCAGCAAGCTGCATCAAATCGAGCAACCGCCGCACCAGTCGATATTCCGTCACTCCCAACTGCTGCCAAGACTGCATTTGCAACTCTGGTTGCCACAGGCGGGTGGCCAAGGCTTGTTCGGTTTCTGGTCGGAGACGAATCGAGGTTACAGCAGGCAACTGGGCAGCTTGGGCAATCCAGGGATAAAACAGATGCACCTGTTCTTGGATAAATCCCAGTGGGGTTTGAACGCGAATGGGGTAATGGCCAGCCGTGGCGATCGAGAGGCGATCGTGTAGGCTTTGTTTATTCTCATCGTTGGCTGCCAGCAACAGTAACTGCTGTCCAGATGCTAACTGGGGCAACCATGTTACCGCTGCCTCTACCAATCGCTGGGTTTTGCCGCTGCGAGATTCACCGGCATACCAAATTGCCTGTCTAATATCTTTGCTAGATAATTGATTATTCTTAGCAGTAGCGTCCAGATCAATGACGTTTAGGGCAGTGGCCATAGATTCCCTCATTCACTTTCATTCCAAGATACTATAATGCAATATCTAAGCTCAGCCAACCAGACTGAGAACACCCCGATCGATACAATAACTCAAATAAATCTATGTTTGCTGGACTCTCTGGCTATTGGCAAGATGTCAACGAATGGTTTTTCCGCACCCCCGATCGAGCGCTAGACGAAGCTTATAAAGCGGCGCTCAAGGTAAAGTCGATCGAAGATGAAATTGGCGGCGGCCAAAAAATCGCTGCGGCTGACCAGGCACTGCCTGCCTATTTGCGTGCCGACCTGCAAAAATATCTCAGAATCGCCAAATTAAGGTTAACTGAGTTCCAAACCAGTCGGTCGATCGATGGCCGCACTACCGATGCCCCAGATAGTCCCTACGGCTCAGATATCGAAACCGAAGCCTTGGTGCTCGAAAAACTGCAATTTATTGACTGGATTTTGGAGCGCTATGGCAGCGAAGCCCCACCAGCCAAACCAGTTGCTACTCAACCAATTTTCACCAGTTTCGATCCACCTCAGAACCCCGCCAAACGCAAATTGCTGGTTGATCCCACGGTGGTGAATGCCTTCAAAAAAATTCGCCAAGACCTCAATCCTGCTGCCGAGCAAGAAATCGTTAGCACCTTTCGGGCAACCAAAGACCGCACCAGGAGTTCACTGCGCTTTTTGCTGACCATGCTCCTGATTCCGTTGTTGGTGCATTTCATGAGTAAGTTCATTATTATCGGCCCGATCGTGGATAGTTATTATCCCCACAAGCAAAATGTCTTTATCAACAAAAACTTAGAAAAAGAAGCTCTAGAAGAACTAGAACGCTTTGAGCGGCACATCAAGTTTCAATCTATAACCGGTGCAATTCCCACCATCTCGGCGGAAGAACTAGAAACTCAAGTCAAGGAAAAAGCTGGTGAGATCCGCAAATCTTTTATTCGCCAAAGCGCCAATGCCGTCAAAAACTGGTTTGCCGATTTTGCCTCGATCGGGGCTTTTGTGTTCTTTCTCACCAGAAGTAAACGAGAAGTTACTAGTCTGCTGAGTTTTATGAACGAAATGGTTTCGGGGTTGAGTGATTCAGCAAAGGTCTTTGTGATTATTTTGTTTACCGACACCTTTGTGGGTTTTCACTCGCCCCATGGCTGGGAAGTAGTACTAGCTGGGATGGCCGATCACTGGGGTATTGCCGAAAATCACAGCTTTAATTCCTTGTTTATTGCCACTTTTCCGGTACTCTTGGATACTGTCTTTAAGTTTTGGGTTTTCCGCTACTTGAGTGGTCAGTCGCCTTCCTCGGTAGCCATTTACAAAACCATGAACGAGTAGGCTTCAACTCCGCTCAGCCCACCATTCCATCGCCTTGACCTTGGAGAACCCTGCGCTACCATGATCCAAATCTATGACACCACACTGCGGGATGGTTCCCAACGCGAGGGGCTAACCCTGTCAGTGCAAGACAAACTCAAAATTGCTCATCAGCTCGATCGATTAGGTGTGCCCTGGATTGAAGGCGGTTGGCCAGGGGCTAACCCCAAGGATGGGGAGTTTTTCCGTCGTCTGCAAACAGAGCCATTACAACAAGCCGAAATCGTCGCCTTCTGCTCCACCCGTCGTCCGGGAGGCCATGCTGCTACCGATGCCATGTTGGCCAAAATTCTCGCCGCCGAAACTAAGTGGGTAACCATCTTTGGCAAGTCTTGGGATTTACATGTCACCACGGGGCTACAGACTACCTTAAATGAGAACCTGGCGATGATTCAGGATTCGATCGAGTTTTTAGTTTCGCAAGGTCGCCGGGTAATTTATGATGCCGAACATTGGTTTGATGGCTATTTGGCTAACCCCATACATGCTTTAGATACCCTACAAACTGCTTTGACAGCCGGAGCTGAGTGGCTAGTGCTCTGCGATACCAATGGTGGTACTCTGCCTACTGAGTTGGCCAGAATTATGGCAGAAGTCAAAGCTAAAATTGGCTCACAATACCAATTTGGCATCCATGCCCACAACGACAGTGAATTGGCTGTGGCTAACTCGATCGCTGCTGTCACTGCCGGAGCCACCATGGTGCAGGGCACGATCAATGGCTATGGAGAGCGCTGTGGTAATGCCAATTTGTGTTCGGTGATTCCCAATTTGCAGCTCAAGCTGAACTATGACTGCTTGCCCGACTTGACTGGTTTGACGGCACTGAGTCGATCGGTCAGTGAAATAGTTAATGTGGCTCCAAATGATTATGCTGCTTTTGTAGGACGCTGCGCTTTTAGTCACAAGGGTGGTATTCATGTCTCGGCGGTAGAACGAGATTCTCGCACCTACGAGCATATTGCTCCCTTAGCAGTGGGTAACGAACGCCGCATTGCCATTTCTGAGCAATCTGGCTTGAGCAACGTGCTGATTAAAGTCAAAAATATGGGGATTGAGCTAGCCAAGGAAGATCTGCGCGCCCGAGAAATATTAGCCAAACTGAAAGAACTGGAGCATCAGGGCTATCAATTTGATGGTGCTGAGGCCAGTTTTGAACTGTTGGTACGCGAGGTCTTGGGGCAACGATCGACTATTTTTACTATTCAAGGTTTTCAGGTACATTGCTCGATCGCTGGTCAGCAGCATTCCTTAGCGACGATCGAAATCTCGGTCGATGGCCAAGAAATTCTGACGGCGGCCAAGGGCAATGGCCCAGTATCTGCCTTGGATGCAGCCTTACGCAAGGCTCTCAGCCAGTTTTATCCGGCTCTCAACCAGTTTCATTTGACAGACTATAAGGTGCGAATTGTAGATGGCGATGCCGGAACGGCAGCAGTAACTAGGGTATTGGTGGAATCTAGTAATGGGATCGATCGCTGGACAACCATTGGGGTCTCCGATAATATTCTAGAAGCTTCTTATCAAGCGGTGGCGCAGGGACTGGAATATGGATTGATTATGAAGTCGCCATTGACTTGCTTGATTCCAGATGCGATCAATCCTAAACTGCTATCTAGCAAAGAATTACAGGGGAATCTGCGATGAATTGGTATATTGTGAAAAATCCCGATCAGAGCTGTGCGGTTACTGAGGATGCAGTTTTAGCAGAGAAAGCCAGTGAGAAGTGGGGACCTTATCCAACTCGGGACGAGGCGATCGCTAAAAGAATTGGCCTGAGTCGCGCCGGAAAATGTCAGCCAGTTTAGTTTTTTACCATCCACTGCAAAATTCCCAACATTCGATCGAGCGGCTCCAAGGAGTACTCTACTAAATCAATGGTTAATTGCTGAGCCGTCAGGCGCAAAAACTGCCAGCGGGTGCCAGTGGTCACACTGCCATAAATATTGGGTACTACTGAATCATTCTCCAAATTAAATCTCTGCGCTGCCACCATTTCTGCGGCACACTGCCCCCAACCTACATCTAATTCCCCCTTTTTTGCCTCAATAATCACGATCGCTGGAGCCTTAATTGAAATCTCATCTTGAGAACGAGTGATCATAAAATCACAAATTCCATTCAGCCCCAATTCAGGAGCAACCGTAAAATCTCGACCAGAAAACAGGCTGATTTCGCTCTGAAGTGAAATCAATAATTCAAATAACAATGGCGCAATAATAAACTCCGATCGAGCTTTCTCTGTCCCTACAGCAGTCGCAAAAGGAATAGTCTGTTGCAGCAAATCTGCCAGCCATTGACTAGGTGGAACCAATGGAAACTCTGGAAAGAATACCCCAGTGACCACATTTAACTGGAAATCTTTTTCCACTTTGCTGATCGTGAAATTACTATAAGGCATAGGGTAATCTCCCCCCAACATCTAAACTGTGATTCATCGGATTGATCGATGGACTGTGATAACTGTTTAAATAATCACAGTCCATCAGCTAATTATTTTAAAGTTAAAGACAATATATCAAAGACTAATTAAGCCAATTGAACCAGCGCAGCGATCGATTTTTGGTGCTCTGGTAATCCTTGCAAGAAATTTCGCAGCAAATCTTTGCCTGCATCAGTCAAAATACTTTCCGGGTGGAACTGCACTCCCTCAATCCAAGGATATTCCCGGTGACGTAGCCCCATAATGGTTTCATCCTCAATCCAAGCTGTGATTTCCAAAATTGGCGGACAGGTCGATCGATCCACAATCAAACTGTGATAGCGCGTCGCTGTAAACGGACTGGCAATGTCTTTAAACACTCCTTG
>JANNEH010000203.1:0-4540 GCA_031378405.1 Synechococcales cyanobacterium OTE_75_metabat_409
GACAAAAGCACTCACGCCTGGAGCCATCTGAATCCGCGCATCCCAATCAAACCCTGGCCGTTGAGTTGTCACAAATTGAGTGGCGGTAAATGGACTCCACTTCGCTTTCGTCTCACTCATATTAAATAGTCCCTGCTGAGAGAGATTGACCGCCGCCACGATCGGTTGTCCATCCTTAAGCACAGCCTGAAAATATCGCTGCACAGGGTCTGGTAAACCTTCAAGCTCTTTTGAATCATAGTTTTTGGGAGTAGTAGCTTGCCTTCCACCTGTTAACTTGGCGCGTAATTTATCAGTGCTTAATCGCCACTGATAGCTGCCATAAAGACTTACGAGTCCAAACAAAACAATGATTGAAACAGTAATGATTACGATCAATTTTATCCACATAATACTGACCTATGATTATTGATTTAGGTGGCGATAACACTTTCATATTTCACGATTTTATTCTTACATAGGCTTTGAAAGTCAGAAAGATCCCGATTGTCAGAAGAACGAGTTCTAGCACTAACAGGGCAGTGGTGTTTTGAGCACCCTGCTGGTAGAGCTTTGTAGCAAACATCCGAAACAGTCCACCAATAATGGCAAACCAACCTATCAGCGTTACCAGCACTGTCCAGTCGCCCGTCCAAAGATTGTGAACGCGAACGATCGCAACACCCGCAACAAACAGTAATGTGCCTGAGAGGTAAACTACAGGAGCAATTTGGGTGTCATAGAGATGAGGCTGGATAAATTCGGATTCGGATAGGGTCATGGCAATTAGAGTAGGGCCGACCAATTCTGCAATATGTTTTGAATTGGGCATTTTAAATTCTCTCTGTTGTTCGATTACTGCTAATTTAGAGTAAGAATTTGAGAAACTCGTGAGCGATTATCGATAGATTGCATCATCGATCGTGGCTCGAAAGAACTCACCCTCTGACTCAAATCGCTTAGAGCCAAAGTACCAACCAATCCGTAGACGGGTGGGAATGGTGTAGCCGCAGAATGTCCCCTCTTCCTCCAAAGTTCCACCGAAGTCCACATAGCGGAACTGGGTATCGTCTGGGTTGCCCCAGCGTGGTAACTTGGCGGTCTTGAGGCGACCCGATCGATCTATAGTGAAATCTAGTTCGGCTCGCTCGCCTTGCACGACAAAACTGGAATGTAAATTGGAGTCCAGTTCTGATGACTCTGAGCTTGTCCATGAAACATCATCGCCATAGAATACAGACGGCAACCACAGTGACTCTACTTGGAGGCGACCAATAGCAGACCGCGTAAGATCGGTGCCACTCGCTGTCATCACAGGAAATAATCCTAATAGCTTCCATTGCATCGCACCAATGCCGTCGATGACGCGATCCGAGCCGACAATGGGTAAGAAGCCATTCATCCAGGCTGTAGCACTCCAAATCAGTCCATGTTTCCAGCAAATGACTTGCTCGGCTGTGAAGGGAATCCACTTTTTCAATTTAATTTCGCCGTGCATTTTCAAGCGCACCGCAGAGGCGATCTTTGTTCCAGGCTCAATTGCATGTTCTAGATACCGTTTTGCTGCTGCTGGCAAATGAGCGAGTTTATCTGAGTTGAATACAAGCTCGGTAGGTGTCGCTGAATCCCAGAGTGCATCGAGAGAAATTGATTTAGTCATGACTATCTCCAGTGTTTCGATCGTATTTTTGCCGAATTTATAATATTTGTGCTGTTTTCAGTGTTAAATTACGCTGAATGATCGCAGCAGTTCCTATCGTTGCCGCCACGAGCAATCCGAAATCTTCTTTGATTCCGAAGCTCAGAGCCGCTGAAGTTCCGACGATCGACCATAGAACTGGAATGATCAATAAACGCAATGAAATTTTCCTATCTGCCCATAGTAGCAAACCAAATGTGAAAATAGTTGTCGGGCAAGGTGTCCCAAACGTAGGTGTTGACGGGAAGATTCGCCCCAGGGCGTAGCCGACTAACGGATAAATCACCAACGCATAAGCAATAAATACCGTACCGAGAATGCCGTCAAATCTTCGGCTAGCACGAAAACTCAATCTGTTTCTTGCTACGCCTTCGTATAAAAATAACAAACCTTGAATAATGAACAACGTTCCGAACAAATAGGCGGGTGGGCTGATTGTTGTAAAGAAAATTAAATGATATACGATTCCTGTCCACAGCCAGAGCAACCCAAGTAGCCCTGAAATAATTTTGTTTCTAGATGGCTTGCGACTTGCCGCCAAGAAAATCACTACGATCGCTACTAAAATGAGTACAAACTGAATCGGATATATCGTCTGATTGTACTTCTCGAAAACCTGAAAAAACTGTTCGATAGTAAAAGGGATGCTATTACTCATATTTTTCTTGCCATTATCTATTATTAATTTCACGGTATCAATTCGTCTGATTCTCTTCGCCTAGGTATTATCCCGATTCGACCCGACGACCGAATAAGTTCTTTTCCGATCTTTCTTTAATACCCAACATACATTTGCTCATCATAATAATGTCTCCAAAATCATAGAGAATGTAATAAATAATCCACGGAAAGCTAAGATCGTATTTTGTTCTTAATCTAGTTAATAGCCTGGTATTGCCAGCTTCGGTTTGCTGCAAGAACCAGCCCCATGTTCCATTCCCTTTTCTATCCCACCATAAAATATACTCAGGTTCTCGATACTCTTTCACCCACATTCCATTCTTTTGGTTAGGCGTAAATGGAATAAAGTAATCTTGTTCGATTCTTTGATATTTTGGGGTGATATTTCTCGAACTCGGCACGTTGGCATTGTCGATGAAATCGATACTATAAAAACCTGCCCTTCCAGAGCCAATTTGAATTATCCATTTCCATACTTCAGTAGGTGAAGCTTTTATCGATACTGCTCTGGTGGCAACGAAATTAGGCTTTTGGACAATATAGCAATCCTAAATCATTTGCCGGATCAGACTGGTCTCAAAGCCTTACGCAGCATTAAGCTAATTCTGCATCTGATTTCGGATTGCTATATCATCACCAGGCATAGTGCATTTGACTTCATCATCTGTCGCTCCCCAGCGAAGTTGCCAGGGACGCAAGAGTTTAAAATAGCAAAGTAAGATAACAATAATGAAAGCAGTAATAAAGGCGAGTAGTTGCATTCCGTTAAAAACTCCGTTGATGATAGATAACTTGGCAGCAAGGTCATCAGGCTCAGACTAAAGAGCAGAGGTGGAAACGTCAGCCAAATACCATTCTTGATGATGTAAACCATGAGTTTTCCTGGATTAGGGCTTGAATATTCCTAACACCAAGATTGTTCTTCTGGAGGATTATGCAGTAATTCACGAATATTAGCTTCAATAACTCGATAGCCCACATTGCCATTGAGCCTCTGCCGTCCTTCATTGAAAATCAGCGTAGGGCTGACCGTAACTGTATGTTCTTTCACTAAGTCAAAATCTTTAGAAAGTTGGGCGTATGCCTCGCCACTATCGATCTGAGCTTGAATTGCAGCGACGGGCAATCCTAACTTTTTGGCGATTTCAAATTGTACCTGGCGATCTGAAACATTTGCCAATTCGGTAAAAAATGCCTCTCGAAATGCCCAGATTGCTTTTTCAAAGATCTGTGCCGATTGATCTACTAAGCCCTCTGTTTCTAGTAGTTGAATCGCCTGAAGAAACAGATGACAGGATGTAGATGAAGGCGGTGTAACTTTCGTCCAAATATCAGGATGAACGGTAATGTGGTCGAATTTTTTGGCGACATCTAGAACGTGATTATTATATCCTACCAATCCACCTCGATCGCGCCAGCGGTTTTCTAGCTTTTCACGAGCCATACCGAAAACAGAGACGAAGTGGTGTTCGATTTCAATCTGGTCTTGAAAGGTTGCCTTGAGTTCATCGAGGCGAATCTGGGCAATGTAAGCCCAAACGCAGAGCACATCTGAAAAGTAAAAGATTCGTATAGGTTCCATAATGCTCCATCAGATCAAAGTTTTAGAGGTGCTTAATAAACCGAAAGCGTTTACCACTCTTGAATCATTAGATGTCAGCAAGCTAAGCGGTTGATTGTGGTCAAATTCCATTACACCAGGAAAACTAATGAGGTGTAAAGAAACCGTGTTAGTCCCTTCTGGATGAATGCGCTTGAAGACGATCACCTGCCAAGCTTTTTCAGTTTGATCTTGCAAATTTTGCCGGGATTGGTAAAGCATCTGCCCTGGATATTCTTCGATTTGGGTGATGGCTATGATCGCCGGTTGACAAATGCCAAATAAGAGCGCAATTGACAGCATAAATACAAGTAAAAGTCTTGAAAGGGACTTATTACACATCATTAATTTTCTCGGACATAGTTCGCTAAAGTTGAATACCTGAACTTT
Organism: Synechococcales cyanobacterium OTE_75_metabat_409; assembly: GCA_031378405.1. GTDB lineage: Bacteria > Cyanobacteriota > Cyanobacteriia > Cyanobacteriales > Chamaesiphonaceae > JAAFHZ01. The sequence goes on from JANNEH010000203.1 coordinate 4,350, forward strand.
TGGTATTATTTTATGCAGCCTGTTTTAATGAAGCCATATCAATGACAAATCGGTATTTCACATCGCTTTTTACCAATCGATCGTAAGCTTCATTAATTTTTTGAATCGGGATGAGTTCAATATCGGCAGTAATATCATGCTTACCGCAGAAATCTAACATCTCCTGAGTTTCCTTGATGCCGCCAATCAGC
>JANNEH010000121.1:0-2049 GCA_031378405.1 Synechococcales cyanobacterium OTE_75_metabat_409
AGGGCTGCCGTGCAGCGAGAGTCGCAACAAAGCCTGATCGGCAGTGCCCAGTTTCGGGGCAAAGTGGTGCAATGGCAGCAGTCTGGAGTGCTACAAGAAACCATTTCTCGCCTGATTCAAACCGAAACTCTGCGCGATACCTTAGAAAAAAGAATTGCGGCGCTCAAAGAGGTCGTCGATTCTGGCCAAAAGCGGCTGGAAGAGTTTCCCCAAATGGAAGAAAAAATGCGGATCTTAGGACAAGATATGCGCAGTGCCAACGACAACTATGAGCGTCTGACAGCCAAACTCAAAGCCTCGCCTGCCGATATCACCTCCCCAGCCAAAATTGTTAGTCCGGCTATAGTCTCCGATAAACCAGTCGAAATCCCCTACTCTATTCCGCCCTTACTTTTGGGCTTGGTGGGTCTGTGCAGTGGCGCTAGTTTAGCTTTTGGCTTAGATCACACCGACAAACGTCTAAAAAGTGCTGCTGCCGTGCGTCAAATTGCCAGCTATCCAATGCTGGGCTGTATTTCTCAATTACGGGTTGCCCCCAAAAACAGCCCGCAGTTGTTGCTGAAAGCTAATGCCCCAGGTGACCCGTTTCAGATGCTGCAAGCTAACATGCGGTTTTTGAATGATCGATCGCCTGCTCAAGTGATCGTAGTTTCTAGTGCAGTGAAAGGTGAGGGTAAATCTACAGTGGCTGCTAATTTGGCGATCGCTACAGCTCAAACTGGTCAACGGGTATTGTTGATTGATGCCGATTTACGAGAACCACAGCAGCATGAGTTTTGGCAGGTGGGTAACAGCGTTGGCCTCAGCGATGTGTTGCAACATACCGCACAGTTTTCGGAATCGGTGGTGGAGGTCGCTCCAAACTTAGAATTATTACCTGCTGGTACTCTGCACCACAATCCGGTATCGCTATTTAGTTCCCCAGCTATGGTGGAATTGATTGTGCAATGGTTTGTTTTGTATGATTTGGTAATTATGGATTCCAGCGCCCTCACTCAAGCCGCCGATACTATGCTGATGGCCAAGATGGCGGATGGTTTGTTGCTGGTGGTGCATCCCCAAGTGGCGGAGGTAGCTGATCTCAAACATGCTCAAGACTTGTTGGCACGTTCGCAGCAGCGGGTATTGGGGATGGTGTTAAATGGGGTAAAAGCTCATGAACACTATGAGTTTGCTCCGATCGTTCAACAACCTGTAGTGGAAGCAGCAAATACTAATGATGCTTTACAACTACCACCGATGGATGATGCTAATGATGTGTTTGTACCTAAGGCTGCCGATCGCTAAAAATCAATCTCCTGGGATGCTTTGAAACAGGATTTTGTAGGTACCGCAGAAAAATCAGAGTATTAGGTCGTGTCAATTTTTTAACATTCGGTACTCAGTTTTCAGAACTAAGCTAAACTTGTATTTTTATGTGATTATGGAAGCCGATCAAATTCAGGAAATTAGCCGCCTGCGCAGTCTTAATCTTTCTCCCAAAGAAATCGCCCGCAGCTTAAAACTGCGGCCAGCAGAAGTTAAAGAAATTTTGCAGCAGCAAGCGATGGCACTCGAACTAGAGAGATCAGCTAGCGGTATAATCAGCCCACTTTATAAATGTATGGTGAATGAATCTGGAGCAATGCTGGTCGATCATCATTTCCCCACAGACTCGATAGCTCCGCTAGTGCCAAAGGCGATCACCTCCGGTGTAAGCGAAGCTATCGAACCACAAGGATTTGCGCAGGTATTTATTGCCCGCACTCATAAACAACAACTATCAGTCTGTTCTTATTTAGTGGATTATTGGTGTTTAGGGGTCAAAAATGCCCTTGGCCCTAAAAAAATGAGCAAAATTGACTATGAAGCAATGTTGCAGTCCACATCCCAGCGTTTTCACGAAAATATTGTGGAAATCAGCTTAGAAGAGGCACAAGCGATCGTTTTTGGTGGAGTTGATTATGCTGCTAAGTTGGGGTTTGAGCCGCATCCTGACTTTGCGGCAGCCCAGCCACATTTGGGATTGCGTCCAGATGCACTGTTGCCGATCGAATTTGGCAAAGACGG
>JANNEH010000331.1:0-3865 GCA_031378405.1 Synechococcales cyanobacterium OTE_75_metabat_409
CCAGCAGCAGCAGCCAAAGCATCATACCAATAACCCGATCGAGCAAACTCACCCATATCATTCTTCCTTAATAAACTAGCATTAGACCGCACCAACACCAAACCCTCCACAAAAGGATTTCGCGATCCATTTACCTCATCACACACCACCGTAAAACTCCACACCAACAACCCCCGCTCCTCGATCGGCAACGGCAAACTCACCCCCACCATCCCCGGCTGACCAGACAACATCACATCAACCTTTTGCAACGGCACCGCCTTAAAATCATGCGCCCGCCGTACCGCCAAAATCCCCCGCAATGGCACAGCAGACACATAAGGCGAATACACCCAAAAAACAGGCCGACTCACCCCACTCAAACCTCCACCATCTTTTGGCACCAAAGCCTGCAAAAACTTCCCATCACCCCCCTTAGTCAAATTTAAACAGCCCCGCTTACCGCCCCCCCGATTGATATCCTTCGGATTTCCCCGCCGCGACATCCCCGAAAACTCCCCATTAGGCACATAGCGCAGCGCACCATCCGCCGCTACCCTGCCAGCGCCACCGGTCAGCAGCACCAAACCAAATAAAACCGCCAAACTCTGCTTAAGCAAAAACATCAGACACCCCCAAAACTACAGTTGATTATACCTAAACCATCGCCACCCAGTCACCATCAATCCGGTCCCCATCAAACCCAACTCCGCCGGAATCAGCGGTATCCACACTGCACCCAAATTAAACCAGCCAACATACACCACCACCAAACAGATCATCGCCACTCCACCAACCACCATAAATTTATAGCCCCAAAATCGCCCAGCAATAACTCCCCCGATCGCACACCATAGCAAAATCCAGCCCTGCTCTACTATCTCCGGCCACACCGTAATCAAAGACCTACCATCCAACACATGACTCAAAATATTACTCACCATGTGAGCATGAATCACCACTCCCGCCATTTCATCACCCCCCACCCGGTAAGCAGTCCGCGAAACATCCTCATTACTCGCTGCCACATAGCCAATCAACACAATTTTGCCCCGAATCTCCGACTCCGCCACCCGATCGCTCAACACATCATCCAAACTCACCTGACGCGCCACCCTCGCACTATGGCGATAATTTAATAACACCTGATAACCACGCATATTTGCCAGCGCGCCACCCGATCGATATCCTCCCGCCGCTCCCACCATCCCCGCCAAATTTGGCAACTCCCGTTTACCCACCAGCACATTGCCATTTTCCAATTCCTTCGCTTCCGGTACTCCCAAATATTGCAATACCAACCGCATACTCAACGAATGATCAGTATCACACTTTCGATCGAGTATCGACATCCCCAGTATCTGGCGACGTAAGACCTTATCTGGATCGATCGAGAAATTAGTGAACCCTACATTTTTCGCTGACAACTGGCCAGGTGCCGCTATCACCGGATACTCAGCTTGATCCATCCCCGGCATCTTACAAATACTCACCACTTCCGGTTGCGGTAAAGCTACTCCCAGCTCAGCCTGCCCCGCACCATTAGGTTGATCGCGGTAAATATCTAACCCGATCGCTCGTGGCTGATGACGACGTAGACTTTGGATCGCCTGCGCTACAATCTGGTCAGACAAAGGATTAGTTACTTTCAACTTTGTGAAATCTGTCTCTGTCACCCCCACAATCAAAATCCTGGGATCAGCAGTCTCTGCTTTCCACCGATGATTTAGAGCTAGATCGTAAGTGGCTAACTCAAGCGGTTCCAAATATCCCTGTGCTCTAATTCCCCACACCCCTACCGCCGTCAAAATTGCCCCAATTGCTACTACGCTCCAAATTTTCCCCACCGATCGCAATTGCAACGATTTCCAAGTGGGCATCACCGTCAAAGGGTTCCAAAAGACCACGGGCAGCCAAGTTGCACAAGGATAATCATGCTCTAGCACCTGAAGCTGCTGGCGAGCATGACGTACTGCCACCAACAGAGCTGTACCTTTGGCAAAGCTCTTGAGGAATTCCCGCAAAAAGCTTTGGGCAACACGGTTGGGCACCGATTCCCGCATCACAATTACCGTCGGGATATTCAGTGCTGCCAAGTTAGTTCCTAAACCCAAACCACTGCAAGAATTAAAAATTGCCAACTGCAAACCGCGCTCGATCGCGGCGGTCAATGCATGACTAAGCCCTGCTAAAGTCAAAGACTCTGAAGCATTCAACCGGATCGACCCCCCGGCATCTTCACTGCTATGACCAGCAAAAAAAAGTAAATCCCAGCCCTGCGGATCATCTAATTTTTGACTGAGTTCCAGCGGGCTAGGCTGCTCTAAAGGCACAAACTCGGCCTTCAATTTACTAACAAACCTACGGTCAGCCTCCAGCGTTAGATCGGTACTATCACCAAAAACTGCCAAAATTCGTAGCTTCGATCGATTCACCGATATATTCTGACGCTGATAAGTCTGCAAACTAAAAGCAATTTCAGCTTTGCCAAAGTCATCAAAAATGCTCCAAAAGTGCCATGGCAAACGGGGGATAAACTCATTCGCAGTCTCAATCACGATCACGATTTCATCATCTTGCTGAAATTTGAGCCGGATTAGATCGCCGATTCTACTGAATGAAGCACTCGCTAGCCAGTCCCGCATACATTGTCGTAATTGGGCACAGGTTTCTGGGAAATCAATAGTCGAAAATCCTTCAATGCCACTTTCCTCTATCTCAATTTCTCCAGGGTGACTACGCAATGTCATCAGAGAATTTTCATAGAATGCACCGTAGCCAAATTCCCAGAGGCGAAAGAAATTCTGTAACTGAGGATTTGCAGGTAATTCACCATGCTCTTTAACAATCCTTTCACCATTCTTTTCCAATTCTAAACTAATCTGCTGAAAACCATCCTGCAAATTACCAGCACCAAGTTTGAGCAAGACTTTTTTAGACATATTAGGCAACAAATGATTCAGTAAGACTATGCTCCTCAAAAGCAATCTTAATCCCAAAACGTGTTCCAGATTCTAATCGAAAATAATTGAGTTGAATAAAGTTTGTGGGTTGTTCATAATGCACTTGTCTTTTTACCTGACCATGATCATCTTGCAATACAAGTTGGAGATTAGCAGGCAACTGCATTTCTCGACCTGCTGAGTAAAGCCTCACTCTGACCTTCATTCTGCCATCTGGTTCTTTACTTAGCCCCAGTAGGAGTAAGAGCGAAATGCTCCCCAACATAACCTTTAAGTCTATGATTTTACCCGCAGTAAAGGCATGAATACTTTCATAAGGAGAGTTGCTTAATGTTGTTGTGATGTTTCGCAAGACCAACTCTTGGTTGGCTAAATGCACATCATCAGTGACAAAATGGTTGATTGATCCCCATCCCTCATGAAAAATACCTGCTAAGACTTCACCTAAATTAGTTGTCAGCTCACTGGGCAACACCAAGTCAATCAAGTTTTCGATCGGCAAGAGGTCTTTCAACGCTATTGACTCTGAGGTGAGAGTTGCAACACAGCCCAGCAGCTCTACCTGGCTAAGACTTTCATTGAATTGCACTGCCACATAACCAATCCGGTCATCGATCGATGCTGGCGGTACCAACATTACCGTTTCACCGGGCAAAATCGGACGACACTCAATTTTACCTAAGCCAGGAACTATCAAATCAGCCACATCCATGAATCCTTGACTAATTGGTTTCCCAGCATCTCCCAGGTTTAGCTGTAATTGACAGACACAATCTAAATATCGCTGTACTGCACAGATGGCCAGAGTATTTAAGTAAACTCTCCGGCCTTTGGCAGGAGTTGTTTGCTGTGCAGCAAAAGTTTTAGCCCATTGATGAGCATCTCGATCAAGTGCGATAGTAAAGTTAGTATTTTTCATAAAA
>JANNEH010000065.1:0-5066 GCA_031378405.1 Synechococcales cyanobacterium OTE_75_metabat_409
GCCAGCAAAGTTTAAGTAAGGCATCCCGAAGAAAGCCCCGGGAGTCTTCCATTCCCAAAAAGGCACCACGGTCTGGCTCATGGCCGGATCGAGGACAAAATCCCAAGAAGTTAACAACAGTGCCCCAAAAAAGATTGCTCCGCCATGGCGTATCCAGTTGGGTAAGTTAGTATGATCAAAACCAGCTCGGGCCACGATATAGCAAGAAAAGCCTAGATAGAACCAAGAGAGGGGAATAGTAAACGGTACCAAACCAGCGATTTTGTAGCCCAGGCCACTGAGATACCCATAGTCACCAAAAGGCAATCCGGTACTAGTACCTAGCAGTTCGCTACCCAGCGACAAAACCACTGCTGGCAGCATGAAGCTCAGCCACTGCCACCAGCCCAGCATTCGATAGGCATAGGCCGCTACGGCCACTGTCCCCAGCAATATGTACAGAACGCCACCATTGGCCATTGAGAACTGGAAAACGCTCTGTCCAAAAGGGGGTAAATTCAAAATCAAATCGGCATGGGGTAGCACGATCAACAATCCGGCGAGGCCAAACGCCATCGACACCAAATGTCCGACCAGGCTCCAGCGCTCTATTCTCTTCAGCTCCATGCATTTCTCCAAGGAAGGGTGACAGCGGTTTTCGTTAATATTTCTTCATATTCTACCGAATTTCCTGGGTTTCTTCTGTGCTGATCAATAGAACCCCATAAATCCGACAGAAATTCAGGGTAAACTATGGGGAATATCCGTGACTGCCACGCATCTAACAAAAAGTATTTCCCCATAAATATGAAGCTGAAGTACATCAAAAGAGATCGCGCCTTACTGCTGACCAGTATTTTATTGATGTTGATGTTGGCCGCCGGATTGTTTAGTGGCATCGTGGGTTTCACCCTTGGCCATGCGGCTCTCAAAGGCGTGACTCAGCCAGATATTCGCCGCAGCAATAGCAAAACATCCACCGAGTACACCAAAACTCGTGGCCTTGAAGTGCTGTCGGAACAGCAGTTGATTGCCGAAGCCCAAGATATTATGGGCATCGATCGCAAAAGCGAAGCTGACAAGTTTAAAGCCGATGAAAAACCCACCTTGGTCTTCCCGATCGAAAGCAAAGACCAGGGAATTATGATGACGATCAAGTCGGCCAAGCTAGAAGGCACTAACATTAAGCTCGATATCGCCCTGCGCAACCAGGGCAGTCAACCCGTCAAATTCAATCCTGGCGTATTAACTATCGTGGGGGAAAAAGAAGAATCTATTCCTTTTAATATCACTGGCCTACCGCCATCGTTGGCAGCCAATGGCATAGATGTAGCCATGAAAGTCACGATTCTGAAAACGGCGATTGCGGCTAATAGTAACGTCACTCTCCGCCTTACTGACAGCGAACGCAAGCTACAAATCGAGGCCAAAGATGTGCCCGTGGGTCAAGTTGCAGCCAAGCCCCCAATCAAAATCAGTATTCCTGATGGTCAACTAAGTACCACTGAGGATGATAAAACTAAACCAACTAAAACACCCCAAGCTGAAAAATCCGAGAAACCCGTATCTGAGAAACCCACAGTTAAGGTCAATCCTACTGTCAAACCCAGCATCAAACCTAGTCCCTCGCCTAAAGCAGCAGTCAAAAAGCCCCGAACTCCAGCGGCTAGTCAGCCGGTTCCCCTGGTTTTACCCAGCGAGACTGCTAGTCCAGAGGCTCCTACCGGTGACGGACAGTAGTAGAGGGGCAGTGGTAATAGTTGTTTAGCAAGTACGTAGGAGATCATTGAATTCGTCAGAAATTGCTCTGCGATTAGCAGTGGTTTTGATTTTGATTGCAATCAATGGGTTTTTTGTAACCGCAGAGTTTGCAGTAGTTTCGGTGCGCCGATCGAGAATCAATCAACTAGTAATAGCTGGCGACTTGCGCTCTCGCAGTGTCCAACGCCTACAAGACCAACTCGATCGACTACTTTCTACCACCCAACTGGGTATCACCCTCTCTAGTTTGGCCTTGGGCTGGCTAGGCGAAAGAACCGTATTGCAGTTTATTGCGCCGCTATTTTCCCGCTGGCTGGGTCGCGATTATTCACCTACGGCTCATTTGCTGGCCATTATCTGTACTTTTGTGCTGCTGGCCTATTTACAGATTGTCTTAGGAGAACTAATTCCCAAATCTTTGGCGCTGATTTATGCCGAACGAATTGCCAAAGTACTGGCAGCCCCGAGCTTGGTGATTGCCAAGATTTTTCAGCCCTTAATTTGGGTGCTGAATCAGTCTACTAACTTAATTTTGCGCACTTTTGGCATCGATGATAACCGCCACGATCGACACCAATTATCTTCCCAAGAACTCCAGCTTTTAATTGCCACCGAACGGGAATCGATCGGGCTCCAGAGCAATCAACGCCAAATCATCGATAAAGTTTTTGCCCTCAATACCCTCACTTTGACCGAAGTAATGGTGCCCAAGCCCCAAATGGCCACGATCTCGATGGATGCCACTTGGCGGATGGTATTGGATCGAGTCGCTAGCACTAATTTTTCTCGCTTTCCAGTCACCGGCAGATCGAGCGATGACATTATCGGCACTATTCACTACCGAGACTTGGCCAAACCTCTGACATCTGGCAAGCTGCATTTAGATAGTTCGATCAAAAGCTGCATTAAGCCATTGAATTTATATTTTGAGTCGGCTTCGATCGATGAAGTCTTGTTACCAATGCAAGCCGCTGGTATTGCCATGGCCATGGTGGTGAATGAATATGGCGCAATTGTTGGCCTCATCACCCGCAAAGATGTAATCGCCGAAGTTTTGGGTAAGCAAAAAGAAGAATTCCCGCGCCCTGTAACGATTGTCCCGGCGGGCAAAGATACTTTTTTAGTCCAGGCCCAAATTTCGGTCAGTGACTTAAATGCAGCTCTGCAAATAAATTTGCCTCTCACCGAAGAATATCAAACCCTCGGAGGATTTTTGCTCTATAAATGGCAACAAATGCCAATTTTGGGGGAACCCTATAGATACCAAAACCTAGAGTTTACGGTCAGCAGTATCGATGGCAATCGCCTCGATCGAGTGCGCATTCACCGCCATCTAACTCCGATCAGTACTTAGGCTAAGTCCGATAGGGCAATGGGTCTACTAGCCCCAGTTCAGCAAAAGCTGCCAACCGGAGCTGGCAAGAGTCACAGACTCCACAGGCCAACTCACCACCGTCATAGCAAGACCAGGTGTCTGCCCAAGACACCCCCAAACTGTTGCCAAGCTGAATAATTTCAGTTTTGCGCAGATTAATCAACGGTGCGGCAATTTGAATGCCATCACCACTCAGACCTTGCTCACTTAGACCTTGTTTGGTACCCAAATTAAACACCTGCTGCATCGCCGCGATGTAAGCCGGTCGGCAGTCTGGGTAGCCAGAGTAATCCAGGGCATTCACCCCCAGGTATACTCGATCGGCCTGAATAGCCTCAGCATAGGCCAAAGCAAAGCTCAAAAAGATCGTATTGCGCGCCGGGACATAGGTGACAGGAATTTCCTCAGCCATTTGTCCTAAGTCTCGATCGATTGGTAGCTCGATCGAATTATCGGTCAGCGCCGAGCCGCCCCAGCAACGCAGGTCAAAATCTACTACCTGATGTTCTAACACCTGAGCTGATTTAGACACCCGCCGAGCGGCAGCTAGCTCCCGTTGGTGGCGTTGTTGGTAATTGAAAGATAGGGCATAACAATCGTACCCATCTTGGCGGGCTTGGTATAAAACTGTGGTGGAATCAAGTCCACCAGAAAGTAAGATGACGGCTTTGGGCATAAGTAAAACAGCGCATGGGGATCGATAGTAATGCTTGATCGACTACAATTGTTTAATACTACTTAACAATTTTAAACAACTCAGTTTTTAAACAACTCAGTTCAGCGCACTGGAACATAAAGCCAGTCTGACTGTCCCTGAATGTAAAGACAACTGTGGTAGTATCTGGCAACAGATGGCTAACACGCCCAGTCACATTGCTTATCGTGGTTGTCGTATGACTCGCCCAAAAATGATAGTTCCTACTCTCATTTTCGTAAAGACATATTGCTCGATCGCCCGCAAATTGACCACTGTTAACCACTCTGCGGTGGAGGAGTAGATTCAGGTGAAATACGATATGTCGGCAACAAAAATACAGGGAAGTGCCATGCCTGCCAAGGTACCTCAGCAATTGCTGCGGGTTGGCTTGATCGGGGTGGGGAACATGGGTCAACACCATGCCCGGGTGCTCAGCTTAATTAAAGATGTCAAATTTGTCGGCATTGCCGATGTAAATGTCGAACAGGGTCTGGAAACTGCTAGTAAGTACCGAGCCCGTTTTTTTGAGGATTATCGCGAGCTAATTCAGCATGTAGATGCAGTCTGCATCGCGGTACCGACCCGCCTACACTACGAGGTGGGAATTGCCTGCTTAAAAGCAGGCATTCATGTGTTAATTGAAAAACCGATCGCGGCCACGATCGAAGAAGCAGAACATTTGGTCAATGCTGCCGCTGAGAGTCAGTCGATTTTGCAGGTTGGTCATATTGAGCGCTTTAACCCAGTTTTCCAGGAATTAAGCCAGGTACTAAAAACTGAAAGAGTACTGGCTCTAGAAGCCCATCGGATGAGTCCTTATTCTAACCGAGCCAATGATGTGTCGGTGGTATTAGATTTAATGATTCATGATATCGACTTGCTGATGGAACTAGCTGGTTCCCCGGTAGTGGGTTTGACTGCCAGTGGTAGCCGCAGTGGTGAAACATCTAAATATCTAGACTATGTAACGGCCACTTTGGGCTTTGCCAACGGGGTGGTTGCGACTCTTACCGCCAGTAAAGTAACGCATCGCAAGACTCGCAGCATTGATGCCCATTGTAGTCACTCGTTAACCAAAGCTAACTTCTTGACCAACGAAATTGCGATCCACCGCCACAATGGTGACAAGTTTAATGAGTTCCAGAAAGGCTTATATCGCCAAGATGGACTCATCGAGAAGGTCTACACCAGCAATGTGGAGCCACTCTATGCTGAGTTAGAGCATTTTGTGAACTGTGTGCGCTGTGGTAACCA
>JANNEH010000076.1:0-1764 GCA_031378405.1 Synechococcales cyanobacterium OTE_75_metabat_409
CGTTAGCTAGCCTGAACTTTCATATGAATCATGACATAACCACAATCGATGTCAAATGGGATGGACCTTATAGCTGGCCAAGGTTTGAGGTTGAGAATAGCTTGAATCCGATTCCTGACATTGGTGGGGTTTATCTTCAGACATTTAAATATCAAGGTGGTTATTTAATATATTCTGCTGGTCTCACACGTCGATCAGTTCCTGCCCGATTTAAAGAGCATACGCGCCAATATATGAATGGTGCATATCATGTTCTCGATGTTGTTGCTGCACAACAGGGACTCAGAAAAGAGATATGGCGTGGCTGGGGTTATGCCAGTAAGCACCGAGACGAATTTGAAGAACACAAATCGATAATTCTCGACGCTGTGCGCAAACAACTTGTAAGTTTTTGTATCTTCATTGCAGATGTAGGTAAGGAACCACGAATTCTTGAGCGTCTTGAGGCTTCAATCATGAACAACTTATATCAACAACCATCGCCAATCTGTGACATTCCCGATAAAGGTATGCAGCTATCACCTCGTTGGAAATCAGAAAATCAAATTATTGTCAACAATAGTTGTGAGGCTATTATTCATGGGCTTCCTGCTTCTCTCAAAATATAAGTACTGTTTCTTTCTCTGGTTCCAAGATATTCCTGGAGACTTCTTCCTAGCTATCACTACCATCGTCAGATATCTGGGTATGTACAATGCCCATTATGTTCATTCGCAAGGTATCATGGGGAAGTTCTAAAAGTAGAGATCGGGAGTCAATCTATGCAAGCGATCCTGTTGAGCAGTGAAGAAGTGGCAAAACGTGCCAACCAACTGTACGAAAGCAGAATTCGTCAAACGGTTGAAACGAGCGAAAACATTGGCAAGATGGTCATTATTGATGTCGAGACAGGTGACTATGAAGTCGATGAAGCTGGGTTGCAAGCAGCGCATACTCTCTATGCAAAGCATCCGTATGCAAGGCTTTTTGGGATTCGTATTGGCTACAATGTGGCAGCTTCTTTAGGTGGTGTTATGGAGCGTGTGAGCAGTGATTTCCGGTACTGTAACTGATCGGCACGCGATCGTCTCGTTAACATTTCTCCTGATAAACGGTGCAACTTTCCCGATCGAATTTGTTGTAGATACCGGGTTTACTGATCATCTTTGTCTACCGCCAGAGGCGGTAAACCTTCTGAGATTGCCATTTTTGTACAGTATGCCTGTGAATTTGGCAGACAATAGCACAGTCTCTCTGGCCGTCCATGAAGCAACAATTTTGTGGGATGGTGTGGAGCGAGACATTCGTGTATTTGCTACAGGGCGACGACCTCTGATTGGTACAGCTCTACTTAATGAACAGGAACTGGTGATTCAGTTTACAGAGGGAGGCTTGGTGACGATCGATGAGTTGTAGGATGGTTGATCATCGCAGCGCAAGCTAACAAACCCATTGCACGCCGACCAAATCGAGCTGTTGAACACCAAAAAGCTTTTAGTTGCGGGTGAATGGGAACGTTATGCTTCTTGGAAAACTAATGGAAAGAAGAACTATAGAGGATATAGATAAAGAGCTTGAATTGATGAGTTAATAAAATGGGGGCAGTCGATCGACACTGCTACAGTAACTGATGTGGTCAAAGGAGTACCCCTGTTAAGGTAACAAATGTACTATCTGCCAGCAAGTAGTCTGAAGGTCGCTACATGAGGCGTTTTTCGGTCACTTTTACTCTTTTTCACTGGCTTCTTCTCTCCCCTGGGAGAGGATAGAAATCTTTTCAAATTC
>JANNEH010000077.1:0-2356 GCA_031378405.1 Synechococcales cyanobacterium OTE_75_metabat_409
GAATTTGAAAAGATTTCTATCCTCTCCCAGGGGAGAGAAGAAGCCAGTGAAAAAGAGTAAAAGTGACCGAAAAACGCCTCATGTAGCGACCTTCAGACTACTTGCTGGCAGATAGTACATTTGTTACCTTAACAGGGGTACATCGGTAGGGGCGTATCGCATACGCCCTTCCGATGGAATTCATCAAAACCATAGATTGTTGCAGTGGCTGTTGTATCCGTGGGAATTTTTGAGATTGATAGATACTAAAATCCAATGGTCGGGCGCATGCAATGCGCCCCTACCATTGGATTTCAATAACTTTCCTGGATATCGAAACGAATTCTGGATGCTATGTTTTGCTTAAGCGAACCATATTGAAATGGGTTCTATAAAAGCCGAAAAATTCTCGATCGAGATATAATCCCGAATAACATTCAGGGGATTTGGCCACCTCGAAAACCATAGCGATCGACCAACGCAAATAACCTAGATTCCAGATCTATGGCCTGCATGGCATCTTCAATCTTCACCGGCAAGGTCAGCAACTCACTGGTTGCCACCTTACCAGAGCCGGTAGATTGCAACAAATTCTTGGCCATCACATGTTTTTCACGCGGTGTAAAGTAACCAAAGGCCAATCTTAGAGCGGGTAGGGCTGCTAAAAATTCATTGTCTTCGTAAGCTAATAATAATTTGTCGATGCTCAACAGCAGACCCGGTGCCCGCTGGGTAGTTTCTCGCGCTAAATGGAACAGTCCAGTGAGAAAATCACCGAAACAATCGGGTTGACAATAATAGTTAATAGTTGCCAAGATATCCTCAGCTCCTACTGCCCCTAATACCCACAGCGCCCCGATCGATCCCCCACGGATCAAAGCAGTCTGAGACACATCTTGGCTCACCCGCTCTAGCACATGTCGAAACTCGGTTTGGCGATCGATCAACAAACTACCACAACATTCATAAGCTTCGAGCAAGCCAGCTAAGCCCTTTAATAACTCTTGGCCTTCGCCGCTGGCACCTAAGCTATCTAATAACCATAATCCTCGTTGAAAAGCTTCCACCAAAATAGCTGCTAGGTCTATTTGTGACCGGGTACCTAATACCTCATCGTAGCGATAGAGATATAGCAAATGTCTGAGTGATCGAGCGATCGATAAAAAGTCTCCATCTTGTCGAATCAGCTCCACTAGGCGGGGATAAAACTCCGGAGTCAGTTCTTGCACTCCGGCCAAGCCAGCATCTAACAACAACAAAGCCGCGCCTTCGGCGTTGCGTTGCAGACGATCGGCGCTTTCTCTTAACTTAGCTACAGTGGCTTCGGCAATGTTAGTGCCATAAATTGCGGCTTCGATCGAGCTGGCATCAAATTCTGGTGACCATTGCAGTTGCCAGCGCTCCCAAATTTTCACTAAGTCTTGGCGAGTAGTAAAATCTGTGCCATTGGTGTGATCGCAGCCCGTGATTCCCAGGATTTTCATGGAATGAAGTAATCTGGATATCGATCTGGGTGGGTGTTCAGTGATTTCTGCATTAGGAGTGAGATCTATCTCAACCAATCTTTTTTTGGCAGTAGGAAAAATATCCAGGTGATGCAGTTGTTGATATAGATCTTGAACTAACGGCGGCAAGGTAGTTCCGGCGGCTAGTTGACCTCGATCGCCCCCTCGGAATACGGCTTGAACTGCGGCCAGGAAGGGATGAGTGCGGCCTTGGCCGGTATCTTCTTTGACTAATCCGCCGATTACGCCATCAATTAAATCTTGTCGCCAAATTTCGGAGTGACTACGCAGGTCAGCGAGTCCTTGGGCAAGAGTTTTGACGGCGATGAGGTCGGCGGTGCTGGCGATTTGCTGGCGTTGGCGGAGAGTGGTGACTATTTGAGCCAGGAGGCGAGAGCAAAGCGTCTCTGTAAGAGAATCGACAAGGTTGTGTGATGATGTTGACTCACCCCAGACCTCTCCTATCAAGGAAGAATGGGCTGGGGACTGGGTTTTTTGATGAGATCTTTGTTGCCAGACTGCGTGGTAGAAGCCCGGATTGGGCATTCCTGAGTTATAGCCGGTGAGGTTGTCCAGGCGATCGTAAGAGTAAGGGGTCAGGGCAATGCCTTGGGCTACTGGGGTGGGGTGGGGATCGATGGAGATTACTGGGGGGTCTTGGTGAAGGACGATCGATCGATATAAGGGATAGCTATGAAAGCCGCCGGTTACTACTAATATTTTGCCGGGATATTTGCTGATCAGCGATCGAATTTGCTCTGTCATAAAAGCTTCACGCTGTTGGTCGGAGCTAGCTGCTTGGTGCTCGCTGGTGCGGAGATGATAACAGAATTGATGGCAGCGCTCTAGGTAGGTATCGATCGACATATTGG
>JANNEH010000078.1:0-5682 GCA_031378405.1 Synechococcales cyanobacterium OTE_75_metabat_409
GAATTTGAAAAGATTTCTATCCTCTCCCAGGGGAGAGAAGAAGCCAGTGAAAAAGAGTAAAAGTGACCGAAAAACGCCTCATGTAGCGACCTTCAGACTACTTGCTGGCAGATAGTACATTTGTTACCTTAACAGGGGTAATATCTACACCAATCATGCCCAGCCTGCAAGCAGCCCCCGCACAACTCCCTAAAATTAGACAAGCCCGCATCGATCGAGGTTGGCCAGTCAACGACACCCGCTGGCTCAACGCCGCCAGCAAAATCCTAGAACCCACCACAGACTGGGAAAACCTCAACCAAACCGCCATCTCCCTGCGCCCCTGGAAAAACTTCCTCAAAGGCCAAGCCATCACTGCCACCACATTCCAAGCCTTCTGCCAAGTCCTGGAACTAGACTGGCAAGAAATGATTACCACTACAAAAAGTAACACAAAACACGACTGGGGCGAAATACCCGATGTCACCCTCTTCATTCACCGCACCCCCGAAACCACCACCCTCCAACAGTGGATCACCACTGATAAAACTCGCCTGATCTCGATTATCGGCATCGGTGGCATTGGTAAAACCGCCCTCGCCGCCCACCTCGCCCAAACCAACACCAGCGAATTTCCCTACATCATCTGGCGCAGCCTCCGCGAAGCCCCCACCGTCGAAAAAATCCTCAGCGACTGCATCAAACACCTCTCTCACCATCACCAAATAGCAATCCCCACCAGCCTCAACGACCAAATAACTACATTGATCGATCGATTACGCACCAATCGCTGCCTAATCATCTTAGACAACGCCGAATCTATTCTGCAAAGCGGCACCCTCAGCGGCAACTACCGCCCCGAGCACCAAGGCTACGGCACCCTACTCCAAAGAATCGGCGAATCTGCCCACCAAAGCTGTTTGATCGTCACCAGCCGCGAACAACCCAAAGAACTCCGCCAACTTCAAGGCGAAATCTCCCCCGTCCGCGTCCTTCAACTCACCGGTCTCCCCGCAGCTACTCAAATTCTGCAAAATAAAGGCATCTATGGCACCGCCGCAGAAATCTCCCAACTCACCGCCCAATACCACGGCAACCCCCTCGCCCTTCAACTAGTCGCCAGCACCATCAAAAAAACCTTCAACAACAACCTCACCGATTTTCTGGCCTCCCCCATCATTTTTGGTGGCATCGAAGAACTGCTCACCAGCCAATTCGATCGACTATCTCCCACCGAAACATCAATTATGTACTGGTTAGCCATTCACCGCGAACCCATCACCGCCACAACTCTGGCCACCGACAGCCTCAACACCCCGCTTAAAACCATCATTGCCGTCATCGATTCACTACTCGATCGATCTCTGATCCAAGCCACCGACCAAGGCTTTACCCTACAAAACGTCGTGATGGAATACGTCACCGATCGCTTTATTCACCACATCAACCAAGAACTTACCCACCACCAATTTGACCTGTTTTGTAGTCATGCCATTCTGCAAGCCACCGCCAAAGAATACATCCGCGCTACCCAACAGCGCCTGCTCCTAGCACCAATTATCAATAACCTCGGCGGCCAGCAACACCCCCAAATTATCGAACAAAAACTCTGCGCCATCCTCCAGCACTTTCGTCAAACCCAGGCTCATACCCCCATTGCGACTAACAGCAAATCTCTGATTGGTTACGCGATCGGCAACCTCATTAACCTATTAACCACTGCCCAAATCGACCTCACCGGCTACGACTTTTCTTACCTGCCAATCAGCCAAGCCTATCTCCAAGGAATCAACTTACCCAACGTTAACTTCGCCTACTGCCACCTCGCAAACACCATCTTTTCTCAATCTTTAGGCAGCATCTTCACCGTCACCTTTAGCCCCGACCAAACCACCTTAGCTACTGGCGGCATGGACGGCCAAATTCGCCTCTGGCGAGTGGCAGATGGCCAACAAATTTATGCATGGCAAGCTCATGGTGACTGGATCAGGCATATTACCTTTAGCCCCGATGGCAAACTATTAGCTAGTTGTAGCAACGATCGCACCGTTAAAATTTGGAAAATCCACACCTGGGAACAAATAGACTGCCTGAAAATATTCCGTGGTCACACCGACTGGGTCTGGTCAGCCCGCTTCGTCTCAATCAAAGGCTTACTTTTTTTAATCAGCGTCAGCAACGATCGCACCGCCAGAGTCTGGAACGTACTCTTCGGCACCTGTTTATTTACCTTCCACCAACCAGAAGAATTAGTCTGGTCAGTAGCCTTCAGCAACAATGGCTACACGATCGCCTCCAGCAGCGCCAAATACGTCAAACTCTGGAATATTTGGACTCAAGAATGCACCAAAGTGCTCACCAATGACTCGGAACGAATCAGAGCTTTAGCCTTCAGCCCCGATGGCCAAACTCTCGTCGGCAGTGACGATCAACAGATCAAAACCTGGGATGTAGACAGCGGTGAATGCTTAGATACTTTTGCTGTGGCCGAAAACACCGCTGTTTGGTCACTTACCTACAGTCCCGATGGCCAACAGTTAATCAGCGCCGGTACCGATAAAATTCAAATTTGGGATGCCGACAACTGGCAACCGATCGCCACCCTCTTTGAACCCCACTATCGGATTCGCTCGATCGCCTATAGCCCCGACCAAACTATGATGGCCGTAGGTAGCGATGAACAACTAGTGCGCATTTGGGACACCAAAACCAGCCAACCCCTCAAGACTTTTTATGGAGTTTCCAACCGCATCTGGGCGATCGCCGTCAGCCTCCCGGCCTCTGATGGCAACATTTACTTAGCCAGCGGTAGCGATGATTACCAAATCAGAACTTGGAACGCCGCCACTGGTGAATTACGCCAAACTCTCACCGGACACCAAGGCCGCATTCGCTCCTTGGCCTTTAGCCCCAGCGGCAAACTCCTAGCCAGTGCCAGCCACGATCGCACCATCAAACTCTGGGATGTCGCTAGCGGTCAATGTCTCCAAACCTGGCGTGGTCACACCGATTGGGTCTGGTCAATCCAATTTGGCCAAGATGACCAAACTTTAATTAGCGCCTCAGACGATCGCACAGTATTGCTATGGAACACGATCACCAACAATTCCCAGCTCTTACAAGATTCCCCCGCCGAATGGATTTGGGCGATCGCCACTCATCCCCATGCTCCAACGATCGCGATCACCGGAGTCAGCCAACACATCGAACTCTGGGATTTGCCTACCAATACCATCATCCAAACCCTAATTGGACATCAACAACGAGTAAGATCGATCGTCTTTAATCCCACTGGTGATAAATTAGCCAGTAGTAGTGACGACCAAATAATAAAACTCTGGGATATCACTCAAAATCAATGCTTCCAAACCCTCATCGGGCACACCAAAGAAATTCGTGTCCTCACTTTTATTCCAGCATCTACCACTACTCCAGAAATACTGGTAAGCGCCAGCGATGATTTGTCGCTAAGACTCTGGGATACTAACAGCGGCGATTGTTTAGGTGTATTAACTGGTCATACTCAAAGTATTTGGTCGATCTGTTACAGTACCGAACTCCAGATTCTCTATAGCTGTAGTCAAGATGAAACCATTAAACTATGGGATCTAAAATCATTGAAATGTACTAAAACCCTAACTTTGCCCAAGCCCTACCAAAGTATGAATATCACCAAGGTCAGTGGTTTGTCGATCGCTACCCAAAACACCTTAATAACTCTTGGGGCATTGGCCTCTTGAACAGCTTGTCTACCAAGACTTAATACGATCCAAAGAAAGCATACTTACATACTATAATATTTAAGACTCCCTCACATCCTTACCAATTTATGCCATGGCTCCACAAATAGACCATGACCAACTCTTCAAACAACTCCTAGAAACCTTCTTCGTAGAATTCATCCAACTCTTCGCCCCCGCCCTCACCGAATACCTAGACCTCACCCAGTTAACCTTTCAGCCACAACAGTACTTCACCGACATCATCGACGGCGACAGAAAAGCCATAGACATCCTTGTCCAAGTACCCGTCAAACCCAACAAAATCAACGACTCCAAGCCAATTTATACAATACTTGTCCACATTGAAGACCAGTCTACCAGTAGAGCCAACTTCACCCAGCGCATGTTCTTCTACTTCGCCGAACTCCATCGAGAATACCGCGTACCGATCTACCCAATCGCCGTCTTTTCTTTTGACGAACCCAAACGCTCAGAGCCACATCAATATCGCATCACCCTCCCAGAGCTAGATGTCCTCACCTTCAACTTCCAATCTATCCAACTCAACCGCCTCAACTGGCGCGACTTCCTCCAACACCAAAACCCCATAGCCGCCGCTCTGATGGCCAAAATGAAAATCGCAAAAAAAGATCGCCCCAAAGTCAAAGCCGAATGCCTACGCCTCTTAGCTAACCTTCAGCTAGACCCAGCCAGGAATTTCTTGATTTCAGGGTTTGTAGACACTTATCTTCGCCTGAACCAGAAAGAGGAACAAGTCTTTCAAACAGAAATTGCTAAAATAGGAACAGTTGCTGAACAGGAGAAAATCATGGAACTAACCACTAGTTGGATGGAACGCGGAATTGAGCAGGGCATCGGGCAAGGTTTAATTCAGGGTCTTGAACAGGAACGTCGATCAGCTATTTCTGGACTATTGGAACTACGCTATGGCTCGATCGACCAACAACTCGCCGCCATCTTACCCCACCTCATGACCCTCACCAGCATCGAATACACCCCCCTGATCTTTCAGCTATCTAAGCAAGAACTCATCGCACACTTCCAAACTAGCTAATCAATTCGGAAAGTCCCATCTTCCATCACAGCAGGCAAAAATTCCCTAGGATCGGCTGGCAGCTTCTCCAGAAAAATTACCAAACACCAATTTTCTGGCGCATCCAAAAAAGCGATCGAAGGCACAAAAATTGCCGTAGCTGGAGTAGTATAGCGAATAAAATCGGCGCAGGCTCTAGCAATATTTTTATCTTTAAAACTATCTGGAGCATTCTTCAAAGACAGTTCTCGCCAAACCTCTGGCTGACAGAAATCAACAACCGCTGGTAATTGCACCTCAAAACGATAAACCGCCCGTTCCTGAGCCTGTAACTTAATACTTGCCGATCGATCGACATCTAAATGTCGAGCATATTCGGCCAAAGCCACATTTTTTTCCTTGGCCAAATACAGTGTGGGCTGCCCTTGACGATTCCAACGGTTTTCAGAACTCCTGCCTGCATAGCGAAAATCATAAATATCATAGCTAGCTAACTTCGGAATATGTCGCACCGCATGACCCGACCAAAGCTGAAGATAAGACTGGATAGACATTTAATAACCCAAACCCTCAAAATCAGCAGCCAAAGCACTGATCACTCGATCGTATGATCCAATCAACATCATATCTAGAGCCGTATGCTGATCAAAGATGGCCAAGGGGGTAGTCAAAAAATCTTTTAATCCCGCCTCGGTATATACCATCAAACCCAACGTAGCGATTTCTTCTAATTTGGCTAGACGAGCACGAGCATCCACGTCTTTCAGCAAAGACTGATTCTTCTCTACCCGATGAATTGTTTTACTACTGACTTTTAGCAAACTGCTCAACTTTTCTTGAGAAAGCGAAAGCTTGTGGCGCAGCTCTGAAGGAGTAGATAGGGGAGATATTAGAGTAGCCATGGGAAAAATAAAATAAATCTCTTCT
>JANNEH010000082.1:0-2430 GCA_031378405.1 Synechococcales cyanobacterium OTE_75_metabat_409
CCTGTATTGTAAGGAGAAACCGGCACAGTGCTGGTAGTTCCTGCTCCATACTGAGTCGTCAAACCACCGAGAGTAGAGCTAGGACTTGGCAATCCACCCACGGTAGGAGTGCCAACACCACTGGGGATAGATGGAGTGGTAGGTTGATACTCAGATGGCGTATCACCAGTGGCCATTGCTACCTGCGTCGGTGTAACAGCGGGTTTTTTGGCTACTGAACCACCGGTTTTGAAATAACTGCTTAAGAAAGGAAAAGCTACAATCAGAGCGGCCATCCCACCCAGACCTAACCAGAGGGGAATAGAAGTGAGGGGCGATCGAGAAAAATCTGGTAGTTCTGGTAAATTGAGGCTACCCAGACTAGGTTTAGGCTTGTTAAACCGATCGCGGCTAGGGGTAGAACGTTCTAAGATCGATGACTCTGTCTCCAAACCATATAAATCTTCTGAGTCGCCCGAGTTTGGTTCATTTACAGATGGCAGAATCACTCTGGGTTCTTCTACATCGGACTTGAGGGAGGAGGCCACGCTGTTATTATTAGTCACAGATTCTGGGGGTGCTATTACTATTGGTGCTACGGCTGTTTCTGAATCGGTGGTAGATGATTTTTCTGACTCTGGATCTGCGACGACGGGAGTAAGACCTTCTGTGAGAGTACTAGATAAATCGAACAATTGCAGAGTACTTAAAGACATTACTGTGGTGTTGGCTTCCGCACCGCTGCCCAAATAAAACAAATGTCGTGAAAGTCCATCAGCTTCAATCCTGGGTCGATCATCACTTACTTGCAGAGCATCGATCGGTCTATTTTGTACCAGGCTATCGATGTTGTTCCCGAGTGCCCCGGATAGTTCTTCCTCCCCAGACTTCTGAGATTTTTCGGTATTTTCACTACCCCCAAGTTGAGGGAGTGGGGCGCGCTGGAGCAGCTCTTTTACATAGTTTTCAACAGTATTATGCAGTGCCTCTAACTTGTTCCGATCGCCTGCTACCGTCATTGGCTCCAACTCTGGTCGATCGGGGTCTTGCACATTCAGAGAAAACCGCAATGGATTGGGCTTATTGAATTTCATCCAAGCCGGAAACGGCGACTTTTTATCGTCGATCGACAGCTCGCAGGTATTGTGGACAAATTGACGGGGCTGTAGGTTAGAGGAGTTCATAAGCTTAGTTAGGGAGAGAGCGGTGGAGAAGCGATGACCACAAATATTGATGACCTTTCGGGCCACTGTAAAATAATAAATCTGTCAGTAGCTTGCAAGCAGCTTTGCTTAGCTGCTCTGGTGGCAGAGTAGGCACATCTTCCATGCGGTCTTGATAT
Organism: Synechococcales cyanobacterium OTE_75_metabat_409; assembly: GCA_031378405.1. Classification (GTDB taxonomy): domain Bacteria; phylum Cyanobacteriota; class Cyanobacteriia; order Cyanobacteriales; family Chamaesiphonaceae; genus JAAFHZ01. The sequence goes on from JANNEH010000082.1 coordinate 1,322, forward strand.
AGTTCGACGAATCGATCGGTGTAGTCAGCTAGTACCGGCTCCTGTTGGGGCAACCGATCGCGTCGCCAAGTATCTTCTAATACACCCACAGCTTCGCGGATCTTGGCTTGTTCTTGCTTTGCTAAATGACAAGCAATCAAGACCAAAGCGCGACCTTCTTCAATATCGAGCTTTTTGCGGCCTCCAGAGCTTTTACGCTGGGGGTTAGACTGCCGCAAGCGCCACAGGCTGACTCGATCGGCAACTATGGCTTCAAGTCCTAACTCTTTGGCCGCCTGCAACATCGACTCTGAACCCAATCTAGTAATGGCTTCCAATCCGAGGAGCACCAAATCTAGCTGGGTTTTCATGTTGTCTAACTGCGGCAGTTCAAGAGATCGCTGCAAAGCTAGCTCTTCTAACTTGATATTGGATGCAGGCATCTTGGTGCTGGAATACATAAAGATTAAGTTAGTTGAAATAGTTAGCTAACAAAGCGCTGTTACCAGTATTGCAACAGTTCGATTATATCCGACAAGGTTCCCGACTAGGTGCGGTATATTAGCCGATCAAGTAGGCATAAGAATTTCAGCCAATTATCGCAGATAAACAATGCTTACTCCAGCTCCGCCGTCTGGATTGCTGGCTAGCTCTACTTTTGTTACCTGAGCATGACTGCCCAAGAATTCGTGAATGCCCTCGCGTAATTTGCCGGTACCTTTGCCATGAACTACCCATAAGAGGCCACTGGCATGGGCGGCATTCATAGCTCGATCGACAGCTAAAACTGCTGCATCAACCCGTTGACCACGCACATCAATGGTGTTATTGCTAGTGCGAATTAAGATGGTTTCTTTGGGAGGAGCCGCAGGTGGCTTGAAGGTTTTAGTAGCTTTGGGTAAAACTTTTGGTTTTTCACCAGTCAAAGATTCCACATCAGTCAAGGCCACCGAGACACTCATTAAACCCAACCGCACTTGAATATTGCCCCGATCGTCAGCAGCAGTCAAAACTTCGGCTGTTTGACCAAGGCGCGGTACTCTAATTCTTTCGCCGACTTTGGGTTGATAGCCCACTGGTGGCGGAGCCGGTGTGGCGCGAGCTTGGATGATCCGATTTAGTTCGGCAGT
>JANNEH010000118.1:0-20831 GCA_031378405.1 Synechococcales cyanobacterium OTE_75_metabat_409
GAGCAGGACGGGTTAACATCCCCGGCTGGAAAAAGCGACAGCCCCGGGTGCAGCCTCGCCGAATTTCGATGACGAGCCGATCGTGGACGGTTTCCACAAAAGGAACAAGTCCGATGGAATAGGCTGGAATCGGGGTGGCCACGCGGCGCAGGATTTTGCTGGGGACATCATCTCGGAGAGGAATGACGGCTCCATCGGGCTGGGGCGCGTAGAATTCTGGCACATAGACACCGGGAATCTGGGCGAGGTCTAGGAGTAAGGCTTGGCGATCCAGTCCGGCCAGTTTGCCTTCTTCTAAAATTAGACCCATTTCCGGCAATAGCTCTTCGCCGTCGCCCATCACCATCAGGTCAAAGAAATCGGCGTAGGGTTCGGGGTTGGAGGTGGCGGTTTGGCCACCGGCAAAGATCAGCGGATAGTGGCCATCTGCTCGTTCGGCGGCGGTGAGGGGAATGCCAGCCAGACTGAGCATTTCTAGAATATTGGTGGCTCCTAGCTCGTAGCTGAGGCTAAAGCCGAGAATATCGAATTCGGTAAGGGGGCGGCGGGATTCGATGCCGAATAGAGGTGTCGCGGTCTCCCGCAGTTTGGTGGCCATTTCGGGGGCGGGCAGATAGGCGCGATCGCACAACTGGCGGGGTTGGGCGTTGAGAATGCTGTAGAGAATAATGTGGCCGAGGTTGGAAGAGCCGACTTCATAGACTTCCGGGTAGGTTAAGGCCCAGCGCACGGTGGTTTCGTCCCAAGGTTTATGCACAGCCCCGCGCTCGTTGCCCAGGTAGCGAGCGGGTTTGTTTATTTCGGGGGTCAACAAAGAGTCGATGGCAATCATTGGAATTCATCCTCCACAGCGGCATCCCCTATGGTAACGCAAGGGTTCGATCTCAAGTGAATCCTCGTTTAGAATTAAAACGCAGTATCAATAAATGAGCAGTACCAAGCATGTATGCAGTTGTTTCTGCTGAACGCACCCAAATCCCGATCGGCTCAGTCATGCACATTCCCGGCTCTTGGCAAGACTATTGTATTCTCCGCGATAGTCGAGGCGATAGCTCAATTCCACGTATTAAATATCAAAATGGAGAAATCTCACTGATGAGTCCCTTACCTCGTCATGGACGCGACGCTCACCTCGTGGCCAGGATAGTAGAAATTATTTTAGAAAGCCAAGATCGCAATTACGAAGCCTTCACTCCCATCACAATGGAACTGCCAGAAATTGGTGGAATAGAGCCAGACTACTGTTTTTACATTGATAACTGGCAATCTGCCATGGGTAAAGATCGGATCAACTGGCAAACAGATCCCCCGCCAGATTTAGTTATCGAAATTGATGTTACTAGTTACACCTCCGAACTAGATTTTCTCCCGTACAAAGTGCCAGAAGTATGGTTATTGAAAAACAATCGCCTGAAAATTTATCTCCTCAAAAACAACCAGTATCAGGTCGGCGAATACAGCCTTTGCCTACCCCAGATCGAATTGCAAGATGTAGTCGATCGATGTTTTGCTACTGCCAAAGAACAAGGAACCGGAGTCGCCATCAGTCAATTACGTCGATCTTTGATATCTTCTTGACTTGCATCCAGAGCAACCGACAGGTAAGATAGAAGACTGTGCTCAAAAATATTTGTAAAAATCATGGCAGCTCCTAAGAAGAAAACCTCCAAATCGAAGCGCGACAGTCGCAAAGCCACCTGGGTACGCAAAGCTGCCGTGCAAGCACAACGCGCCCTGTCGTTAGGCAAAGCAGTATTGAGTGGTAAGTCTACTAGCTTTGTTTATATCGCGAAAACCGCAGACGAAGAAGAATAACCACCGGCATCAATGCCCTGGTATGCAGCCTGCCTCCCCGAGCGGAGAAGTGGGCTATCTTTGCGAGGTAGTAGCTTTTACCGGCGTGATGCTGCCCTTCGGCAACTGTACTGTCCTATTTTTATTAATCGCCGCATCTAATCCAGGATGATCGATCTGCGCCTTGAGCAAATCCATGGCTAGACCCGGAATCTGGGAGTCGCTCACATAATACTCCGTCACCTTATTTTTCTTTATTCTTACTTGCCAAGGGGCATTTTGCTCACCTTGGGAGCGCGAGAAAAATACGACCTCTCGATCGGGGGCTTTCACCCGAATCGTAATGCGTGGAAAATCATCCCGCCGCACGAACTTTGGCTTATATTTGCGGGAAGTCACCAGCGGTGCTTCTGCCAGCTTGCTTAAAAACTGCTGACTCAAGGCAGCAGGAATCACAATCTTTTTACTGTACTGCTGATGAATGTTGTAACCGCCGTAACCGCCCACCGCAAAATGGCCATCACCTGTTAGCCCATTATTCTCCATCTTTAGCCGATAATGCCGGACGATCGGGGTGATATCGGAGTAACCATTCCAGTCGTTTTCAATTTCTACTACCGAAGCACTGCCCAGACTACCCACCGCTCCACTTGGCTTTCCTTCTACTGGACGATTAAAGTTAGCCGCAACTTCTGGCAGCTTGCAGCCAAACAACAATAACAATGGCAGTAAAAAAACAATAAAATTCTTGGGCATGGACGGAGGACTGTCAGCAACTGTTCCCATCTTAACTTCCTGGCGGTGATTCCAGCTAATTTCTACTATCACCAGCAGGTTGCCGATGCCCTAAAAATCAAAATAAATATAGGGTGAGCTTTGCCCCGGCACCAATATCCACACCAAATAGAAAGCCACTGGAATAAATAAGAGTTTGACTCCCCAGCCTAGCTCCAACTTCAAGATTCTTCGCCAACCATAGATTGCTGCTGTGACAAAACTCAATCCCAGTAAGCACAACAAGATTTGGCCATTGTCTAGCCGTACCCCAGCCTCCATTAACTTGCCCGCAAACTGGGCATCGGCTGGTTTGCCCCCAAGATTTTGCAGCACAAAAGTAGAATTGGCCAGCTTGGGTAAGCGGAAAAATAGCCAAGCCATAAATACAAAGGGCTGAGTGATTGCCCAACCGCATACTTTACCCGATCGACTTGCCCAAAAATTTTGTACCGCCAGATTTTTAGCGCTAAAGTGCGCTGTCAGCCGATGGATAACCAACGCCAACCCATGAATACCGCCCCAAACCAAGAATCCCCAATCGGCACCATGCCAGATCCCGGCAATTACCATAATGGCCAGCAGATTCAAACAAGTGCGCGGTAACCCCTCATGTGAGCCACCCAGAGGGAAATAGATATAATGACGCAGCCAATCGCCCAAGGTAATGTGCCAGCGCCGCCAAAAATCGGCGATGTTGGTACTGAAATAGGGAAAATTGAAATTTTCGGGCAGCTTGATCCCAAACAACAACCCGGTACCCCGCGCAATATCTACATAGCCACTGAAATCAAAATAGAGCTGCCAACCATAGGCAAATAGCGCTAGCCACAAATCGATACTACCAGCTCGTTCTAAGTTATTGGAGTCCCAGACCAGATTTACGTAAATTCCCAAACTATCAGCAATCAGCGTCTTTTTTACTGCCCCACAGGCGATCGACCACACCCCTTCGACAATTACTTCGATCGTCGGAAATTTCAGCACATTTAACTGGGGCGAAAACTCGTGATAGTGAGTAATTGGCCCAGAGATCAATTTCGGAAAGAAAGCCTTATAGGCCGCATATTTCAGTAAGTTCCCGGTGGCTGGACTACCCTTATATACATCTACCAGGTAGGCGATCGATTCAAAAGTGAGAAAAGAAATCCCCAAAGGCGGCAAAATATTGCTGCGATACCACATTGCCGCTGTTTCTAAGGCTGGAAAACCCAAACCCGCAAACGTAGTCAGCAAAAAAGGAATGTATTTAGCAGCCAGTAACAGCAGCACATTAAAAGCAATCCCCAAAATTACTACCCGTTTCCGTTCGGCTTTGGTGCGGGGTAAATAGCGCGGCTCCTGATGATCAGTTAGGTTGTTTTTGACCGATCGATATTCAATAATTTGGCTTTCTAGTAGTAACTTACCAATCCAAAAATTCACAAAAATAATCGTTCCTAGCACCCCCAAATTTAACAGCAACAGCAGCGGTGGGCGATCTTTATAAAACAGAGCATAGAACAGCAAACTAGCAACTACAATCGTCCACAATCTATTCTGCTGACTGTTTTTGCGCCAGTAGAAAAACAACGTACCCCCCAAAAACAGGGCATAGAGCAGAGAAATAAAGTTCATTTGATTCGAGACTTATCTACAGATTTATCTATGGGGGTCGAAATTACTTGCCAATCGATCGGAGCGTTGCGGGCTAAGTAGGTAGAAACCTGGGTAGCGCCAGTCCGATTCAGATGGCTGGGGTCAGAATAAAAGCTGTAGTCTTGCATCCACAGACCAACCAAGTCAATAAATTGCAACTTACCCTCGGTCGAGAGCGCCTGCATATATTGTTTGAAAGTAAACTCATACTTCTGGCGGGTATTGTCGAGATATCTATCCGACAACGGCGCATTTACAAACACCAAGGAAATCTGCCGCTGCTGTAAGAAAGCCACCACTTGACGAGTGGCCACATCTTGGGTACCTGTGAGACTAAAATTGGCATAGTCGTTATCACTATCACCAGCAACTTTGAGATACTTTTGATAGTAGGTACTCGGCTCAAACTCAGCTCCTAATGACAGAAAACCGGATTTGTTGATTGCATCAATTTCTACTACTTCAGTAGCCGATCGTTCACCAAACCAATGGGGCGGTATTTCCTGCAACCGCTGCTTCAGCAGATCTCGCCGCTTATAAGTAAAAGAAGCTTTAGCCAGAGCTTTGTTTAAGAACCCATCGATCGCCGCATAACCGTTGATAATAAAAGGCTGGGATTTAGCAATTGCTACCCCTTCGCTGCCAGGTAGCTGCTGAAAGCCAGGAGAATCGGCGATTGTGGCATAGGTGCGATCCGATCGACCTTCATTAAATGCTCTGACTCCATCAGCCCAAATTACTAGCTTCGGTAACTGTTGAGGCTTGAGCATCCGGCGCAACAATAGGTCTACCACCTGAGCAGTAGCACCATTAATTCCAAAATTATAGACCCGCGCATTGGCATAGCCACGGGTAGCCAGCTCTCGCTCCAATACCTGGGGATCAATGCCGCGCATTGCTCTAGAACTACCCACGATCAATACATCTGGCGCACCTTGACTCTCACAAAGCTGCTGATAGGCGACAACTTTTTCATCAAATAGCGAATTGCCATAACTAAGTTGAGATTGAATGGCCGTAGCCGTCGCTGAGGTGTTAGTCAGATTAGAGGCGATTGATCCAATAGCTGGCCGAGATAACCATCTACCACTGAGATCCAACCCTAAAACCAGCAATAAACCCGCAGCCAACCACGACCAGAGGGCAGTGTACTTCAACGGCGAGGGCACACTATTGGCCGATCGCACCCAGCCTTTGGCAAAAAACCACTGCTGCCAATTGGGCTGATTGAAAGTAATGGGTATCCCCGTAGTGTGGCTGGGCAATTGGGGTAGTTCCGCTGCTACTCCCATGCCGTGCTGCCACAGGGTGGCTTGCTGACCAGCAATTCTTCCATAAATACGCACCCCCACCACATCTGGCAGGGAAATCTGGCGCAGTACCTTGGTTACCGGATCGACAATCTGGCTTTCCAACGGACAGAGAGGGGCTTCGCTCATAATATGTAGCAAGCCCTTGCGCTTCAACAAAGAGATCCCAATGCCACCATTAATAAAAGTGCGATCGATATCTGGATTCAGCAGCCGTTGCAAAATAAACTTCAGGGCCTGCTCATCGCCCTGCTCGGCCAGTGCCAGTGGTGGCATGGTATAGCGGATATCACTGGCTCCTGGTAAATCTAACCAATGAGTCCAGAAGGGCGATTCATCTTCCTTGGGCACTCCATCAGACATGGCTTGCACTCCATATATGGTCGCTCCTTGAATACCCTGGGGAGACAATTGGTTTAACAATGGCACAATACTCTCGATCGCCATCTGTTTGTTGGGAAACTGCACCGAATTTCCTCGCACACAGCAAAACAAATGCAGTCGCCAATTTTTTAAAATTCCGGAGACCTGCAAGCCATTGCGCCGCAATACTGCATTGACTAAGCGGGTAATGGCTTGAATATCACCCCAGGCAGCCCAATGATGCAGCAGCACCAGCGGTGGAGTCAGATCAATGCGCAGTCGCCAGTCTGGTGTGGTCATGCCCGCCGCCACACAGCGAAACACCGCATCACTAAAATCTGTCAGCTCGATCGATCGCAGTTGCCGCGCCAAATCTTCGGCTAACAGCGAGTAATCTAGGCTGCGGCGCGATTCACAGCGCACCCACAGACGTTTATTTAAAGGAATATTCCAAACTTTTACCTGTTCCGGCAGCGCTGCAACTTCTTGCACCGAAAACTTAAATCGCACCCCAGCAGGTCGCAAAACTTTACCCAGAGCATCAGACAACTGCCGACGCAGGTGGTCGTCTACTTCTGCTAAATCATCTCCAAATTCAATAGGATCGACCAACTGTCACCTCAAGACACACTGTTCTGACGGTTTCATCATTCATGCTTAAAATCATCACTCCCGGAAGATCGCCTGAAATGCTGTCCCAGCGGACACAAACTATTCAACACAGCACTGATACTGTATGATAAATCGTGGCATTTAGACCTGTGATACGGCGATCATCGCCAGCACCCAATAACAAATATTACCAGTGACATGTACTCCTGGACACTACCATGGGTCAATATCGCTGCTTTGTTGAACTCACCCTAAATGTACTGCAAATATTTACTAGAAATTTGAGGTCTATCCATTGTTCTCAGATGATTCCACCCCCAGTTCTGCGGTCGATCAATCAACCGCCGTACCAGTACAACTCTTGGTGAGCATTTTCACCGTCCCCACCTTAGCCGCGATCGTGGGACTGCAAGCTGGACTACAGCAAATTCAGGATATGGCCAACCACAGCGAAGAAATTTTTCGGGGCGATCGATTACCTTTACTGCCGTTTCCCGACCCCTCTCCATCTCCTAGCTCTTCACCTCAATAAATCTAATTAGGGGTAATTTCTATGGGTCAGCAACTTCAACCGTTCCAGATCGAATCAATGGCGACAACTTCTCCTCACACCTCCTTACAGCAATATATTCAGTTCGTTGAAGATCTCTGGAAATCAATTTTGGCTGAAGCCTATGGTTCTCAGCTCATCGAACTGTTGGAACAATTGCGCGACCTTTCTTCTCCCGAAGGACAGGCTACAGACTGTAGCATTCACACCCTGATTGCTGAGTTAAAGCTAGAAGACGCGGTAAAAGCGGTGCGAGCTTTTGCTCTCTATTTTCAACTGATTAATATTGTTGAGCAGCATTGCGAACAAAAAGATCGCCAATCTTTTTTGCGTACTGGCCTAAAAGTCAATCAGTTAGAGCGCTCCTTGAGTGGACTGAGTCCTGACCCGGACACCTTTCAAGCCCTATTTTCTTATCTTAAGCAAGTCAATGTGCCGCCTAACCAAATTCGCAGTTTACTGGCAGATCTAGATATAAATTTGGTCTTCACGGCTCACCCCACCGAAATTGTTCGCCACACTATTCGCAACAAACAGCGACGCATCGCCGAAATTTTAGAACAGCTCGATCGCCAGATTACTGACCCATCGGAATTAATCGGCAATGATTCCTGGGAAGTAATTCGTCTGACCGAAGCCCTGCGGGAAGAAATTCGTCTCTGGTGGTTTACTGATGAAATCCATCAGTTTAAGCCTTCGGTCTTAGATGAAGTAGACTACACCCTGCATTACTTTGAAGAAGTCTTATTTGATGCCGCTCCCCAACTTTTCCAACGGTTGCAGTATTCCTTGCGCCAATTTTTTCCTGAGATTAAACCCCCAGAACATGCTTTTTGTCGCTTTGGTTCTTGGGTCGGCTCCGATCGAGATGGCAACCCAGCGGTAACCTCTCAAGTGACTTGGCGCACCGCTTGCTACCAAAGGGGGATGGTCTTAAGTAAGTATCAAGCGGCCATCAAAGAAGTTAGCAATCTGTTGAGCCTTTCGGCTAACCGCAGCCAGGTTTCTGCTGAATTGCTCGATACCCTGGGCAGAGATGCCACCTATTTACCCAAGCTGTATAGCAGTATTTCCCATCGCTACATTCGGGAACCCTACCGGATGAAGCTGTGCTACATTGCCGAGCGGCTCAAAAATTCTATTGCTCGCAATGAGCGAGTGGCTGAGCGAGAAGATTTACATGCTAGCAATCGAGAGCCGGAAGTAGTTCATACCTATTACAACCACAGCTCAGAGTTTTTGGCGGAGCTGCAAATTATTCGGCGGAGCTTAGCAGCCAATGGCTTACAAGTAGGGGCGATCGAAAACCTAATTTGCCAAGTAGAAGTTTTTGGTTTTAATCTTACTCATCTAGATATCCGTCAAGAGAGCACTGTCCATGCCAACGCGATCGCCGAAATAACCAACTATTTGCAGATTTTGCCTCGGCCCTACTCAGAAATGACTGAGGATGAGCGGGTGCGGTGGTTAGCCACCGAGTTGCAGACCAGAAGACCTTTGATTCCTGGCGAATTGCCCTTTGGTGCAGAAACGCGGGAAGCGATCGAGACTTTTCGGGTGTTGCGGTTGATGCAGCAAGAGTTTGGCCTGGATATTTGCCATACCTATATCATCAGCATGAGTCACGATGCCAGTGATGTACTAGAAGTGATGCTGTTGGCTAAAGAGTCGGGATTATTTGATCCGGCCACAGGTATTAGCACTCTGCGGATTGTGCCCTTATTCGAGACGGTCGAAGACTTACAAAAAGCTCCAGCAGTAATGACCGAGCTGTTTACCTTACCCCTGTACCGGGCATCTTTGGCGGGTGGTTATCAACTTACCACCGAGATCCCCCTGCTTACTCCTGACTTGCAGGAAGTGATGCTGGGTTATTCCGACAGCAACAAAGACTCGGGCTTTTTGAGCAGCAACTGGGAAATTCATAAAGCGCAGTTGGCTTTGCAGGCGATCGCCGACCAATATGATGTGAAGCTACGAATTTTCCATGGTCGAGGTGGTTCGGTGGGGCGAGGCGGTGGCCCTTCTTATGATGCCATTCGTGCCCAGCCCAGCAATAGTGTCAATGGCCGCATTAAGATCACTGAGCAGGGAGAGGTCTTAGCCTCTAAGTACTCTTTGCCAGAATTAGCGCTATACAACTTAGAAAAAGTGGTAACCGCCACGATCGGGGTCAGTTTATTAACTGGCAGTTACGATGGCATTAATGAATGGAATCAAATCATTGAAGACTTGTCGGCTAAGTCGCGTCATTATTACCGCAAACTGATTTACGATCGCCCAGAGTTTATTGATTTCTTTCATCAGGTCACCCCGATCGAAGAAATCAGTAAGCTGCAAATTTCTTCTCGGCCAGCCAGACGCAAAGGTAAAAAAGATTTAGCTAGTCTGCGGGCAATTCCTTGGGTATTTAGCTGGACTCAAAGTCGCTTTCTGCTCCCAGCCTGGTATGGAGTCGGGGCAGCCTTAGCTGAGTTCATCGCTGAAAGCCCAGAAGATAATTTCCGGCTACTGCGCTCTTTTTATCGCGATTGGCGCTTCTTTAAAATGACTATTTCTAAGGTGGAGATGACTTTGGCCAAGGTAGATATGCAGATTGCTCGTCATTATGTGCAGGAGCTAACTTTGCCCGCCGACAAAGAAAAGTTTATGGCGTTGTTTGATGAAATTGAAGCCGAGTTCGATCGCACTGCTCGCCTGGTGTTAGCGATCGCCGGTCACACCAATTTCTTGGACGACAACCCTGAGCTACAGCGATCGGTACAGTTGCGCAATGGTAGTATTGTCCCCTTGGGCTTTTTGCAAGTCTCGTTGCTCAGCCGTCTGCGCAAGTACGATTCCCAGCTTCCTACCGCCTATCGCGATAAAAAGAGCGATCTTTTGGATGGAGCTTTGTTGACTATTAACGGTATTGCGGCTGGAATGCGGAATACTGGCTGATTTCAGGTCACCGGGGTAAGTCCTAACATGGCCTTCAGTGTCAGACCAATCAGTGCCACTAACCCCACCAACATCCCCACCAAGGCTGTAGCTGTGATTTTATTATTGAGCAGCGGTTTCAACCAGCTAAAAGTTGAGATAAAGATCCCTAAGATTACGGTGATAAAGTAGCGCTGATAGCGCAAGACGTTGCCAAAAAAATCGTCGAACATGGCGGTGATGGGATAAAAAATTTTGTAAAATCTTCTGAATCATAACATCGCCAAGCGGCGACCATATAGGTTATGTAGGTATTTAGTTTGGGAGTCGATCGATGATGAAACCGAAGTTTGCTACCGAGCTATCTTGGCAACAAGCCGAGCTATTAATGCAGCCCGCCTATATTCGGCTGGTAGACCAAATTCGTCGCCAAACCGAAGAAAGTGATGTGGTGGTAAGTTACGAAGAAGTCAGCGATCCATATCCTAGTAATCTCCTTTGTTTGGCCAAAAATGAGCAAGGACTAAAGGTGGATATTTGGGAGCTGTGTTTCCAGATTTGTTTTACCAACTTTGAAGAACTTAGGCAAAATCCCGATCGACCAGCCATCATCGATGAAAGCTTATTCGACCCGGATAGCGCCGAAGTGGATTGGACAAAGTTAGACAACAAAGCTCAAGAGACTGTGGCACAGGTTTTTGCTAGATTTAGGCTGCTACTGCGTTAGCAACTTGAACAATTTTTGGAAATCTTAACTATTTATTAATGTCGAACTCTCAACCCCCCTGTATTCAACTGCAAGTCAACGGCGAAACCCGCGCTTGCCCACCCCAGACTAGCTTGCCAGCTTTTTTGGAGTCGATCGATCTCAACCCTCAACTAGTCGCCATCGAGTACAACGGCGAAATTTTGCAGCGCTCACTATGGCCACAAACCCTGATTCAGTCAGACGATCGACTAGAAATTGTCACCATTGTGGGGGGCGGCTAAGATGGCGGTTATTTCGCCATCAATATTCATAGGAAAAATAATGGAACCGAGCTAAATTAAAGAGATAAAACAACAGATAGCAACCCTGGAGCGCGTAGCAATGGTTCCAACCTTCAAGAAAATTTGGGCAAAAGTCCAGTCAGCATTCCAATCACTCTGGAAACCGCTAGTCACCATGACTTTAGCTCTGGTCTTAGTATTTGGCCTGCAAAACCACGACGCTTTTGCTGCCCGCAGTGGTGGCCGGATGGGTGGCGGCTCATTCCGCGCTCCTAGTCGCAGCTATCGCGCCCCTGCTCGCAGCAGCGGTGGGTCTATGTATGGTGGCGGCTTCGGTATTCCTTTTATGCCTTTTTATGGCTATGGTCTGGGTTTCGGCGGTGGCGGCATGTTTTCGCTGCTAATTACTCTGGCGATCGCTGGTTACCTGTTCCGCACTTTCCAAAACACTTTTGGCAGTGGTGAAGGCTCCGCAGAAAATCCTGGCATTTCGGTAGCCAAGGTACAAGTCGGTTTGATGGCACAGGCCAGAAACTTGCAGTTAGATCTTGATCGCATTGCTTTCAATGCTGATACCAACACTGAATCTGGGCGGGCGAAGGTCTTACAGGAAGTCAGTTTGACTTTACTGCGTCATCCAGAGTATTGGGTCTATGGTTCGGTTTCTACCGAGTTGCCGAAGCTGAGCGGTGCCGAAGCGGTGTTTAATCGTTTAACAATGGCTGAGCGCAGTAAGTTTAACGAAGAGACTCTTTCTAACATCAATGGTCAGGTCAAGCAGCCCACATTGGCTGGTGCCGATAAAGGTGGTACTTTGACCCCTCAAAGTCCGGCAGAGCTGTTAGCGATGAATGCTGATGCAGAATATGTAGTGGTTACCTTATTAGTAGCAACTACAGCACAGCTCCAGTTACCAAAAATCAATGGCGAAAATGATATGAAGCAGGCGCTGCAACAAATTGGTAGCTTGGCAGCTAGTGGTTTATTGGCGATCGAGGTAGTCTGGACTCCTCAAGCTGATGGTGACTGTCTTACTTCCGATGACATTATGGCTTCTTATCCTGATATGAAGTTGGTTTAGGCTCTACGCCAAATAAAGAAAACTCCCGGTCATTGACTGGGAGTTTTCTTTACCCGCCATGCTCTAATTTTATTACTTATGTTTCAGATTTCCAAAAACATCAATTTGCAACTCAGCGAAATGGAAATTACTGCCATTCGATCGCAGGGTGCTGGTGGTCAAAATGTGAATAAGGTCGCCAGTGCAATTCATTTGCGTTTTGATATTATGGCATCATCGTTACCCGAGCACTACAAGCACCGTCTTTTGAAGTTGCGCGATCGACGTATTACTACCGAGGGTGTAGTGGTAATTAAATCTCAGGAACACCGCAGCCAAGAGCGCAACCGCGAAGAAGCACTCGATCGACTCCGTTCTTTGATTTTGAGTGTGGCGGTGGTGGTACTGCCGCGCAAGATTAGGCAACCTAGCCTAGGGCAGCATCGACGACGGTTGGAATCTAAAAAACGTCGATCGGAAACCAAGGCATTACGCAAGATTATGGAGTAAGTTTTGGAAAAACAAGAAATTTTAACTTCAGTCTTGAGTTAACCTATTTTCTTGTAAAATTAATAGCGTGATAGTAACATACAGGCTGCTGCCTCGTTGGCGGCGATCTCAATGTCTCTCCCTGCACCTAGCACGTCATAAAAACCAACTGCAAATCATCACCTAAGATCGCCCCTCAACTCCGAAGAAAACCTTAAGCTAATGCCTTTTTGACCAGGGAAGGTAGCATCTAATAGGTGTCTGCTGTAAGATAGTAAAGAATGTTAACTTTTATTAACAAATGCTAATAGGACTAATTGTTTTAGATATGGCCTTGGCCGCCTGGTCTCTGCGACTAATGCAAGCAGCTAGCGATCGACAAGAGTTTTCCTTATTCCTGGCGGGCATCTTAGTCGCCGCTGCTGGGGCGGCCTTAATTGGTGTTTATGGCCTTGCCAACACCTACATGTGTTTCCTTAATGGTATTGCTCAGCGGGGCTACTAAATTTGACAAAGTTCGCTGTCATCCCTTAAATTAGAAGCAATGGGGTCATAACTCAGTTGGTAGAGTGTCACGATGGCATCGTGAAAGTCAGCGGTTCGAACCCGCTTGACTCCATAAATAGTTCAAAATCCTTTGTAAGCCAGCATTAGAAATGCTGGCTTTGTGTCACGGTTACAGGCAATACGGCAAGGGGCTTGGATGTTCTCGACCTGAAAGCCTAGGTTATCATTAATAGGTGAGGCGGACTAAATAATGTAGGCACAGGGGGCAGCGGTCAAGAACTCCCTTATAATACTCGTCTGCCGATCTAGAAAAAAGTAAAGTTATGCCCCTCGCCCTCCTCAGCGTCTCTAATAAAACTGGCATCGTAGAATTTGCCCGTCAGCTCGTAGATACCTTTAAATTTGACATCATTAGTAGCGGTGGCACAGCTCAGACCCTGAAAGATGCTGGAGTACCTGTCACCAAAGTAGCCGATTATACCGGTGCCCCGGAAATTCTCGGCGGTAGAGTTAAAACCCTGCACCCCAAAATTCACGGTGGTATTCTGGCACGCAAAGATCTACCAGAACACCTCGCTGATCTAGAAGCTCAAGGTATCCGGGCGATCGACCTGGTTGTCGTCAATCTCTACCCTTTCACCGAAACCATTGCCAAACCCAACGTGAGCTTAGCCGAGGCGATCGAACAAATAGATATCGGTGGCCCTGCCATGATTCGGGCAGCGGCTAAAAACTTCGCCCACCTTACCGTCCTTACTAGTCCTGCCCAATACTCCAACTATCTCAGCGAAATCACTACGAGTGGCACCGCCACCTCTGCTTTCCGCCAAGCCCGTGCTTTAGATGCCTTTGCTCATACTGCCGCCTACGATCGAGCAATCACCGACTACCTCTCGCAGCAAAGTGCCGCACCAGCCTTCCCCGCCAACTATCTACCGCCCAGCGGCGAACAGCAGCAAACCCTACGCTATGGTGAAAATCCTCACCAACCAGCGGCTTGGTATCGGACTGGTAATGCTTGCACCGGCTGGGCAGCGGCGGTGAAACTCCAGGGCAAAGAACTCAGTTATAACAACCTGGTGGATTTAGAAGCCGCCCGCCAAATTATTGTGGAGTTTGGGGATCAACCTGCTGCCACCATTATTAAACACAACAATCCTTGCGGCACTGCTATTGGTGATAACTTACTAGCTGCTTACGAAAAAGCTTATCAGGCCGATTCTACCTCCGCTTTTGGCGGGATCGTTGCCCTGAGCCAGCCGATCGATGCGGCCACAGCCACCGCCATGAGCAAGACTTTTTTGGAATGTATCGTGGCTCCTAGCTGTACCCCGGAAGCTCAGCAAATCTTGGCAGCTAAAAGCAACCTGCGGGTACTTACTCTAGCTGATTTCAATACTTTTGTACCCTTACAACTCAAAGCGATTGCTGGTGGCTACTTACTCCAAGCCTCTGATGATGGCATCGAAACCACCGCTAATTGGCAAGTCGTCACCGAGAAACAGCCCACCCCAGACCAACTAGCCGAAATGCTGTTTGCCTGGAAAGTCTGTAAACATGTCAAATCCAACGCGATCGTCGTCAGTAAAAACAACCAGACGATCGGGGTGGGCGCTGGTCAAATGAATCGGGTGGGTGCAGCGCAGATTGCGCTGGCTCAAGCTGGCGAAAAAGCTCAAGGAGCTACTTTGGCCAGTGATGGCTTCTTTCCTTTCGATGACTCGGTGCGCAGTGCGGCGGCAGCCGGGATCACGGCGATCGTCCAGCCCGGTGGGAGTCTGCGCGATGCCGACTCGATCGCTGCTGCTAATGAACTGGGGGTAGTGATGGTGCTTACCGGCACTCGGCATTTTCTTCACTAACTACGAGAGTAACGCTCCTACTGTAATTTTTGTGACAGAAATTTCGCAAGATTAATAGAAAAAAGTCAAATCTTTGCTGCTCAAGCCTTTGCGACTTGTTATCAGCAAAATTACTGAAAGTCTTATTGGATTTTTGTGGATCTTGCGTACTACTGAGTACGCATTTTTTTTTAACAGTAGCCAAATATATCCTTTTTATTTGGCTCATAAAAAGTCATATTCTCTTGTGGGGCAAAGGTTTTGACTGATATGACCGATCGAGGTTTTTCCATTAACTTCAGAGTTTTGTGTACCATCGCACTCTTCATAAAAAGTTATGGAACTATGCTTTGAACAAATGATTTTCGGATGCATTTTGCATATAATCAAGGTATGAGATTCAGCCAATTTGCTGAACTACATGGCATTCATTCATTAAGCAGTCCTGGTGACAAAGGTAGGGTGGCATATGGTTACTCAGTTTTCGTGTGTTTCAAAGATTTTCGTCTCAGTTGTTGCCCTGTTTATGGTTAAAGGGTTCGTACTACCCGAAATGCAGCAAAGCGTTCTAGCTACTTCCCGCACTGAGTCGGCGGTGGAAAAGACCATCGCCGCCACTGGCCACCGCACAGCCAAAGATCCAGAATTTGTGGCTTTAGCGCCTCAGCCCTCTGCCAGTTTGTTGCTGTCTTCGGCTTTCGGTCAGCTTTTAAACAACTCTGATTTTGCCCGTCAACATGGTTCTATTCCCGCTAACACTCGGCTTTTGAGCTTAGAAGTTAAGCAAGAAGGCGTATATGTAGACTTATCTGAAGAATTTGCCACTGGTGGTGGTAGTGCCTCAATGATTAACCGTGTGAATCAGGTAGTCTATACCGCTACTAGTCTTAATCCCAATGCTCAGGTATACATTTCAGTTGCTGGTCAGAAGTTGGATGACAATAATCCTTTGGCCGGAGAAGGTTTGATGGTTTCTTATCCCACCAGCCGCCAGCAGCTCGCTGTAGATTTTGCTTCTAGATAATTTCGAGTTAGTTAATGAGTTTTATTATGATGCCGATCCTCTGAAGTAGAGGATCAGCTTTTGCTTTTTTACGACGGTTGATGGCAATGGCAATGCTGTAGAACTTTCATCCGTATAGCCAAAAAGTTCAAAGAAAAGCTCCATACTCACGATCGCCCTTTGAGGATCTCAATGGTTTTAGCTATGATGATTATTGGCTAGGAAACTTGCTAATAGCTTCATCCCTCAGCGGCAGACACACTGGTAGACCTATTCCACGCAAACTAAAAGAGAACTAGAAACACCTAACTATCTTCCGAAAACTAAACTCAATGAAAACGTTATTACTCTTCTTACTAGCTGCTCTGGGAGAAATTTCTGGATGTTATGCCTTCTGGGCGTGGCTAAGACTTGAAAAGAGTAGTCTCTGGATTATTCCAGGCATCCTAGCCCTGATTGTTTTTGCTTATGCTCTCACCAGGGTAGATGCCTCAAATGCTGGAAGAGTCTATGCTGCCTACGGAGGTATCTACATTCTTTCATCACTTTTTTGGCTGTGGTTAGCTGAAGGAGTCAAGCCAGATAAGTGGGATTTATTAGGCGTTAGCATCTCGCTTGTGGGAACAATTGTAATTTTGTTCGGATCACACCGACCATAACAACTTAATCAGATCTCCAGAAGCTTCTCTCCTACAATTTTATTTTGTCGATTTCTATCAATAATCTTGGAGTGCCTTCCTCACCAACTATTTAGCAGTCTAACGTTCCGCTTCATCCGCTGCTAGTAACCTCTCGGACTCAACCAGCTATCTCTCAACAGTCGGGTGCAAGATGGTTGTTCTGTTGCTATCAACTACTTTCAGGCTTTCCTCAACAGTTTGGATACGACTCCTTTCATAATGAAAGGCAATAGCTTCGGACCTGGCAAAAAGACAATCCCTAACTGCTGCATCAATCCGAGTGCATCGCCTTGCCCCCAATGCTCCACGATTTTTCCATCCTCGACTCGATCGATGTGCATGATCGACAAGCTGATTTGCTTGCCCGTTGGCGGAAGACCCTGGAATTCTTCAAGATGAGTCGCTGTGAACTTCCCGCACGTCACCACTTTATCGTCTGCAACCACAACCTCATCGAAAACGTGTTGACCCTGACTAAAGGCTAAATAAAACGCCATCCCAAACTGCTTAAACCCTTCTCCGTCCAACGGCTCTGGTATCCCTGCCATGTGAGCAATAAAATTTGGAGCCAAAAGTTCTAAAGCTCGATCCATCTTGCGATCGTCGAAGGCTTTGTAGAACTGGAGAACGAGAGCTTTGTTTTGGTCAGTTAGCATACAGGATTTCGTGAAAAACTAAATTGTATCGCGGTGGTTGTGAGGAACTTATGGAACATTCTAGGTGACTTCAATACGCTATCTCAATGATCGCCTTCTACGCTGACTACACGCGATGACCGACGAGTTTTTAACTACGCCTACAACCTACAACCGAAGCGACAGAACAACTGATTAAACTGAATCCATTCCGCCTAACACCCCAAAAGCTGACGAAGTTCAGCATAACGCCCTATCCACTTCACCGAAGTAGCAGTATAAAATCTTAACAACCCTAGTAGTTAATTTGTTTTACTTGTTATGGAAGCCCCACCAAGAAAATTGCTTGAGCAAGTCCGTGATGTGTTATTAGATATATCTATCGATTTTGTGCTTGGGTATTCTACAATCCAAAAATTTGGAGGTCTGGACTATGTTTTACCGATTTAGTGTGGGTACAGTTACTGCGGTTATTGGCATTGGTTTTGCGCTCCCGGCGCTACCTTTGCAGACTGAACCAGTTAAATCCTATCGGCTGGGCGACACCGCCACTGTGCTGATCCAGGTAGATAATCCCCAGAGTAAACCCATTGTCAAAATTGCGAATCAAAACTACCCCGCCTATGCGATCGGGGGCAATCGTTACCGTGCCTTTATTCCTTCCACTCCCCTAGAAAAACCGGGGGTGCGGAATGTTTTGGTCACTGCTGATGGTCAGACTCAGCAAATTCCGATCACTTTTGCCGATCGCCAGTTTCGGATTCAACGTATTAACTTACCGCCGGGGAAGGCTGGGGTTGATGCTACTGCATATGAACTGCAACGGGTAGCTGCCTTCAAAGCTACTGTTTCACCAGTGAAGTATTGGAATGGAGCGTTTCTTGCGCCCAGCAAAGCGCCGACCAGCACGCCTTTTGGCGTAAAACGTTATTACAACGGCAAATTTGCCAATGATTACTACCATCGCGGTCTAGATTATGCCGGAGCTGTGGGTTCGGCAGTGACTGCTCCGGCTGCTGGCAAAGTGGTGATGGTGGGCTATGTCAAAGAAGGTTTTCGGGTACATGGCAATGCGATCGGTGTCGATCATGGCCAAGGTGTCGTCAGTATTTTCATGCACCTCAGCCGGATTGATGTGACTGAAGGCATGATGGTAAAACCGGGGGACGTGATTGGGGCGATCGGTACAACTGGCGCTTCTACTGGGCCACACCTCCATTGGGGCTTATATGTAAACGGGGTGGGGGTCGAACCAGTGCAATGGCGACAAAATTCTTTGGAGTAAATTTCTATTGTTTAATGTTTCTTTGATAGCTCCGTGACCTGCCAGACAAGCACTCGAATGAATTCGGGCAAAACTGTCGCAGGTTGCGCCAAAGGCGATCGAACTGGGTAAAATAAGATCGAACATCTACTCTGGTCTCACGACCGACTAACCATTCTTTTCAGATGAATATTAAGGAAATCGTAGACCAAGCCCTGTTGGATGGCTACTTAACTCCAGCAATGGAAGCTGAAGTAGGACGCATTTGTGACAGTGCCGCCGAACTATCGGTCGAAGAATACATGGCACTCGATCGGTTGATGGGTGCATTACTAGCTGCTGAGGTGGTCACAGTCCCCCGCAAACAGTTTATCAATGTCATGGAAGAACTGGTGCTTACCGAAGCCATTCGTCAGGTGGCCACTGTGGAAATGAAACAAGCGGAAATGAAGCAAGCAGAAGCCGGTCATTCAGAACCACGTCTGGATGTGGGTGATATTGCTGCCTATGCCCTCAATCGGCTACCCGCTTTATATGCTACTTCCGAAGAAGGCGCTAAATATCAGCGAGAGCGGGCGAAAGCTGAGATGAAGGACACCATTCGCCAGCAGGTCAAAGAAGGTATTGAACGCAATATCGATCGACCAGATTTCTTCCCCGAACGGCAAGCGATCATTAGATCTTTACCGGGCAAAGAAATGGTGGATCAAGTCAGCTCTTTATTGCAAGCATATGCTCCTAATACTGAAACTGGCCAAGCCAACGGCAAAGAAGAGCACAACTAAAAAACCAAATTATTTTCTCACCGGCTTTACGGTGTAACCTGCTTTCCGCAGCAGGGCAATTACTCCTTGCTTACCCACCAAGTGGGCAGCACCAAAACCAAAAAACGTGGGTTTTTCTTTAGCTTCACGGGCAATAATCGGAATCCATTTACGATTGCGGTCATCGAGCAAAGCAGTGGTAATTTTTTTCGCCCTTGGATCGGCATTAGAGAGCTTTTCGATCATCGTTAGGTCTTCTCGATCGTATGCTGCTAAAAGTTTCTGAAACTCCCTTTTGCTTCTTTCGGGATTATTGATTACTTCCATCAACAT
This sequence comes from Synechococcales cyanobacterium OTE_75_metabat_409, assembly GCA_031378405.1. GTDB lineage: Bacteria > Cyanobacteriota > Cyanobacteriia > Cyanobacteriales > Chamaesiphonaceae > JAAFHZ01. The sequence continues at coordinate 19,527 of JANNEH010000118.1, forward strand.
CGCAGCTTCTTCTTTTAAAGATATTTTATCAAAGACAGCAAATTGCTCTTTGACTGTTTCTAGTCCGCGCACCTCTATTTTTTTCTGATTGGCCATTTTAGTTAAGGATTCTTCCCAAGAACTAACCGGGCATTTCAAACCGCTGGGAGTGGCGATGGCTGTCAAAACAAATGGTTTGGTGGTGCTAAAAAAATCTAATGGCAACTTTAAGCGATCGGCAAAGTATTTTTGGGCTTTTTTGTATTCTTGGGGTGTGAGTAGCTGACGCAGGTTTTTTCCTGGTGGCATTTGGGTGTTTTGACCAATTTCGGCTTGTAATCCGGGATCATCAAAGTCTAGTTCTAGATAAAGCTGCTTAGCTTTGGCAAAGCGCTCTTGCCTTTTGGCTGAAAACTTCAGCCGGTTGGTGCAGTTGATATGGATGGTGCCAAATATGTAAGAAGGCTGGGTCAGGCCGTTACCAGACATTTCCCACATTAAAGATTCTTCACCAGGCTTAGCCACTACTGGCAATAAGGAACTGGCTGAGATTGCGATGGCAAATGGTAGAGCTTTGCACTGCCAAGCTGTTTGTCGTATTTTTAGACCGATCTTTCTGAGCGAGGGCATGTTTGAACCGCAATGTTGCTAATGATCACTATTGTCCACCACAAACCAATCCTCGGTTTGTTTCTTATTGCGCCGAAGGCTATCGCAACTGCTGAGCAAGCTTGGTATGTAGGTCATGACTGGCTTTGTAGGCAATAAAATGCGCTCGGGGCAACTTACCCAATAAGCTCAAATCGCCAATTAAATCTAGCATTTTGTGGCGAACTGGTTCATCGGCAAAGCGCAATGGCGGATTGAGCCAACGCTCTTGATTGCACACCAAAGCATTCTCTAGGCTACCCCCTTTAATTAAACCCGCCTGTTGTAACTGCTCGATTTGATGCGCCAAGCCAAAGGTACGAGCTGGAGCCACCGCAGTTGCAAAACTCTCTTGGTCGGGCTGCCAACTAAACCACTGATTGCCGATCGGCTTTAAGTCAAAATCTATTCCATAGGTAAACCGCAGTTCTGGTGAGGGAATAGCAGCCACGAATTGATCGCCTTGATGTAACCAAATGGCGGTGGTGACTGGTTCGCCGATCGAGATTACTCCACTTAAACCCGCTGCTTGAATGGCCTCTACCCACAACTTGGCCGATCCATCTAGCAAGGGCACTTCAGCGCCATCAATTTCAATTCGGGCATTGTCTACGCCCAAGGCCGTCAGGCTAGCCAAGAGATGTTCGACGGTACGAACACTGGCCTCACCCACTTGTA
>JANNEH010000129.1:0-1955 GCA_031378405.1 Synechococcales cyanobacterium OTE_75_metabat_409
CGATCGCCCATAACCACAAACCCGAAGGCAGAGTAGGCAGCTTGGTCAAGTAGCCAAGTAAACCAGCTAGTGAATTCACCAAAATAAAAGCTGCTGAGACTCCCGCCGTTTCCTTAACTGTTGCCCAGCCCATCAGTAACAGCAAAGGACTGAGAAAAATTCCACCGCCCACGCCGGTTAGACCAGATAGTAAGCCGATCGCCATGCCTAAGATAATCGGGAGCCAAGTTGACGGCGATCTAGTTTCTGGTGTCTCAGATTTAACAGAGCTAAAACCTAATCTGACAGAAGCATAGAGCAAGACCATCCCCACAATTGGCTTGTAAATCTGAGTGGGGATTGAGACCATGCCACCAAAAAAAGCACAGGGGATGGAACCGATCGCAAATCGCCAAAATAATGATCGATTGAAGGAACCCGCCCGATAAAATTTAACAGTGGTGATAGCAGCCACGATGATATTAAGAACCAAAGCGGTAGGCTTCATGACTGTGGGAGCCATGCTAAAGAGTGCCATAGCAGCCAAGTAGCCAGACGCACCACCATGACCTACCGAGCTATACAAAACAGCAGCAACAAAGATTAGTAAGGCCAGCCACAACTCAGATATCATCATTGTCGGTAAGATCGAAGCATAACTTTAGGATATCTTTCAACCATCTTATTTTCTGTGAATTTGAGTAGGTGGTTCGTTGTAAGGTGTCAATCCGTCATCTTCCAGCACTTCTGCGGTAGATCGAACAACACAGAACTCACCATTTAAGCTGGCTAGATTAATGTTGTGGATGTCATCGGCTGAATACAGAGTGCCATCATAGCCTTCTCGATCGAATGTCGCCGTCGCATCTGCCACCAATGTTACATCAAACCCCAGATTTGCCGCCATCCGAGTCGATGTTGATACACAGTGATCAGTAGTTAATCCCACAATCACTAGAGATAAAATATTATGCTCTTGAAGATATTGCTCCAGACCAGTTCCGATAAAAGCACTATTAACCGATTTACTAAATTGCTTCTCTTCAGGCAGCGGCTGCGCTTCCTCCTTAAACTCGTTACCTGCTAGCTCTGGACGCAGAGGAGAGCTTGGGTTTACCGAGCAGTGGCGTATATGAACTATTGGCAGTTCATATTTGCGCCACTTAGCAAGCAACAATGCAATATTTGATTCTGCGTTGGGATTATTCCTTTTGCCCCAAGATGGGTCATCAAGACCTTTTTGAACATCAATAACCAGCAAAGCTGTTTGTCTCATGTGAAACCTCCAATTTTATAATGATGTTGTATCAGTCTGTTCAGACATCATTGGTTTAGCAGTTTTGATCCCAATAAGTAGGAATGTAGCAATGAGGGAGCAGCCCGATGAAAAGCCAAATGCGGCGGTAGCTCCAGCATTTTCATAGAGCCAGCCAAAAATGATCGAAGCCGGTAAGAGCATAATTCCACTGGCTAGGTTGAACCAACCATAGGCAGTGCCTACTAAATTTGCTGGGGCAAGGTCAGCGACTAGGGCTTTTTCGACTCCTTCGGTGGCTGCCAGAAATAAACCGTAGAAGGCAAACAGGCCGAAAAGTATGGTGGCGTTGCCGGGGTGCAGGAATCCCAGTGATAAGTAGAACACTCCATAGGCTAACCAACCAGCAGAGATTGATCGAATGCGGCCAAATTTGTCAGATAAAGCGGCCAGTGGCGTAGAAAATAACATGGCGATCGCTGAAATTACTGCCCAAGCCAAGGGCACCTGAGATTCAGGTAATCCTAGCTCTTTTGCTCGGAGTAGCAAAAACATATTGGAAGAGTTACCTAAGCTAAACACCACTACAGCCAGCAAATATCGTTTGAAATTTATTGGTAATTGTGAAAAATTCCAGCTAAAGTTGTTGCGCTTGACAATATCTAGAGCACCTTTTGGTTCTCGGATAAGTAGAGACATGCCGATACAGAGAATTGCAGGA
>JANNEH010000130.1:0-6696 GCA_031378405.1 Synechococcales cyanobacterium OTE_75_metabat_409
AGGCAGGTGCAATTCAGGAAGGATGGTTCTGGACGATTATAGTTGTCTTTATTTCTTTAGTGGGAATTATTGTGGTCAACTCTTGGAAAATCTGAGTTAACTTTACGTACCGTCTCAACTAGTAATTTAAGCCAGCTAACGACTAAGATAAGCGGTGGCAGATAACCTTGGCAACCCAACCAATATCTCTCGACCATCCGCTTCATCGACTTGTTATGGCGCGTGTTCTGCTAGTTTGTGGCAGTGAAGAGACTAGATTTTATAATTCATGGACAAAGCGTTTCGATCGATAGGTAATCTGTATATCCTTGTTCACCACTACTATAGAACGTATTCCGATCATACCGATTAAGCGCTGCATTAAGGGCAAAGCGTTTCGGTAAATCTGGATTTGCCAAGAACGGGCGACCGTAGGCAACAAAGTCAGCAGTATCCTCTTGCAGAGCGGCTTCGCCCATTTCACAGGTATAGCCGCCTGCTGTGACGATCGAGCCTTGAAAGATGGAACGTAAAAACCTTGCACCTAGCCCCTTTCCAGTCTCGGCAATGGTGATATTTCCTTGAATGCGGGGTTCGATCACATGGAGATAAGCTAATCCAAACTGGTTTAATGCACCCGCAACATAGCTGAAGGTCTCAGTTGGGTTTGAATCCTGCATATCATTAAAAGTACTGCTTGGTGATACTCTAACTCCCACTTTTCCTTGTCCCCAAACTTCAACCACGGCTCGAACAACCTCCAACAACAGGCGTGCCCGATTTTCGACGGAACCGCCGTATTGATCCGATCGCTGATTTGAACCATCTTGCAGAAATTGATCCAGCAGATATCCATTCGCACTATGAATTTCCACGCCGTCAAATCCAGCGGCGATCGCATTTTTTGCACCTTGCTGAAATTGTTCTACAATCTCTGGAATTTCTGCTAATGCCAATGCTCTGGGCGTGACGTGGGGTTGCTGTCCTTCAGCAGTATCTGCCATACAGTTTGCTGCAATTGCGCTGGGGGCAATCGGGATTTCCCCTGCTGGCAATAGTGATGGATGGGCAACCCGTCCGGCGTGCCACAGTTGGAGGAAGATCCGACCGCCTTGAGCATGAACAGTATCGGTTACTTGCTTCCAGCCTGCTACTTGTTCTGAAGTATAGATTCCAGGTGTATTATGGTAGCCAATGCCATTGCGAGCGACTTGAGTTGCCTCACTGATAATTAATCCAGCGGATGCTCTCTGGGCGTAGTAGGTGGCATTAATCGGCTGAGGGATGTATTCAGCACCTGCACGGCAGCGGGTCAGTGGTGCCATAATCAGGCGATTAGGAAGTTCTAAAGCACCGAGAGTCGCGGGAGAAAGCAATTTGAGATCGGTCATGGATTTTGTCCTCAATCGTTACAAAAATGAATTACAGCGTTTGAACCGCCGATTAGTTTGGATTTTGCTGTGTTCTGGGCAGCCAAAACCGAATCGCTGAAACTCCGATCAATAAAAGTCCAGCGATGCAAACGCCCGTCCATTGCATCAGGTTCCAACCGTAGGTGCCGACGACTGATCCGAGCGATGCACCGAGAAATGTTGCCACCATAAATACGGTATTGAGACGGCTCCGAGCATTAGGATCGAGGCTGTAAATTTTGACTTGATTAGCAATCAGTGCGCCTTGGCTACTCAGGTTCAACAAAATACTGCCAAGAATCAAGCCCCAAAGTTGTGCGCCCCATTGCCAAAAAATCAAGTAAGCCGCGATCGCCCCAAAAATCGCCATTCCGACTATTAAACGAAGTGTTTTTGCTGTTCCTCGATCGGCTATTTGTCCCAATAGAGGTGCTACCAGAATTCCAGCGATGCCTACTAAACCAAATAAGCCAACCGCCTGACTACCATAAGAATAGGGTGGACGGGTCAGTAAAAATGCCAGCGTTGACCAAAATACGCTAAACGCGCCAAACAACATCGCTTGAATTAAGCTGGCTTCGCGTAAGGCAGGCTGGGACTCGACCAACTCCCAAAGCGATCGCAGTAACTCTCCATAACTCAACTTCGACTTGGGTTGATATTTCGGCAGTAACTGAGTTGAGGCGATCGCCAACAGCACCATGACACTGCCTGCCATCCAATAAATTCCTCGCCAGTTGAACTGTTCACCGATCCAACCGCCAATGGGTCTGGCTAACAAAATGCCGACAAATAGAGCACTCATCAAATTCCCAATAATTTTGCCTTGGTGACTGGGCGGGGCTAATTGAATTGCAAAAGGAATGAGAATTTGGGCGACAATTGTAGTGGCTCCAATGGCAAAACTTGTCAGAATCAGCGTATTAAGATTAGGTGATAATGCCGCTGCAAATAAGGTCATGGAAGTAACCAACAACATGATGACGATTAATCGCCGCTGCTCTACCCGATCGCCCAAAGGCACAAACAATAGGAGTCCAGAGGCGTATCCCAGTTGGGTCAGCGTAGGAATCCAGCCGACCTCAGCCGCACTGACCTGAAAACTTTGGGCGATCGCCGCTAGAATCGGCTGATTGTAATAAAGATTAGCAACTGCCAAGGCACAAATAATTGCCATCAGCCAAGAGGCTTGAGATTTCATCAAGATTCTTTAGCCTCTTCCCTAGAAAGTTCGAGATCGAAGCTTGCCAACTGCCGATCAATTACACCAGGAAGTAAATAAAACAGAGAAGTCGCAGCATAAAGTACTAAGCTTAATCCTGAATTTATTAATGCCAATAGTGCTGACAAAAAATAGCAAATTGGATAGCTAATACTCCAGATTGATGCTTGTCGAATCAGATGTCGTTGAATTAAATTTTCACTCTTGATATATCGATTCAACACGTAGAACCAGAGTGCGTTATAAACTAATCCAGTAATCGCCAAAGACAGTCCATAAAAACTGACAACGATCGGAAACTGGCTGTACTTACCAACAACTGCGGTGGAACTGGGAATAAAGGCAATGCACATTAGCAAAAACAAGTTAATCGTCAAACTAATGCGATCGACCCGTTTAACAAAATGGAATAAGGCATGGTGATTCAGCCAAATCACACCAATCACAATAAAACTTGTGATATGGCTAATGATATGAGGGAAAAGATGCAAAAGTTCTCTCCAGACTTGCTCAGGTGTAGCATTTGATAAATCGGCAACCCGAATTTCTAGTGCCAAAAGCGTGGCGGCGATCGCAAATACCCCATCGCTAAAGGCTTCAAAACGGCTTAAACTCATCAGCGACATACGCTGATTGATCGAAGATTGAGACATAATTCATTCCTAAAATCGAACGGCTCCAGCAACAGTTGTCCGCCGCTGAAGCTGAGGGTATTGGGGGTCTGCATAGGTGGCAAAATGAGCCACAGAGGCGTTGTCACAGATAATCAAATCGCCCACTTGCGGCTTGTGCCGATACACAAATTCTGGACGGTTCAGATGACGATTCAAATCTCGAATCAACCAGACACCTTCTTCGTGGGCAAACCCCACAATTCCTGTGGTCAAGCCCATGTTGATGTAGAGAGCTTTACGTCTGGTAATAGGATGCGATCGCACCAGAGAATGCACGATGCCATTTCGATGGATTGTTTCTAGCGATTCCACCTGCTGCTTGCGTGCTTCTGGCAATGTTTCGTAGGCAAGATACATGTTGGTAAACAGAAAATCTCCAGTTTCGATCGGTGCTTTGAGAAAGTAAAACAGCGATAAACGAGTTGGCGTTTCTAGAAATGAGCCATCATGATGCCAGTAGTGCCCGACATTCAAATAGCCTTCTTCTTCTCGATTGGATACTGGGAAAATCTCACGATGCTGCGGGTAATGGGGATGGGGACTAAATTGCTCTAATTCGCCAAAATTTCTACTAAAGGCAATCTGTTGTTCAACGGTTAAGGTTTGATTCCGTAGAACAAGTAGCTGAGACTTCATAAGGGACTCATTGAGTTGGGTCAGCACATCCGTCGAGATTGTGCTCGAAGCATCAACTCCAGCAATTTCAGCCCCTAAAAATGATGTTAGTGGGCGAAGCACGATTTCAGCGTGAGTCGGCATTGATGGATAACTCCATTCCTTCTAATGCTCCCAGTATATAAAGCTATCTTGCTTAAATGAATAAAGCGAAGCAGGCATTTAAACAAAAACACTTAAAATAAAAAGGTATTTTACAAGTTTTACCTTATCAGGCTCAATCGCATGATTCCCAACACTCAAAAACTACTCGATGAAACTAGTTGGCAGATCCTCTCCATTCTCCAAGAGGATGCTCGTATTCCTTACAAAGAGTTGGGACAACAGGTGGGTCTGTCCTCTCCAGCCGTCACGGAACGAGTCCGCCGATTGGAGGAAGCTGGGGTGATTACTGGCTATCGGGCGGAATTAAACCTAGAAAAACTGGGATTACCGATCTCCGCATTCATCACTATCAAGTCTTTTGGGCATCGATGCGATCAGATTCGATCGCTACTCCAAAAATCTCCAGAGGTTGAAGCCTGCTACCGCGTGACAGGAAGCGACCATTATCTAGTTAAGGTAGTCGTTACATCGGTCAGCCACTTGGAGCAATTGGTCGATCGCTTTATCCCTTACGCCACAGTCACAACCTCAGTTGTCTTGTCAGTTCCAGTGGCTAGACGAACCATCAGCGAGGCGATTTTCCCAAAAGCCCCCCAAGCGGATTAGAGCGATCGCCTTACTACTAACCCCAAAAAACTGCCTAAACAATAGTTCCACACTACCTTAACTTTTAATACTAACAGATGATTTTTCAGTTGTGACCCCACCGAGGTTTGAGCGGCATAACGTTCCCGCTCACCGGATGTAGATAACCTTTGCTTCTAGATAGCCTCAGTTCATTCCGGTGCAGCGGGGTTGTTATGCGGCGCTCCTGCAAGTTGAAGCGGAATGGTTATATAGCAATCCGAAATCAGATGCAGAATTAGCTTAATGCTGCGTAAGGCTTTGAGACCAGTCTGATCCGGCAAATGATTTAGGATTGCTATAGAACTTCTTCAGCTAAAAGTTGACCCCTCACCCGTTCATATTCATCTTCAAGAAGCCATTCTTGAGCAGCTTGATAGTTTGAATGAGTAACTACGAGTTTATAGTTAGATGCAGGATTAAAAATTCGACAAGCACCATCTTGCTCACCAACTAGCATGAGAATCTTAGGGGGGAAAAGAACTGGATCAACCCAGAGTTCCAGAAATTTCCAGGCTTTAGCTTGTTCTACGAGGGCTGGTGCGTGGGATTGCATGATACTCACCTGTTGTTTTTACAATTTTGATCTCACCGTAATAAAGTGGAGTTTGGCTCCCATCTGTTCTAATTATGTAGCCAATTGGCTCAGAAAAGTAGAGTCCATATCGTTCATAATCATCGTCTTCATCCTCTATTCCGGTTCGCTCTCCACCTATAATGATAACCTGAGTGACTCGTTTTAAGGTTTCGAGATCATTGAATACATGCGCTCTGCCTTCTCTTCGCAGTAATCGTTGCACTTGAAGAGTATTAGGCAAATGGCGATCAATCAGGCTTGGTCGGGGATCAGGAGTAATAATATCTCGGTCAATTCCGCTCATAAGTTGGGCGATCGCACATCATTTCAAGATTATCATTGTAAGCGATGGGGCGGCATGACGGCTTGTGTGTCATCGGACGGCGACGCACATTCATAGCATATTTCTCCTTTCCGTTGAAAACCCTTGTTATGTAGCCGACCACTGAACCCATCTCAAGAAACATCGATTTCCGTGCTGTTCTGTAATCTTTGCACCTAACCGATGATAAAAACTAAGCCCACGAGTATTTCGAGCATCGGCATTCCAAGCAAGATGGGTACAGTTATTTTCCTTGGCAATTTGAGCAAGTTGATTCATTAATACAGCTCCTGCACCTTGACTTCTCCACTCCTCATCTACATACAAATCATCGAGCCAAGTATCTGGCTGACCTACAAATGATGAATATCTGAATCCATACAAGGCAAAGCCAACCTCAAATCCTGAAAACTCTGTTAACAAAACGTAAGAAAAAGGGATTGTTCCAAAAAGTGTTTTTCGTATTTTGTCCTCGGATACTTGCAATACTCCAGAGAATGCACCAACACTTCGATCAAATTCTGCTTTCTTTTGGATAAACGAGAAAATGAGCGCCACATCATCAGGATTAGCATATCTGACTCTCATGGATTAACTCACTCAGAATTTTCACACACAGTTTAACCCACCAAGAGATGGCTAACAAGAGCATCAAAGCGCCACTGCACAAAAATCTTGAGCCATCTTAACCCTACATAACAACAAATAGGATTTTGTTACGCCATTACCGATAGATTAGGCTGCATAACGTTCGTGTTCAGCGGACGCAGAAACCTGCAACTCAACGAAGAAGGCTATTACATTCCGCTGCAACGCGGTTGTTATGTCGTGATCGCTACTCAACCACAATTTTGAAATCTTAGGACACATATTTACGTGTCAAAGATTCCTGCAAACTTTTGATCGGTATCAGGTCGGCAGTTCTCGTAAATTGCTAAATGAACTCCAGTTGGATCTTGAAATAGATAACATGGGCCATTTGGCAATGCTACAACCCGATCGCTCTGCCAACCACGTTCTTTCAAGACTCGAACGGCTTCATCAATTTGCTCGACCCGATAAATTGGCAATGGAGCCGTTCCAGCTAGATGTCCAGCTAACAGCAC
>JANNEH010000139.1:0-27465 GCA_031378405.1 Synechococcales cyanobacterium OTE_75_metabat_409
GCAGTCTGGCTACACTGTATCGACTCAACTCAAATCCGTTTAAATTCATCTGGGTCGAAACCTCTTCATCTCACCCTGCATACATTTCCCATCTACCTTCGTCTAGAGAACGACTTTGAATATCATGCAAGATACGCTTAAGAACCATAACTGGCAAGAAATCGTTCGCAGTTATTATCAACTCACTAAGCCCAGAATTATTCCCCTGCTATTGATTACCACTTCCGCTTCGATGTGGTTAGCTGGCGAAGGCACTGTAGATCCGTTGTTATTATTGGTTACCAACCTGGGTGGCACTTTAGCTGCTGCTTCGGCTCAGACTTTGAACTGTATTTATGATGGTGATATTGATTACGCCATGGAGCGAACTCGCCATCGGCCAATTCCTTCGGAGCGAGTACAGTCTGGTCATGCCCTAATTTTTGCTGCTGTTCTAGCGATTATGTCTTTTTGGCTGTTGGTGACTTTTGCCAATCTGGCGGCGGCGCTGTGGACTATGGCCGGAATCGGTTTTTATGTGGTAGTCTATACCCACTTTTTGAAGCGCCATACTAGTCAAAATATTGTAATTGGTGGTGCGGCTGGTGCTATTCCGGCTCTGGTGGGTTGGGCGGCGGTGACTGGCCATGTAAGTTTAACGGCCTGGTTATTGTTCGCGATCGTCTTTATTTGGACTCCCCCTCACTTTTGGTCTTTGGCACTAATGCTGAAGGATGATTATGCCAAAGTGGGAATTCCGATGTTGCCGGTGGTGGCTGGAGCGCAGGAAACGACTAATCAGATTGGGCTATATACCTTATTGTTAGTGCCGACCACTGGTTTGTTGGTATATCCTTTGGGGGTTTCGGGTGCTGTTTATGGTGTCTCGGCGTTCATTTTGGGGATGATGCTGTTTCAGAAGGTACAGGAATTAATGGCTGAACCAGAAAACCGCGATCGGGCGAAGTCTCTCTTTAAGTTTTCGATTCTCTATCTCATGGTGCTCTGTACTGCCATGGTGGTCGATAGTTTGCCGGTGGTGCATCAGTTTGGTGCTCAGATCCAGAATTCCATCGCAGCTAAGTTGTAGGATCTGAAAGAACCAGCCTTATTTTGTCACCCCATGAGCGACCTCGCTATTTACCACACCAGCCAAGGTGCAACCTTCGATGCCCAATATCCTGCCATCCCGGCCAGCTTTGGGAACAATGCTTCAGCCTTACAAGCTGCTCACTCTGGGGCAATGTTGGTCGATCGATCACACTGGGGGCGCATCCTGGTCAGCGGCGATGACCGGCTGCGCTTTTTGCACAACCAAAGCACCGCCGATTTTAACGCCTTAAAACCAGGATCAAGCTGCAACACCGTCTTTGTCAACTCCACCGGCAGAACGATCGACCTAGCCTTGGCCTTAATCTTAGAAAACGAAGTGCTACTGATGGTTTCCCCTGGCAAAGGCGATGCTATCTTTCAACTGCTCGATCGATACATCTTTTTTGCCGACAAAGTAACCATTCAAGAAATATCTACCACCACTGCTGCCTTTAGCTTAATCGGACCTCACAGCCCACAGATTTTGGCTGGTATCAAAGCCGAAATCCTCAATGGTTTTCAGCAAACTATTGAAATCGACAACATTCCTGTGCGCATCGTCGCCGACTCTGGCCTTGGCCTGCCGGGTTACACTTGCTTCGTAGATACCGCATCCGCCCCCGAAATTTGGCAAAAACTAGCCTCCCTTGGTGCCATTCCCGGCGGCGAAGAATGCTGGGAAGAACTTCGCATCCGTCAAGGACGACCAGCGGTCGATCGAGAATTAACTGCCGATTATAATCCCCTAGAAGTGGGGCTGTGGCAGAACATTTCGTTTACCAAGGGCTGCTACATTGGCCAAGAAACGATCGCTCGTCTCAATACTTATAAAGGAGTAAAGCAGTATCTTTGGGGCATCGAGCTAGCCGGAACCGCAGCAGTCGGCAGTGACCTAATTCTGGATGATATCAAGGTGGGAACCCTAACTAGCTGTATTGGCCAGCGCGGTTTGGTATATCTCAAATCCAAAGCTGGCGGCGTGGGTCTGCAAGTCCAAGTCGGTGATACTACCGGTACTATTGTGGATATTCCTTTTGTTAGTCATGAATACTATGCTGGCTGATGGTTCTCCTGGCGAAGACGCTTCGCGAACAACCGGTCGCTCGCCAACAGGTTGGGCAAAAGTGTGGATTGATCGCTTAGATTTACCCAAAATTGAAGTGGAATTCCTCACCCAGTTTTTGACTGCTGCTGAATTAGCTTTGTGCGATCGCTGTCGATTGCCTCATGTCCGTCAGCACAAAATCGTAGCGCGGGCAAAGCTACGCCAAATTTTAGGGAAATATTTGGATCGATCGCCCCGAGAAATCGAAATCTCCATTGGCCTACAAGGCAAACCCCAAGTAGCCGGTTTAGAATTCAACCTCTCCCACAGTGGTGACTTGGTAGCCTATGCGGTCAGCGATCAACCAGTGGGCATTGATATCGAACGCATCCGCAAAATAGATCTAACCGCAATTATCCAACGATTTTTCGCTGCCAGCGAATTTGCCGCATGGCAAAAGTTACCTCCAGCCGAACAAGAAGCAGCTTTTTTTCGGCTCTGGACAATTAAAGAAGCTTATTTAAAAGCGATCGGCACCGGACTCCACACTCCATTGTCAGCAGTAGAAGTCAGCATGAACGCCGAACACCCCATAATTCTGCAAGCCCCCAACCGCAAAAATTGGCAGTTGTACCCCATCCCAAATCACCACACCGCGATCACCAACGTTGGGGTGGGTTTATCCAAAACCAATGCGCAGCAACAAAATCTCCAAATAAAAACCCACCCACCCCAACCGCAATCCCCCGCCAAACCATCCCCGATCAAAATCATTGAATCGATCGGTTTACCACCTGGTTACCTGGGGGCATTAATCACCACCGCTGGTGTCAATAATTGTCTCCTCACATTAAAATCAGAATAATAAAGGTTCGATTTTTGCTTGGACTACCTCAATCAGGCTCTCTGGTGCAACTTCAACAAATTCAATGTCCCGATCTTTCCAATCTAAGCACTTAATTTGATCGGCCAAAATAACTCCCTGAGTCTTTAATTCAGATGGTAAAATGACCTCGAATGGATATCCTTTCTGCTGCTTAGTTATCGGTATAAACAAAGCCAGAGAAGTTTTGCGATTATAACTAATCGGCGATAGCACCAATGCTGGTCGATAACCTCGCTGTTCATGTCCCTTCGTCGGATTAAAATCCAAAAAAACAATATCTCCTCGATCGGGAATATAAACTGGTTCTACCAAAACTCATTCCCCACAGTAACTCCACTATCAATTTCACCATGCAGATTCTCTGGCGTAATGGCATTGACTAGTTCATCAAGAGAATAACGCTTGCGAATTCTCGGTTTCACAACTAGGTTGCCATCGACAATACCCAAATCTATCTCGCCACCTTCAGCTAAATGAATTTCTTTGGCTAGGTTCTGAGGAATCCGGATGGCCAGACTGTTGCCCCACTTTGCCACGATCGTTACCATATTTTGAATCTCCAATCACAAGATTACATGTAGATACTCTGTGTCTACATACTAACAATATCATTTAATAATTGGTAATGTCCGGACTTAAACCCGCCAACTAATTCCACCTCACTAATATTTATTAGTGAGGTGGGCGGGTTTTTATAGAATAATTTTGAGGGGGATTTTGTTGGCGGATAAACCCGCCCACCCGTTGGTCAATTTTGGTTCAATTCCTGCGATCGATTGGCAGCGGCGATTACTGCTTCGATTAACGTCGATCGAAAGCCGCCTTTTTCTAAGGCTCGAATTCCAGCGATAGTCGTTCCGCCAGGACTGGTCACCCGATCTTTGCAAATTGCTGGGTGCAGTTGTTGCTGATCTAACAATTGGGCAGTGCCCAATACTGTTTGCAGCGCTAATTCTTGCGCCATGGCTCGGGGTAAACCAGCGGCCACACCGCCATCAGCCAGAGCTTCCACCATCAAGGCCACATAGGCCGGGCCAGACCCAGAGAGTCCAGTTACCGCATCGAGCTGAGATTCTGAGACTCTGACTACTTTGCCCACGGCCTGAAAAACTTTGCTCACCAAGGCATACTGAACATCAGTTACTCGGTCATTACCAGCGATCGCGGTCATTCCGGCCCCCACGGTTGCTGGGGTATTGGGCATGGTTCTAATAATTGATTGCTGGGGGAAAATTCCTGCTAGTTGGCTTAAGCTCACGCCTGCCAAAATTGAAATAATTAACTGGTTTGCAGTCACCTTTAAACCAGCCACTGCCGATCGCAAGGACTGCGGCTTGATGGCCAAAATAATCGCGGTAGCTTCGGCCACCTGCTGATTTTCCTTAGTTACCTGTACACCATATTGTTGGTGCAAAAAATCTCGACGAGCCTCTAAAGGATCACTCACTACCACCGCAGCGGCTGGATATGTACCAACGGCTAGAAGGCGGGAAATAATAGCCTCTGCCATTACCCCGCCTCCAATGATTCCCAATTCTTTTTGCAAACCGTAGCCTCCAGCTACTCAACAACAATGTCTGGTAGCCAGTAAGTAATTAACATCAAGTGTTACTGAGCAATTGGTTCACTAGCCCAAGGGTTGCCAGGAGTTACCGAGCGGTGAGGACGAGCTGGAGCAGCAGCAACTTCGTTTAGCACATTGGTAGGAGTACTAACCTGAACACAGCTAGGTGTGAACAAGAAAATGTTGTCGCCGATGCGCTCGTAGTGACCATCAATGGCATAGGTACCACCAGCTACGAAATCTACAGCCCGCTGTGCTTCTTCTTGACGAATCAAGGTCATGTTTAAGATTACCGATTTCCGCTGACGCAGAGCATCGATCACTTGAGGCATTTCTTCAAAGGCGCGAGGTTCAATTAACACCATTTCTGAAGCACCGTGAGACATGCCGGGCATCCCAATTACGTTGCTAGCTTTAGCTCTCATTGCTTCAGCACTAAAATTAGAGCGAGGAGTGGGCGCTTCTGCTGGACTGGAAGGAGCAGAAGCTGCGTAATCGGTATAACCATGGGGATGTTGCTCCACATCCTCATATTCGTAATCATATTCGTCTTGATCGTTTAGGCCGACGATGTCTTTTAATTTGCTAAGAAAACTCACGGTAACTGCTCCTGTGTAATTGAAGTTGAATCTAGCACAAAAATTATTGAATTCCAGGAAAATACGGTTTTCCTAAATATTTCACCTAAAATCATGATTTTACGAGTATATTCGTATTATCATTTCTCTGAACGTTAGAAATAATCTGACGTTGGAAATAAATCAAGGCACAAAAATGAATCAACGGGAAATAATTTAGCAGAAAAGATTCTTAAAATCTAGCTAATTCATCACATAAATATTTTAGATTTTTTTCGGGATCAGGCAAACAGCAAATTTTAATAGTACGTAGTAGCTAATTTGAATGACACTTAAATTTTTCCCCTACTAAATAAAGATTTTACTTCCGACTCTAATTGTGTTAGAACCTGCTGCTACAGCTAATCGATAATCTTGAGACATGCCCATAGACAAATGTTTCAAATCGATCGATAGATAATCGTATTGATTTATTTTGTTTTGTAAACTAGTCACAGAAGTAAACAAACCCAGGAGTTCTTGCTCAGTTAAACCCATGGGGGCGATCGTCATTAGACCCATCACCTGCAAAGATTTACAGCGGTTAATCTCTGGCAGGTCTGCCCATAATTCCGCCTCCTGCCAACCAGATTTCTGGGGATCGGGTAACATCTTTGTTTGTAAGAAAATTTTGGGCGATTTTTCCAGCTCTGCGGCTATTCGATCGATCTGCTGGCAAAGCTTGAGGCTGTCTACCGAATGAATGAACTCAAACATTTGAACGGCTTTGCGTACCTTATTGCTCTGTAACTGACCGATCAGGTGCCAGCAAATATCTGGGAGGTCTGCCAAGGCAGCCTGCTTTTCTGCCGTTGCCTGAATCCGGCTTTCACCAAAATCACGCTGTCCAACCGCATAAGCTGCCCTCATTTGCTCGATAGTTGCTGCTTTGCTAACGGCAACTAACTTTACAGTTAGGGGGATCTCTTGATGGATTGCGGCTATTCGTTGGGCAATCAGGTTCGAGTCATTCATAAAAATACTAAGAAACCAACGGTGTAAAGACTTGATGGTGTAACAACTGGGTAGATCTAGCAGGAAATTGGAAAGATTTGCTGAAGATTGAGAAAATATACTCACCAAAGGTAATTGTTAAGCATTTGTTAAGCTAAGATTGAAATCACCCTTTGCTGCTGGAGTGTTGCCTGAATGATCCCCCATGACTCTATTTTCCCCCAAGAGACCGCTGCTGATAAACCCGAGGAAGCTTGCGGGGTGTTTGGAGTTTATGCCCCAGGCCAAGATGTAGCCAAAATAACTTATTTTGGCATCTATGCTTTACAGCATCGCGGCCAAGAATCAGCGGGTATTGCCACCATGACCGCCGACACCATGCATCATTACAAGCATATGGGCTTGGTTTCTCAGGTCTTTAAGCCAGAAATTTTAGAAGAACTCTCTGGCGATTGGGCGATCGGCCACACTCGCTACTCTACCACTGGCTCTAGTCGCCGGGTAAATGCTCAGCCTGCTACAGTAGATACTCGTTTGGGCGGATTGGCGTTGGCGCACAACGGTAACTTGGTAAACGTGCTGGCGCTCAAAGAGCACTTAATGGAAAAGAAATGGGATATTCAAACCAGCACTGATTCAGAAATGATCGCCTTGGCCATGGCCAATGAAGTCAATGAAGGCCAAGATTGGCAGACAGCTTTAATCACCTCGCTCAAAATGTGTCAGGGAGCGTTTAGCCTGACAATTGCCACTCCTACCGGGATCGTCGCTGCCCGCGATGCCAATGGTATCAGACCCTTAGTAATCGGTATGTGGCCAGAGCACCCCGGACATTATGCTTTTGCCTCGGAAACCTGTGCCTTAGATATTATTGGGGCTGAATATTTACGGGATGTTTTACCGGGGGAATTGGTTTGGGCAACAGCCGATGGGCTTGCTAGCACGATATGGGCAGATGAAATCAGTCCCAAGCTGTGCATTTTTGAAATGATTTACTTCGCTCGTCCCGATAGCTGGATGAACGCCGAGAGTCTATACAGCTACCGGCTGCGCATCGGTCGCCAGTTAGCCAAAGAAGCCCCCCAAGATGCGGACATTGTAATTGGAGTGCCCGATTCCGGAATTCCTGCGGCGATCGGCTTTTCCCAGGCTTCCGGTATTATGTACATGGAAGGCTTGATCAAAAACCGCTATGTGGGCAGAACTTTCATTCAGCCCACCCAAGAAATGCGCGAATCGGGAATTCGGATGAAGCTTAACCCTCTCAAAGATGTCTTAGCGGGCAAACGAGTAATTATTGTAGATGACTCGATCGTGCGGGGTACCACTAGCCGCAAGCTGGTCAAGGCGATCCGTGATGCCGGAGCCACCGAAGTGCATATGCGCATATCTTCGCCACCAGTAACTCATCCTTGCTTCTATGGCATTGATACTGACACTCAAGATCAGTTGATTGCCGCAACTAAGACAGTGGCAGAGATTGCTGAGCAAATTGGGGTAGATTCTTTGGCTTACTTGTCGGAAGCGGGCATGTTAGAAACTACGACCCAAAGTGTCGATCGCTTCTGTTCTGCCTGCTTCAATGGCAAATACCCTGTGCCAGTCCCGGAAGCAATGAAACGATCCAAGCTAATGCTAGAACAAGTAGCGACATAAAACAAAATAGCCTGAAACACATGCTGAGGAAACCTCAGCGTGATTTCAGCCGCTGCCTACCGTCTTGCTTGCGCTAAGTTTCTGGGTTGCGGTTTCCTCGGTTTAAAAAGCGCACCTCTTCCAACAGAACATTAAATCTTTGATCGCTTTCAGCTTGACGTTCTTTGATAGCCTCCATATCCCGCTGACTTTGAGCAGCAATTTGCAACAAAGCCTGCGCTGTCACCCTTAACCCGTCAATACTATCGCGCACCTCGGCAACACTTTCTCGGAATTCAGTGGCATCTTCCCGCATGGCTTCTCTTAACTCAGTAGTATTTTCTCGCGATTCAGTAGCACTTTCCCGCATACTTTCTCGTAATTCGGTAACGCTTTCCCGCACTTCAACGACGCTAGAAGCCAGCGAGTCGATCATTTCATCAGTCCACCTTACAACTGTCATCTCAAATATCTTAGCCAAATGATGATTAATTTTATTCTAGGATAACTTACCTAAATACTGCTGTAAATAAGGGGAAAAAACCTCATAGATCAAAGTCAGCGGCTTACCCTGATGCCAAAATAAATAATGGCGACCCCACAAAATTCCTGGCTCACCAAAGCCCTCATTTAACGCTGGACAAGTGCCACAGTAAATCCCCCGCACATCTCGATGCAACTCGGTGCGCAATCTGGCCAAACTCGCCCAAATCGGCAGGCTGCGATTTTGCAGATATTCATCTACATGCTCAGCATTCCACCAGGAGGTAGCATAGGCCAACCTCTGACCCGAAGTTGTGCGGAGCCACACCTGTCGGCGCAGCCTTGGCCCGGGCACTTCTTGTAGCTCGATCGGCGCAGCATCACTAATCATTCCCACCACTGACATATCCAACACATCCACCTCAGTGGGTTCGCCAGTCAATAATTGCAAATGTCTGGTGGGTGAACCATCACCTAGTAGTAATAACTGCCAAGCCGGTGGTAACTGACTATGGGGTAGACCTGATTGGACTTCTAAGGGATTACTAGACCAAACTGGATCTAAACGGTGCCATTCTTGTTGAAGCGCGCTAATAATCAAAATATTCTTTAAAAACAACTTCCGGTAACTATTCTTAATAATAAAGAAAGCTACCGGAAGTTGCTAGTGCGATGCAGATAGCGAGACTCGAACTCGCAAGGTCTAGGACCACACGCACCTCAAGCGTGCGCGTATACCAATTCCGCCACATCTGCTCGGCGTTAGGACTAAAGAGGGTGAATAACCGACTATGCCGATCTCTGAGGATACTATAGATCTCGGCGAGAATCAAGACCTAATATGAATTGCTAACGACCACGTTGATTTTTGAGGCGGTAAGTAATGCGCCCCTTGCTCAGATCGTAAGGAGTTAGTTCGCACTTAACTCGATCGCCTTCCAAAATTTTGATGTAATTCCGGCGAATCTTGCCAGAAATATGCGCCAACACACTAAAACCATTGTCCAGATCTACTCGGAACATGGCATTGGGCAGTGACTCTGTCACGGTGCCTTCCATTTCGATCAAGTCTTGTTTAGACAAGCTTTGAATACCTCTAAAATTAACAAATTAACTGCCATTGGTATTTCTACCGGCTTTATTGTAACAAAATCAGCCGTCATCTGTCTCAGATGGCGGCTAAGTCGTGAATTATCCTATACCAAAGCGGCTTGCAGATCTTGAGAAACTATTTCTAACTCTTGATGGCCATTGACTTGGCGCAGGCGCTGTTGGTTTTTGTAAAAGGCCGTCAGAGGCGAAGTTTGTTGGTGATAAACACCCAAACGATGGCGGATGGTGTCGGCATTGTCATCTGCCCGTCCGCGTAACATGAGGCGTTCTACCAAAATGTCATCGGGGACAAATAGCTCTAAGCCCACGTAGTCATGTTGGTCAATCTCCACCAAGAGCTTATCTAAAAACTCTGCTTGGGCAACGTTGCGGGGAAAGCCGTCTAAAATCCAGCCATTCGCCGCATCGGACTGAGCCAGTCGATCGCGGATTAAATCTAAAATGAGAGAGTCGGGCACCAAGTCTCCGGCATCCATATAAGCTTTGGCTTTGATTCCCAATTCGGTTTGGTCTGCGACCGCCGCCCTGAGGATATCACCAGTAGAAATATGGGGAATGTGAAAATGCTCGGCCAAAATGGCGGCCTGAGTTCCTTTGCCAGCGCCCGGTGCGCCGATGAAAATTAGTCTGGTCAAGTTACGCTGTGCTCCAAATATTGCTGCGATTTTTTACTGTTTCACCATTCCCTCATAGCGCTGAGAGATGACGTAGGTTTGAATTTGCTTCGCTGTCTCGATCGCCACACCTACTAAGATCAGCAGGGAAGTAGCGCCGAAGCCTTTAAAGGTGGTGACACCCAAGGCTGTCTCGATAATACCGGGAATGATCGCCACTGCACCCAGAAAGAATGCCCCCAACAAGGTGAGGCGATTCAAAACTCCTTCGATATACTTGCTGGTAGCTTGACCAGGACGAACGCCGGGAATACTGGCACCCATCTTTTTCAAGTTTTGGGACATATCTACGGGGTTAACTACCAAAGTAGAATAGAAATAACTAAAGAAGATAATTAAAGTCATATACACCCCCAGATAAATCCAGGGAGTCGTACCATTTGGGTTCATGGCATTAGAAACCGCTACTACCCCAGTATTGAGGGCACCCATGAACTGATTGCTAGCTACGCCATCTTTCGGGGTGGTGAATTGCGCTAAAGCTTGGGGCAGAGCTAAGACCGAAGAAGCAAAAATGATCGGCATTACGCCACCCTGGATCAGTCGCAGGGGCAAGTAGCTAGTGCGTTCTCGGTATAGACGGCGACCTACTTGGCGCTTAGCCGAAATAATCGGAATCTGGCGCGATCCTTCTTGAATAAAGACGATACAGACGATCATTACCAAGAAGACAGCAATTAGAATTAAGGCATTCACCAAAATTTGGTTGCCTCCAGTCTTGGCTTGGTCAAAAGTATCAATTAAAGACTTGGGGAAAACCGCCACAATGTTGATGAAAATCAGCAGGGATGCGCCGTTGCCAATACCTCGCTCGGTAATTAACTCCGAAATCCACATAATAAACATCGAACCAGCAATCAAAGCGATCGCCGAGGTGGCTACAAACAAGGCGCTAGGATCGTTGGCATAATTCTTCAGCCACAAGGAAATCCCAATACTGTTGATGATCCCCCAACCCAAAGAGACGTAGCGAGTAATCTGAGAGATTTTGCGTCGCCCAGCTTCGCCTTCTTCCTTTTGCAGCTTTTCGAGAGCAGGCAAAGCTGTGGTCAGCAATTGGATAATAATCGAGGCATTAATATATGGCAAAATACCTAGAGCAAATACGCCTACTGCCGAAATACCCCCTCCAGAGAAGATATCTAAAAAGCCGATGACTGAACTGTTTTTCACAGCGGCGGCGAAAGCCACCCGATCGATGCCTGGCAAGGGTAAATAAACACCTAAGCGCGCCAAAATTAGTAGCCCGATCGTCACCAGCACCCGTCCGCGCAGACCAGCCGTCTGGGCCATTTGGGTGAAAGTTTCTTGAGCGCTGGGCGCTCGTTCTCTGCTCGCTGCATTCATCTAGAGAATTCCTCGATCGAATATCTGTATTATTTGAAATTAAAGCGTCCAAGGAGTTTCCCACCGCTCAGAAGAGCAATGGACAGCCACCGGTCGCAAATATTAATGATTAATTATTGTAACTCTCTCTTCCCATTTGTAGAGCGATATGGCCAAAACAAACGGCAATTCCAAATTCAGATGCATGGTATTCGACAACCTCAATTTCAGGGGATGCCCCTACGCGTGGGGATTTTGGGATTTATGATGGAATCAATGGATTCATCGAATTATGAAAAAAACCTTGATGCAATTGGTGCGGGGTTATCAAACATGGGTGTCGCCCATGTTGCCGCCATCTTGTCGGTATGTGCCGAGCTGTTCGCAATATTCGATCGAAGCAATCGATCGCTTTGGGGCGGGCTACGGCACTTGGTTGACTGTCAAGCGAATCTGTCGCTGTCATCCCGGTTATCCCGGTGGCTACGACCCAGTACCGGAGATGCGGCATCCACTTAAGCCGAATAAGCCGGAAAATTAATGACGCTATCCGACTGCTTGAATTTTGCTACCACCTCTTGATAGAGTTTTAAATCTTCTTGCCAATTTCCTAGTATTTGTTGCAGTTCAGCCTGATCGGCGACATTTTTTGTGGCATTTAGCTCGTAGTCAAAATTGCCGCTAAACAAAATAATCGAAGCCGCTGATTGATCTGGCTGCTGAACAGTGGCTTCGTTGATGGTCAGATTCAATCGTTTATCCGGAAAGGTATAGCCCAAATTGATGCCAGCTTGTACCGGAGCTGTGCCAATTTTTTGCCAATCGCCCAAAGCCAAAAGGTGAGAGAACATAAAGCGTTGTGCTGCTGCCTCTTGACCAGCAAAGTCTAGGTAACCACGAAAATTGATGCCTACCCCGGCAAATTTGAGGTTTGCCAAGACTTTTACTAAAGACTTAGCAATTTTAGCTACTTCAATCGATTCTGTCTCTTTGTTAATAATCAATTCCACAAAGCTAATCCGCTGGGGCTGAGTAATAATCGAGACCCCTTGCTGATAGGTAATTTGGGAACCTTCAAAACTGCGCACCGGCTGACCGAGAACTTCCCACTCGCTGGGTACAATTTGGGTCATGCTCAAAAATTCTGGGGTGAGTAAAGTAGGGTCAATTTTCTCGACGGCAATCACGATCGCGAGTTCTTGAACGGTCAGGTTTTGCATGGGATACCGATTTAATTTTAAAACTTCTAAATCAATGTACCCCAGGCAATCACTAAGATTAAGTGATGCGATGTTTAGATTCATTCATCTTTTGACTGTATTTTCTCGCTAAACTGGAAGTTAGCCTGGGGATCGTCTCCAACTTTGGCCAAACATCTTGACGAAATTCCTCAAAATACTATGCGTTTGATTTTAATGACTGGTAAAGGTGGCGTAGGTAAAACCTCAGTAGCAGCGGCCACCGGATTGCGCTGTGCTGAGCTAGGTTACAAAACCCTGGTTTTGAGCACCGACCCCGCCCATTCCCTCGCTGATAGTTTCGATATCGAGATGGGACACGAGCCGATCGAAGTCCGACCCAATCTCTGGGGTGCAGAACTAGATGCCCTAATGGAGCTAGAAGGTAACTGGGGGGCAGTCAAACGCTATATTACTCAGGTCTTGCAAGCCCGTGGTTTAGATGGGGTACAGGCCGAGGAACTGGCAATTTTACCAGGCATGGATGAAATTTTTGGTTTGGTGCGGATGAAGCGTCATTACGATGAAGGCACTTATGACGTGTTAATTATCGACTCAGCGCCCACTGGCACTGCTCTGCGCTTACTGAGCCTGCCAGAAGTTGGCGGCTGGTATATGCGCCGTTTTTATAAGCCCTTGCAAGCGGTATCTGTGATGCTGCGTCCTTTGGTGGAACCAATTTTCCGCCCGGTGGTAGGTTTTTCTTTGCCCGACAAAGAAGTGATGGATGCGCCTTACGAGTTTTATGAGCAAATCGAAGCCCTGCAAAAAGTTTTGATGGACAACACTACCACCTCGGTGCGACTAGTGGCTAACCCCGAAAAAATGGTGATTAAAGAATCCCTGCGTGCCCATGCCTATTTGAGCTTATACAATGTCTCTACCGATTTGGTAATTGCCAACCGGATCATTCCTGCTGAAGTAACCGATCCATTTTTTAAGCGCTGGAAGGAAAGTCAGGAGAAGTATCGCCAAGAACTCCACGATAATTTTGCCCCGTTGCCAGTCAAAGAAGTGCCGTTGTTTTCAGAGGAAATGTGTGGGATGGAAGCGCTCGATCGACTCAAAGAGGTGCTGTATCCCGGTGACGAAGATCCATCCCAGGTCTATTACAAAGAAACTACTATGCGAATTGTTTCCCAGGGAAATAGTCAGTACAGCCTAGAACTCTATTTGCCGGGGATTCCCAAAGACAAGGTACAGCTCAACAAAACTGGAGATGAATTAAATATCCGGATTGGTAATCATCGCCGCAACTTAGTCTTACCCCAGGCTTTGGCGGCATTGCAACCGGCTGGAGCCAAAATGGAAGAAGATTATCTCAAAATCAAATTTCAATAACACATGAACCCCGGTCGTTTAATTGTTTTAACAGGTCCCAGTGGCGTGGGTAAAGGTACGCTTCTGGCTGCACTCTTGCAGGCTCATCCAGAGCTACATCTCTCGATCTCGGCTACTACCCGATCGCCTCGGCCTGGAGAAGTGGATGGCGTAAATTATTATTTCTGCGATCGAGCGCAGTTTGAACAAGCCATGCAAGCGGGTGAACTGCTAGAGTGGGCAGAGTTTGCGGGAAACTACTATGGCACCCCCATTCAACCAGTGCGCGATCGAGTAACCGCAGGGGGCTTAATGATTTTAGAAATCGAACTAGTCGGTGCGCGACAAGTCGCGACAATTTTCCCGGAGGCACTGCGGATTTTTATTTTGCCTCCTAGTATGGAAGTGCTCGAAGAACGGCTACGTTCCCGAGCACAAGATACTGAAGCCGCTATCTTACAGAGGTTGGCGGTAGCTCGATCAGAGATTGCCGCAGCCGCTGAATTCGATTTACAGATTGTTAATGATGATTTAGATGAAGCACTGGCAAATATTGAAGCAGCAATTTTTGCTTAGATATGGCTGACAGGTGTATTTTTTCTTGTGCTACAATCTAGCCACATCAAATCCACGACTTTAAAATCAACACCTATGCCTTGATCGAAAATTACGTCAAGCATCAGGAAATTACTATCTAGACTGCCCAGAAAGCTTGATTTCATTGATCAGCACTGGGTCAGATAACTGTTTTGCATATGATCATTGAAAGAAATTTGGAGTAAATTCATGAAAAACAAACCACTACGCTATTTAGCGATCGCGGTAATATCTAGCTTGACATCTCTCATGGCATTAGAATTATCGGTTTTAGCCCCTGCTGCCGAAGCGGGCTGTCGGCCTTCTGGTCGCTATGCTGGTGGCCTACCAATTCTAAATTGTAGCGGCTCGACTAGATGTCGCCCCACTGGTCGCTACCGTACAATCAATGGCAGACGTTATCCACTCCTACGCTGTCCACGCTAGTTGATTGGGTAGAGGGGCAACAGCAGTTGCGCCCTCTGCCGATTGCAAAAAATAGAATTTTCTCTGAGAATTAGAATAGGACTTGCTTAGTGGCTGTTGATCAACAGTAAAAGTTCAAATTGTGGTTTATTTAATTTGGAGAGTGGGTTAGAATAGTCAATCGGCTCATAAAGTCCTTCACTCCCTAGCTCCATGAATGGCCTCTCCCTAACAGATTCTGATCGCCTGCGCGATACACTCTTGAAGCTATACAGCAAGCAAACTGAAATCGATCGATATATTCTGCGCCTGTTTTCGGTGGTATACACCCCGATCAGCCGCACTCATTTTCTCACCTGTATCAATCGGGTGCTGCCAAAAGAAACTAAAGCATTCAACGTTACTAGTCTCAAATTTCACCTTGATCGGTTAGTGGAGTTGGGGCTACTAGAGCAGTCTACTGGGCTTGGTCCGCAATGCCACCCCTTAATAACCGAGGTTCTGACCAGGGAAGCAATCAAGCTGAAAGAATTTGATCGATTTACCGACGCTGTTGATCGCACAATTCCCATTCGCACGGGCTATCGGGGCGGGCGACAGTTTAGCAACCGCAATGAATTGGTGCGCGAAGTACGTTTCGGGCTATATCGCAATGATGCGGCTTTTGTCGCCAAGCAACTGCAAGATTACGACAACTACAGTTATGATCGGACTTTTAATCTGGCCGATTTACTCAACTCCATTTTCAATAATCCCTTTAGCCCCGAGTCTCTAGAGCAACTTTCCCCGGAACTATCGGAAGCTACCCTAAACAGCATTTTTTCGGATTCAGTCTTTAGGCTCACCGATACCTCTGAGGTGTTGCAATGGTTGATCGAAAACCATGAAACAGCAGTGAATGGTGGTATCCGAGGTGATTTTAGACGGCGGCTATTAATTGGCCAACTTTTGCTGCGGGGTCGGGTGGCCGAGGCTACCCAGATCATTTCTACTCTCGAACTCAGTACTCATAGTCTGGCTTATTGGGGCTGGGTAAAGTTTCTCGAAGGTGACGATCGGCAGGCGATCGATTACTTTGACCAGGCACTGAATTTTTCTCGCAAAGTCTCAGGCAAACGCAAGAGCTTTTTTGATAACAGTGAAGGTTTGTTTTTTATCTTGGCATTGCTGCGAGAAGGATCAAGCAGCTCACTCCAACAAGCTGAAGAATACGCCAGCCAAGTAGCCAAGCAGAATGGTCATTGGTTGCAAAATAGTGCCCGCAGGCTGTCTTATGTACTCAAATTGCAACTTGGTGACCTCACTGCTAAAGATATTATTATCAACTCGGGTATTCCTACTTTTCCGGAAGCCAATAGCATCGAAGTTTTCATTCTATCACTCTGCTTATATTGGGCCGACAAAGATATCGCTAAACGGGTACTGCCGCGTGTTTTAATTCCACTACATGAGTTTGCACTGGGCAGCGAATACGATTGGCTGGCGATCGAATGCCTGGAACTGCTATCGCGATTACAGCCGCGCTACAAGCTGGCCACCGAAGAAATGCGCAAGGACATTAATATTGTCACAGCGATCGACGCCATTCGGCCCCAAGAAGCCTGGGAATTGAGCCTCACCGCTTTGACTAATTTTGGCATTACCACTCCTGATCGCAAAGCTAGTAATGTAGATCGGCGATTGATTTGGTTGATTTCTTTCTATGGCACAGGTAGTTGTCACCTAGAGCCGCGCGAACAAAAAATTAGTACCAAAGGTGAATGGAGCAAAGGTAGACCGATCGCCATCAAAAGATTGCTGAAGACATCGGACTTTGACTATTTTACTGCTCAAGATCTGCGAATTTGTAGTGGCATTGAAAGTGAATATATGTATAGCCGCTATGGTGGTGATACTGAGTATACTTTTGGGAATGAATCGATCGCCAATTTAGTTGGTCATCCCTTGTTGTTTTGGGCAGATTCTCCGGGAATTGGAGTCGAAGTAGTGGGTGGTGAACCAGCGCTGTTAGTGCAAAAAACTCCCGATGGTATTTCGATTCAGATCTCGCCCCGCGCCGACAAGACTCAAAGTATTGTAGTGGTAAAAGAAACACCCACCAAGCTCAAAATAGTTAGAGTTACTCCCGAGTATCGCAAAATTAGTGAGCTAATTGGCCATAACCTAGAAGTGCCAACGGAAGCCCAAGATCGGGTATTGGCGGCGATCGAGAACATCGCCAATATTGTGACCGTCCATTCCGATATTGGTGGCGGAGTCAGTAATGCCCGCATGGTAGAGGCAATTACTACGCCTCATGTGCATTTATTACCTGCTACGACTGGCTTAAAAGCTGCGCTGCTAGTGAGACCTTTCGATCAAGTTGGGCCTTATTTTCAGCCCGGTCTGGGTGGGGTGAGTGTAATTGCCGAAGTCAGTGGCGAACGCTTACAAACCCAGCGATCGCTAGCAGAAGAGCGACTATTAGCTGATGTGGTGATTACGGCTTGTCCGACCCTGCAAAACTGGGAGCCAGAAAACAGTGAGTGGTTGATCTCTGACCCCGAAGCTTGCTTAGAGCTAATCTTAGAACTCCAAGAACTGGGCGATAGCGCCCCTGGCGCTGCTGACGCACGGGCAATTGTGGAGTGGCCAGAAGGCGAAAAAATGCGGATCAAGCAGCGGGCGGGAGTTGATAGCTTCAAAATGCGAATCAATAGCCAGCAAGATTGGTTTGAAGCTAGTGGCGAATTACAAATTAGTGATGACCAAGTGCTAGATATGCGCCAATTAATGGACTTGTTATCTGCCACTCCTGGACGGTTTATTCCTTTGGGCAACGGCGAATTTTTGGCGCTTACGGCTACTTTCCGTAAACAACTAGATGAACTGCGGACTTTTTCTCAGCGCCAAGGGGACAATCTGCGGTTTCATCCTTTAGCTGGCTTGGCGATGCAAGACTTGTTTGAAGACATGGAAGGCTTAGTCGCCGATAAACAATGGCAGGACCAAGTTAATAGGCTGAAAGAGTTGCCGAGTCTCAAACCCAAGCTACCTTCTACCCTGCAAGCCGAATTGCGAGATTATCAACTAGATGGTTTTCGTTGGCTGTCACAGTTGGCTCATTGGGGAGTGGGAGCCTGTTTGGCCGATGACATGGGTTTGGGTAAAACCTTACAGGCTCTGGCCTTGATTTTGAACCGCGCCAAAGGTGGGCCAACCCTCATTTTGGCACCAACTTCGGTCTGTACCAACTGGCTAGGAGAAGTGGAAAAATTCGCCCCGACTTTGCGGGTAATTCAGTTGGGTGCGTTCGATCGCCAGCAAACTCTGGATAACCTGAAACCCCGAGATTTGTTGATCTGTAGTTATGGCTTACTACAACAAGAAGAAGTGGGAGAAATGCTGGCACAGGTAATGTGGGAAACCATTGTGTTAGACGAAGCTCAAGCAATTAAAAATGCTGCCACTAAAAGATCTCAAGCAGCGATGCGGTTACAGGGTAAATTTAAGCTGTTAACTACCGGGACTCCGATCGAGAACCATTTGGGCGAGCTATGGAATTTATTCCAGTTTATTAACCCTGGCTTATTGGGTTCCTTAGATAACTTCAACCAAAAATTCGCCAACCCGATCGAGCGGCTGCAAGAACACGATGCTCGCCAACGCCTGAAAAAACTGATTCAACCCTTTATTCTGCGCCGCACCAAGGCTCAAGTATTGGCTGAACTTCCTGCCCGTACCGAGATTGTTTTGCATGTGCAGCTCAGCAAAGAAGAAAAGCTCTTTTATGAAGCCCTGCGCCGCGAAGCCCTGGAGAAACTCACCAACAGCGAAGCCCATGCTGGCCAAAAACACCTCCAGGTTTTGGCCGAAATTATGCGTCTGCGGCGTGCCTGTTGTCATACCAAGCTAGTTAAACCCGAAATTAATCTGAGTAGCTCTAAGCTAGAATTGTTTGGCGAAACTGTCACAGAATTGCTAGATAACGGCCACAAAGCGCTGGTCTTCAGCCAATTTGTAGATCATTTGAGTATTGTGCGGGCTTACTTAGATGAGCAAAAAATCTCTTACCAATATTTAGATGGCAGCACGCCAGCTAAAGAGCGCAAAAGACGGGTGGATGCCTTCCAGTCGGGTGAGGGAGATGTATTTTTGATCAGTCTGAAGGCCGGGGGCACAGGTTTAAACCTGACCGCAGCAGATTACGTGATTCACCTCGATCCTTGGTGGAATCCGGCGGTGGAAGATCAAGCTTCCGATCGGGCACACCGGATTGGGCAGCAGCGACCGGTAACGATTTATCGTTTGGTGGCCAAAGACACGATCGAAGACAAAATCGTGGCTCTGCACCAGCACAAACGCGATCTGGCCAACAGTTTGCTGGAAGGTACCGAAATGAGTGGCAAAATTTCTACTGATGACTTGCTGCAACTAATTCGAGACGCTTAGGTATCCAGCGTGAATTTTGCGGCTCTGGCTGGGCAAGATATTACTAAATGCATCTGAAGGATGAGCGATGAGAATACTCACTACTGCTTTAGTTTTATTGGCGGCTATTAGTGTCACCCAAAACAATGTGCGGGCAGCAACGACCAACCCAGATCTGAAGCTAAAAGACATTGTGGCGGAAGCTAAGGCTTGGCAGGGTACGCCCTATCGTTATAGCGGTGATAGTCGCAGTGGCATCGACTGTTCGCATTTTGTGTTTTCGATTTATAGCAAAGTGATTCCTGGCTTTAGTTATCGGATGGCACGGGAATATTTAGATGACAATAGCTTTGTGGTAGCAAATCCACCTCAAGCAGGGGATCTGATTGTATTTTCTGGCTATCGGGGTGCTTCCGACCATGTGGGGATTGTTACCGATCCCCAGGGTTTGAAGTTTATTGGCGCTCAAACTAGCACTGGGGTTGCTGAAACCAGTTTTGCGGCCAAGTCTTATTGGGGTAAACGTCCCTATCGCATTATGCATTTGAAAACTCTGGCAGAAAAACTAAATGGCCAAGAAATAGTACTGCCAGCAAAACTGCAATCTGAACACTAAGGGTAGATCATAGAAAAATTGATCCATTCTCGAATCGATGAGCGATCGATGTTTTTCATCGATTTGGATGGTGGGTACCCGCCCGGTTGGTGGCGGGTACCCATAAAGGGCACCCCTACGGGTGATGGTTTTATTGGGGTTCGATCTGGTCATTACATATCAATGTAAAATCCATCAATTCAATCAAATCTGACGAAACGCCGAGCCGTAGGGGCGTGGCCTTGTGCCCGCCCGCTATGGCGACATTATTCCCCAATGAATCCATCGATCAATCAACAATCATCGAAAATTTGGGATTCACTGATACTGAAAGGATCAATCATTAAAAGGAGATTCTGATGAAACTTGATCAATTGGCAAATTATCAGAAATTAATTAAGTATGGCGTAGCTATCGCTAGTATTATGCTTGTAACCGCCTGTAATTCTCAGCCACAGCAATCTGCTCTACCCCTCAAGACTTCGACTTTGCCGTCTCTGCCGACAAAAATCCCATTTAAATCTATAACATTGGAAAGAACAGAATGTTATGGACACTGCCCAGTATACACTGTAACAGTTCTTGCCAATGGAAAAGTTAGCTATGATGGTCGTAAATACGTTAAAGTGACCGGTAAAGTTCAATCGACACTGAACAAAGCGAAAATCCAACTCTTGGAAGAAGCGATCGCAGAAGCAAATTTCTTTAATTTTAAAGATAAATATAGAACAATAGAAGATGGCTGTGGTATGGTTGCTACTGATGGAGCATCGACAGAAACCATTATAGTTATTGAAGGCAAGAAGAAGAGCGTCGATAACTATACTGGATGTGAAAAAGTCCCAATAGAGTTGACCCAACTTGAGAACAAGATAGACAAGATTGTGAATACAGTTCAATGGATAGGAAAAAAATCTTAAGGTAGTTTGACTCCCCGGATCGACATATCTAACAGCTCGATCGGGTGATAAACTGGCACCTCTTGGCCTTGCTCCGCCAAATGCTTACTAATTTGCAAACTACAACCCGGATTCGCCGAAGCAATTAGACTCGCCCCGGTGTTCAACAAATTCGTCACTTTCTGTTGACCTAACTCCTCGGCCACCTCTGGTTGTAGCATATTATAAATACCCGCGCTACCACAACAAAGCGCAGCATCTACTGGCTCTAATAGTTGTACTTGGGGAATCCGTTTCAGTAATTCGCGCGGTTGAATGCTGATTTTTTGGCCATGTAGTAAATGGCAAGCATCTTGATACACTACCGCCAATGGCTGATCAGTAATGCTTTGGAGTGGGGCAATGAAATCGATCGCCGCCAAAAACTCTTGGATATCTTGCACCTGATGAGAAAACTCTTCACCCAAACCTTTATAGATTGCATCGGAGGCTAAAATTTCGCCATATTCCTTGAGGGTATGACCACAACCCGCTGCATTGATAATAATGGCATCTAATTCCAAACCCCGGAAACTATCCACCATCTGTCTGGCTAAACTCTGGGCTTGCTCGGTCTGCCCCTGATGTTGAGGGAGAGCAGCACAGCAGCCTTGGCTGGGGGGAATGATTACTTCGTAGCCGTTGGCGGTTAAGACTCTGATAGTGGCTTGGTTTACTCGATCGAAAAATAATCTTTGTACACAACCTAAAATCATCCCCACTCGGTAATGTTTTTTAGCATCGGGGAGGGGAGTTGCAGTAGCTGAGATTTTTTCGGGAAAAGTCACGGTTAAGTCGGCAGCGGTGAAAGCTGGTAAGACGCTTTCCATCGCTGCTAAATGGGGTGAAACCTTGGGTAATAATTTGGTACTGCGGACTAGTTTCTGCAGGCCAGATTGGCGATAGACCAACAGCGGCCAGAGTAACAGTCGTAATCGATCGGGGTAAGGAAATAGGCTGAAAATCAACTGGCGATAGATTTTTTCTAATACAGGTCGCTGATGCTGACTCTCGATCTGAGGTCTGGTGGCGGCAATAAGTTGGTCGTAGCGGACACCGGAGGGACAAATGGTGACACAAGCTAAACAGCCCAGGCAGCTATCAAAATGGGAAACGGTAGCGGGCGATAAAGGAATTTGACGTTCGTCGCCGTCTTCTTTATTGAGGGCATCCATTAAGTAAATTCGCCCCCGTGGGGAATCGTTCTCGTTGCCGAGGACTCGGTAGCTGGGGCAGGTGGAGAGGCAAAACCCACAGTGAACGCAAGCATCTACTACTTTATCGAGAGACTCATTGAGGTCGAAGGTGGCTGTGGGGCAATCGTTGACTGCGGGCATGGAGGGTGTACCAATAATAATCGAGGACGGGCGATGTCTTTTCTGAATTATAAGGCTGCTAAGAGCGATCGGCTGTTTGTTTCAGCAATGCTATCAACACAGCTTTGAATAAATCGCTGCGGAATTTGCGGGGTGCAGCCCCAATGGAGATGGAGATAGGAAGCATGAAGGCTAGGTAGATGCCAACCTTCGATCAGTTCTGGGTTGAGGGGGAGAGCTGTACTCCGCTGCATCTGAAAAAGGGGGTTGGGAGCATGGGTACTCAAGGTCGATCGATGAAATTCATGACCTTTGACCACCTCTCCTTGGACAACCAATGGGGTATTGGCTTGCGCTACCGCCAACCGATAGCCCAACGTTAACCCCTGACCCATGACTGCTGTAGTCGGCAAAGCACCCACCATCGGATAACTACAACCCTCAAAATCAATCACAGATTGAGTGAGATACATCAAACCACCACATTCACCGTAAGTCGGTGTACCGGCCTGGATCTTGCTCAACAGCGATACTCTGGCCGAGACATTGGCAGCTAATTCAGCCGCAAACATTTCTGGAAAACCGCCACCAAAATATAGTCCTTGAGTATCGGGTACTACTTGGTCTGTGAGCGGACTCCAGTAGACCAGCTCTGCACCCAAAGATTCCAGTAGCTCTAGGTTTTCGGCATAATAAAAGCTAAAAGCGGCATCTTTGGCCACCGCGATCGAAGTAACCTTGGGCATCACCGAATACTCCATCGCCTGTTCTGGCATAGCCGCTAGCAAGGGCTGAAGCATCTGCCAGTCAAAACACTTTTCCCCCAGCATTGCCAGCCGATCGACGATTTCTCGTAGCTCTGGTAGTTCATTGGTAGGCACCAAACCCAAATGTCGATCAGGCAAACTAATGGCATCTTCCCGGCGAAATACTCCTAAGATAGGGATATGGGTGGGTTTCAGGGCAGTCGTGAGAATTTCCAAATGTCGATCACTGCCTACTTTGTTTAGCACCACCCCGGCGATCGGCAAGTTGGAATCAAAACTAGTGAAACCCTTGACCAAAGCAGCGATCGAATGAGACATACTCTGACAATTTACCACCAATAAAATTGGTAATTTCAGTTGCCGAGCCACCTCGGCAGTACTCCCGGCTCCCGGTGGATCTACTGCCCCATCAAATAAACCCATTACTCCTTCTATCACAGCCACATCAGCATTCTGGGTATGTCTGGCCACACAGGGACGTAAATATTCCAAGCTGGTCAATACTGGGTCAAGGTTATAGCAAGGTCGCCCAGTGACATAGGCATGAAACATGGGGTCAATATAATCTGGCCCTACTTTAAAAGACTGAACTCGATCGCCCCGCGCAGTCAGTGCCGCCAACAGAGCGAGTGTGACGGTAGTTTTGCCGCTGCCACTGCGTTCTCCGGCTATTACGATCGACATGTTAGTTTTTCCTCGCCCACAATAATTTTTCCCTGTCGATCGAACAATACTGTCTCGATTAGCATGGCTCGATCAGCATACTTGCTCACATAGGCGATCGCTTTGGTGTTGATCAGCTCTATCAAATAAGTAAAGACAGCGCTCTCTTGGCCTTGCTCTTGAATTACTCGCTGGGCAGCATCAGCAGTTTTGGCAGCTAAGATTTGCTTAGCTCCAGTAGCATCGCCGCCGACTTGAATGAAAGCAGCACTGAGAATTTCTAGTTTAGCGTCTGCCAGGTGACTAGAGGTATTAAAGATCCCGCCAGCTAGCTTGATCAGTTTGCCTTGATAGCCCAATAGCAACACCGATTTTACTTCCTGACGAGCAGCTTCTAAGAGCATAGCTCCAATCCAGTTGCCGGTTTGAATGATTTGTTGGGGATCAATGCCAGCTCGATCGGCTACCTGCATTCCATTGCTGCCGATGCAAAATATCAGGTTCTTAGTTTGAGTGGCTCGATCGATCAAAGTCTGCCGGAGACTATCCAAATGTTCTTCAGTCGATAGGGGTTTGGAGATGCCGCTAGTGCCCAATAACGACAGTCCATCAATAATCCCAAAAGCAGCGTTGGAGGTACGGCTGGCCAGCTTTTTACCCTCAGGCAAAATGATTGTGATGTGAGCTGTGTGGTTGCTAGAAATCAGGGGTAATAAATTGGCTTCAAATAATTTTTTGGCATAACTATAAATCGCTGGAGTGCCTTCGAGGCTCCGTCCTAGTCCTGCACCAGCTTCTAAAATAATTGGATCGCCGTTATCACTACGGAGCTGTAGTTCTACTTTTGCCCAGATGGGGGTGTTCCGAGTCAGGTCTAGGTTGTCGCCGGGATCGCTGCGGGTAATTGCTAAGGCAGATTGGGGTGAGAGTGGGGCACATTGTTCGATCGGAATTTCAGTTTCTTCTGGCAGTAGCTCTAAAGTAACTGTATCACCTACAAATTGGCCTCGGGCACAGAGCAATGCCGCTTTCGCCGCCGCCACTGCAAAAACCGGCAAAGTATATCCTGTCCGAGCCATTATTGTTCTCCATTTTACTGACCACTTCTGTAAAGGTGTTATTCATTCTTTTGAGTCACCGAAAGCTCAATTAAACCAAATACAGCTCCATAAACCTCGTTCAGCCGATCGATGCTAACCCTCGCAATATTTTTAGTGAATACTGCTGCTATCAGCCTGCCAAACTGCCAGATTTCTCCATCAGTTACGATGCCATAGACCGCCAACTTCTCATTGCCATTGAGTCGTTGTGCCGCAATCATCTCTGCCAAACATTGACCCCAACCCCGCCCAAAATCATTTTGATTGGCCTCTGCTACCACAACCAGCGGAAAGTCTAATACATTCTTGCCGAGTAGTGATCGTTTGGCAACTACATAATCTGGTGTACCGGTCAAAATGGCATCTGCGGTGATCGACTTATGGCTCCAGAGTGAGTAATCATCAATAAAACCTTTGCAAGCCTCGCGCAAAATCGGATAAATTACCGCCTCACAGCGCGAAGCCTCCGAGCTGAAAACATCAAAATTTTCTCGATCGAACTCAAACTCTCGGACAAAATATTCTGGCAAACTTTTAGGTGTAAATGTAATGAAATCTTTTTCCACATACCTGACCTGGTAAGCTTTTTGCACCTCGTCTGCCGATTTGAAGTCAGTAAAAGCCATGATTTTATCTGCCAAACATTTTTTTTCACAGTTGTCAACTCCATTTTAAACCGATCGACCACACCAACAGGCTAAAATATTTGGGTAATCTCAATTCCCTAGCTTTGCCATGAATCCCGGAGATCTGCTGCGTAACCGTTATCGCATTGAGAAAGCTTTGGCGGCTGGAGGTTTTGGGGAGACTTATTTGGCTATTGACGAGAATCCTGACTATCCGATTCAACGCCAAGTGGTGGTCAAGCACCTAAAGCCCCAAAGTAATGCACCCGGAGAGTTAGAGATTGCCAGACGACTTTTTGAAGCTGAAGCCATGACATTGGCTAGGTTAGGAGAAAGTACGGATCGCATTCCCACGCTCTATGCTTATTTTGAAGTACAGAGCGAATTCTATTTAGTACAAGAGTATATTGCTGGAACAACACTGACTCAGGAGTTGGGTGGTCGTCAATTATCTGAGCAAAAGATGCTGGAAATTTTGCAGGATCTTTTGGCGGGTTTAGTAAAAGTCCACGATCAGAATGTGATTCATCGTGATCTCAAGCCGGATAATATTATTCGCCGCGCCAGTAACCAGAAGTTGGTTTTGATTGATTTTGGGGCGGTGAAGGCTGTGCGCCAAGCTACTACTTTTGTAGTGTCGCAGACGATCGGCATTGGGACACCGGGCTATACACCAGGAGAGCAGGGTATTGGGAAACCGCAACTTGCCAGTGATATTTATGCAGTGGGGGCGATCGGTTTGCAATGTTTGACGGGTATTCATCCCTATCATTTATTGGATGATGTGACCTCTGAGTTCAAGTGGCAAGATAAGCGATCGGTGAGTGTGCTGGTGGCTCAGATGTTGAATCGGATGGTGGCGGTTCGTCATGTCGATCGGTTTGCCAATGCTCAGATGGCTAAGGCGGCAGTTGATCAGCTATTGGCGACTATGAGCCTACAACCACCAGTAGTCTCAATTCCACCGATTCAGCCACAGGTGGTACCGGTACCTCAACAGGCAGTCCCCCAATCTCCGCCTCAAGTTGTTGGTTCTTGGAACAATAATGCTAGGAACTGCCGGTCTGCCAATCGCAACAACAATGCTGCGTCTGACCGTAACAACAATGTCGGTCTGCGGGTAGTGGCTGTTTCGGCGAGTACTCCTAGCCGTCAGAGTTTCTAGATGGGAATCTAGAGAGCGTACATTAGGATTCCAAACTTCTTTCCTGTGGCGTAAGTAACTATGCCCAAAAATAAAACCGGGCTAGGTTAATTGGTAGGTTCGCCGAAGATTACCCTAGCCCACCAAACCTAGCTTCTCGATCGTCCCAAATTAATCAAAGAAACCATGCAGCATTCGATGAAAATCATTGAATTTGTCAAACCCGATAAATCGTTGGGTAGGGGCGCATCGCTTGCGCCCCACCAATGATAGACAAGGCGATCGATCATTTTACGAAATTCATGGGTCGTAATATCGATCGCAATATTCGATGGAAAATATAGAATTTGTTGAATTCAATGTTACCAATGACGGGGCGCAAGCGATGCGCCCCTACCATTGGTTTTGGGGTCGATCGATCATTTTACGAAATTCATGGGTTGTAATGCCGATCGCGGTATTCGATAAAAATCATTGAATTTATTGAACCCGATCGATCATTGGGTAGGGGCGCATTGCTTGCGCCCCACCAATGATAAACAAAGCGATCGATCATTTTACGAAATTCATGGGTCGTAATATCGATCGCGATATTCGATGAAAATTATTGAATCTGATGATACCAATGACGGGGCGCAAGCGATGCGCCCCTACCATTGGGGTTGGGGTCGATCGAACATTTTTACGAAATTCATGGGTTGTAATGCCGATCGCGGTATTCGATAAAAATCATTGAATCTGATGATACCAATGGTAGGGGCGCAAGCGATGCGCCCCTACCATTGGTTTTATTTAATTTATGGGTACAATGGATGTGATTTGATATCTGCATTTGGGGTCTAATTGGGCTGTGGCATATAATCCAAAAATTCATCATCGTCGATCGATTCGCTTGCGGGGATACGACTATTCTCAGAATGGTTTGTACTTTGTGACCATTTGTACCCATGATCGACTACCCCTATTCGGTGCGATCGC